>CACYUQ010000011.1 GCA_902777615.1 uncultured Selenomonadaceae bacterium
TCTGATGCTGTCCACCGGGCTCGACGCACTGCTCCCTTTGGGGATAGTTATGGTCGGCGATGTCGTCGGGGTTGCGCTCGTGTTCCTCGCCTGTGCGGTGTTTGCAGCGGCGTTTGGCGGCGCGTCTCCCGTTTCGTTTTTCAGGGATCTTGCAGGTTTTGCCCCCGTTCCCTTTGCCATCAACAGTTCCAACGCCTGCCTGCCACAAACCATAGATTTTTGCGCGGATAAGCTTGGCGTCAACCGAAAGCTCGCCATGTTCACGCTGCCGGTGGGAATCCAGTTCAATATGAACAGTACCGGGTACCACATCGCTATCGTCACGATATTGATGGCCCGGACCTGCGGAATTGCACTGGATGCGGAAACCCTGCTGTCGATGTTCGTCTCGCTGTTCATCGTTTCCTTTACGTTGCCGGGATGCCCCGGGGCGGCTCTCATCGGCCTTTCCTCTGTCTTCGCGGCTGTCGGGGTCCCGATGGGAGCGGTGACGGTTTTTCTGTGCATCGACCCGATTGTGAGCATGATCAACACAGTCGGCAACGTGGCGAGCAATATCACGAGCACGCTGATCGCGGGGAAAGAGTGATACTTGGGGTTCCCGGAGGATACTGACAACTCAGGCTGTTCGTCATTCTGATTAAGGATATGAAAAGCGCAGAGAAGTTGTCTTCTATGCGAATCACCGGAAAAGAAGCTGTTGCTGTTTATGGTGAATGAAGTGCACTGCCCCCATAAGTTAGATCGAACATCTAACTTATGGGGGCAGTTTTATAGCAAAGGAATTTAATGATATTGACTACGGTTAGATTGAACGTTTTGGGGTCACTACAGTGCGGAAGCCCTGTCTCAGCATGCGGAGTTACTTCCTAGGAGCCAGCTTTGCATAGGGCTCGCCCATGAGCACATGCTTGAAGGTGTCCTTGGTTTCTCCCTGCGGACAGAGCAGAGAAACGTCGACGCGGGACTGGAATACCATTACGATATCGCTGCCGCCGAAAAGGAAATATCCCATCGGATCTCCCTTTTTGACAACAGAGCCCACGGCAAGGTCCTTTTCCCAGTTGCAGGAGCAGATCTGCGACATGCCGATGGGGAGAATCGCCACGAGACCGTATTCCTCCGTATCAACCACGACGCAGTCCCGGGTCTCGATCATCTGCCAGCCCGGGGTAGTGTCCTCCAGAACATAACGGGAGTGTTTGGCGTCCCAGACAGTGATCCCACCGGCACCGTTTACGCCGGGAATCTTCCTGAGCTCGACGATCTTGCCGCTGACCGGGAAGTGATAACGGTGATAATCATTCGTGTCAAGGAAGGTATGCGTCAGCGCGCCGCCGTTGAAGGCATCGGCGTACGCAGAGCCCGGGCCCAGGAGCTGGGCGATCGAGGTGAAGTTTGCCGACTTGATGGCAACGCCTTCCTTTTGCACCAGATTGCCGGTATCGTCGATTTTCCAAAGCCCCTGCGGCGTAGAGTCTGCAGGAGCGACGACCTCTGCATCGGCAATCGGGCGGACGGAGGGATCGATAAGATGACGGGCAAACCAGTCGTTGAAGCTGGTCCAGACATTGTGATCCGCGTACCAGCCGTGCTGCATGTTCATGCTCGGATCCTGCTTTATCTTCTGATAATAGCTGTCGTTCCAGCTCTCCTTCGTCGAGAGATATTTTCCCCAGGCGTCGGAATATTCGCGGCACCATGAGGCTATGGGTTCATGGTATTGAAGGGTCGGATAATAATATCCCCGTCCTTCCAGCTCCTTCAGCGGCTGATCGAAAATGAACCAGATATAATCCACGCTCTGGTCGATATGATTGTAGAGCGTGGGATAAGAAGCGTCCTTCAGCACGTTCCACGGCATACAAGTGGCAGCCCAGTCCAAGAACGCATAAAGCTCCTGGATGCTCTGTACCGGATTGGTGTTGTGGTCAGGATTGATTTTCTTCGCCTTTGCGATGGATTTTTCCATGAGAGCCATCAGCTCCGGATCGGATTCCAGACATCTCATCATGGCGACGGCGGGCTCCGAATGGGGCGGAGGAGATGAGGCGGCCGCCTGCACGCTTAAACTGAAGACGATGAGCAAGAAGCCGAGCAGCAGAGCAGA
This sequence comes from uncultured Selenomonadaceae bacterium, assembly GCA_902777615.1. Lineage (GTDB taxonomy): Bacteria > Bacillota > Negativicutes > Selenomonadales > Selenomonadaceae > RUG12372. Next base: position 2,111 of record CACYUQ010000011.1, read on the forward strand.
AAGTTTCCTTTTCATAAAACGATTCCCCTTTCATCGGTTTGTGAAAATTGATTCTTGTTCCTTTACTATACCATATTTTCCCCCTTTTGGCTTCCTGTTTTGCGTGAAAAAAGGGCTGTCGCAAGAAGGAAGCTGATATGCTCCACTTATGAGAAACAGTGCATTTTTGGCGATTAGAAAAAACTTGACAATAGGTTAAACGAATATAATATATAAGATAAATAGAAAATTATATATGGATAATTTAAAAATAGAGTCAATTTTGGGAGGCCTGCCTTGTATTCATAAGTAGAAGGCAATGAAGCATATTGTTTTATGAGGAGGTTTTATTTATGCCGATCAACAAAAAAGAAATCACAAAAGAAATATTATCATTTTGAAGGAGGAGTTTATCATGCCAATCAACAAGAAGGAACTCACTAAAGCACAGGTCGCGAAGGCCATGCAGTGCAAGACCGCCGACGATCTGATGGCGCTGGCGAAATCCGCGGGCTTTGACATTACCAAAGCAGAAGCCGAGGCGTATATGGCGGAGCTGGCCGACGTGGAGCTGGACGAAGCGCAGCTGCAGAAGGCGGCTGGCGGCGGATGCTACCCGGACTGCAAAAACGATTACTGCTTTGAAAACTGATGTGGAACCGGCACCACCAATGTCATGGAAAAGGACCATGCAGGCGATTGCTCTGTATGGTCCTTTTCCATGTGGTATAATAGAACCTGTAGGCACTGCGACGTAAAGTGCAGGCGCGCTTATCCCAACCGTTGGAAGTATGAAAAGAGGGGATGGGACCTATGAAAAGCAAGGAAAAACGCGAAATCTATTTCTTCAGCCGTTTGGCGAAGTCGATTTACGAGGACGCCGAAGCGCTGGACGCGCTGCACTATTGCCGTCGTTTTAACGATATATTGAGGGTTCTGCAATATTACGGCTATCTGACGGACATGACGCTGGACGAATACGTCGAGACCGCGCTGAAGGCGTCGGACGACCTCAAATATTTTCTCGATCCGGATACGGGCGATTTTTCCGAGGACGCGGTGTCCAATGCGGACGAGGCGGCGTTCAAAGGTTCCTTCCAGCAGCATCACGACCTGATCTTACAGCTGATAGGCATTTCCGACGGCCCGGCTCTCTTTCCCTTGATCGTGGAGGTGGAGAACGGAAAGGTCCGCGGCAATCTGGAGCGCCTGCACCGCGCGGCCCAATGGTTTGGCATTCCTTACGCCGCGCCCGCGTCGGGCGAAAACCGCTGGCGCAAGCCGCGGCCCGCGCCGCGGATCGAGCGCGTGCTGAACTGCACGAAACCCGGCGAGCGGAACCTCCAAATCGCATACGGCAAGACGGTCGGCGCCGAGGGCAGGCTGACCCTCAATATTTGCCGCCGCAATTCGCCGAATCGGGGGCTGCCTGTCATGGTATACTTCCATGGCGGCAATTTTCAGACCGGACAGCCGGAGGAATGGCTGGGCAATAAGTTCAGCGAGTCGCTGAACGTCGTCCACGTCAGTGTGGCGTATCGTTTGGGAGCGCTGGGCTTCAATCCGCTCCCCGCGCTTCGGACCGGCGACGCGGAAGAGGACAGCGGCAATTTCGTGCTGCTGGACATGATCGCCGCGCTGCGGTGGGTGCAGAGGAATATCGCGGCCTTCGGCGGCGACCCGGGCAACGTGACTGTCAGCGGTTATTCCGCCGGAGGACGCGCGATCGCGGTATTGTTGACCAGTCACTTGGCGCGCGGCCTTTTCCATCGGGCCATCTGCTTCAGCGCCGGCTTCCTGGTCTGCGAGCCGGAGCCTTCGCGCAGGATTTTCGCGGAGCGCTTCGCCCCTTTGGCCGTGGAGGATGGCGTAAAGAAATCAAAAGAGGAAGCGGAGTCGTGGCTGCTTTCCGAAGCCGAGGAAGACCTGAAAACGGCGCGGCAGTGGCTTTACGGTCTGTCCAGCGCCCGCCTGGCCGGCATTTTCTCCCCCGCGTGGGGTCGCATGGAGCTGTTCCCCATTTTCTTCCGGGACGGAACCGTGGTGCCGTCGGCGTCCTTTGACGATCCCGATATGAACTACGTTCCGTTGCTCGTCTTTTACAGCACCGACGAGTTCAGCCTCCTGGCCGACGCCGACACCTGGTTCCGGCAGCGGCGAAAAGCGCAGACGCCGGAAGCTCCGGATGCGACGCTGGAACAGGACAAGGCCTTCAGCATAAAATACGGCAGCCTGATCTGGGGAGATTTCAATTCCCATCAGCTGGCGGAGAGCCTGTACCCCCATCTGGGCGCTCCCATCTATATCGGGAAATTCCATTACGGCCATGAGGCCAAGGATTTCGGCGAAGAATTTACCCGCCGCTACGGCGCACTGCACGGCGTGTACCTGCCGTTCCTGACCGACCAATACAAGAGCCCATGGAAGCGGGGCAACGATTTCTTCGAGCATGCGGGGGCCGAGTATCTGGGCTCGCAGTTTTTCAGCTATATCGGCCAGTTCATGGATACCGGCGACCCGAACTTCGACGAAAGGGAAACGCAGTGGAAGGCGTGGACGCCGGAGCAGCAGTTTGAATTGTTTTTCGACGGCGACAGGCAGCGCGGCTATGTGAAGCCGGGCATGAACGAGTACAGCTTCGAGGACGTGGCTGCGCAGTTCGATGCCGATACGTCGGTATCGGAGGAAAGCAAGGCATTCATCGCCGCCCATGTTTTCAATCACCGCATTTTCAGCCGAGAGTGGGACGCCCGCTACGGGAACCCGCCCGACCCGATGCTGAGCAGGCCGTAATGGAAAAAAGCGTAGCAAAAGCCCCGCCTTCTGTTGGAGACAGCGGGGCTTACCTGAATGAGTTGTCAGAGTGTGAGCTTGACGACGGAGTCCTCGTACGTGTTGGCGGCGGGGCCGGTATAACAAGCAGCTGCAGCTAGGTAGAATCCGATTCAACGGCAACCCCTGATTTATACGAAGAAGAACCGCTTGCATGTGCAGGCGGTTCTTTCAGTTGGCACCATTGCAGGTTTGGGAAAAAGAGCGAGCGCTTTATTATTGGATTGCAGGATTTTTCGGGAATGGTGCCGAAATATATCATATCAAACTTCCCACATGCACAACGCAAGAACAAGCATATATCTTGCCTTCCCCTTCGAGGGGAAGGTGTCAGCGAAGCTGACGGATGAGGTGGAAAGACGCAATGCTTAACGTCAGCGAAATCTCCAAGACACCTTATCCGTCGCCCTGCGGGCACCAAGCAGCAGTCCACTGGACGGTTGTTCCCCTCAAGGGGAAAGCAAGGGAGTTGTGGTAGAGAATTATGATGGCCGGAGTAATACTGCGGCTATATAATAATGTTATGTTGACGCGCAGCCCTCCCCTTTGGGGAGGGGGGACCGCCGCAGGCGGTGGGTGAGGTTTTACGGCACGTTGAAGAACCTCGTCCGACACTTGATGCAAACAAGATATAGCTGAAATGGGTGGGAACTGTCCATTAGGGGGATTTATCGGGCGAGGGATATAATGTATAATATTAAAGAAAATCCCATGTTTTAGCGGCGGGTGTGGTTATGCGGAAAAGGATATTTGAGATAATAGAAGTCTCGAAGGAACACGATAAAGTGGGATTAAAAATTTATTTCTGTCAGCGTCAATTTTGGCGCCCCTGATTTGTATATATAAGTGAAGGCAGTAAAATACATTATTTTGAGGGAGGATACCACTATGTCGATCAACAAGAACGAGATTACGAAGGAAATGCTTGCGAAGGCTATGCAGTGCAAGAATGCCGACGAACTGGTCGCGCTGGCAAAGACCCGCGGCATGGAGCTGACGAAGGAAGACGCCGAGGCGTATATGGCGGAGCTGGCCGACTTTGAGCTTGACGCCGACACGCTGCAAAATGTTGCGGGCGGCGGCTGCTATTCGGATTGCAAGGCCGAGGCATGGCTGTAAAAGGGTATAGGCATTTATTGAATACGGGCAGGAAACGGTAAAAACTCCAAACGGCGGCTTGACTCCCTCTGCTTATAAGTAAGCAGAGGGAGTTTTTTTGCCCGCAGCAGGCTGAAATGGGGCTGTTCGCCTCTAAAGATGACGATGCAAATTTATTTCAAATAGTTTGTCAGGTTTATTCGGCCTGCGCATATATACAGGCGGAAAAAGCAAAAAGGAGACGACGCCGATGGACAATAAAGAAACGCGGCTCTCGGATAAAAGCGAACCCTATCACCGAACGAACGACAAAGCGAATCAAGGAATCGCAGAGGAGGAATTGAAAATGACGAATGCAGAACTCATGAACAAGGTAATGACCGAGGATGAACTGGACGTCGTGGCGGGCGGCGGCCCGCGCGTCAGGGTCCCGCTTCGCGGCCCGTCCTTCAAGCAGCTCAAGGACGTCACCGGTGCCATTCACAACGCAAAGAAAGTGATTACCTGCCTCATCAAGAAGTTCAGTCCCAATGATCAGGTGCTCCGGCAGTATCCGGCGCCGACGAACCCTTTGACGGACAGATGCGTTAAGATTGACAAGCTCGTTATGGGCGCATAGCATCAAAACATCAGGATCATCATCGACACGGTCAGATATCATCGATCGGCGGTTTTTGAAAAATCGTGCGCTTGCAGGAAGGAAGTGCACGTTTTTTCTCGAATAAATTAACAATGGAAAGAAACCGGAAGCTCGGGCTTTGCGGTTTGTTCGCGCTTTTTGCAAGAATCCAAGGAGTGATTGCAGCCATGGACGTACAGGAGCTTCCGATGAAGGATTTTCTCGCACATCTCCATCGTCATCCGATACCGGAGATCATGGACGAGGAATGCCTCGCCGACCTCGAAAGCGTAAAGGCGCAGTACGGCGACACGATCACCCACGGCGCGGGGCTGGAGGTGCGGCTCGGCGAAGAGGCGCGGTATGTCGATTACATCATGAATATCGACCAGACAGTGATTCCCGACCTGGAAAGCCTTTGGTATGAAATCGACTACGCGGAATTTCGGAAAGCGCACGAGACGGGCGAAAAAATCTCGCCCTGCCTTTTTGCGAATATTAAGTTCACCCATCGGGACACCGCGGCCTGGGATGCTTTCCTGCCGCCGTTCCTGGGCGAGGACCGGGCAAAAAAATTGCGTGCTCCGTTGGAACGCGTGATGGAAAATTTGCCGAAGGGCGCCAGTTTCAAGCAGATCGGTACGATGACGAGCCGGGGCGAGCTGGACGTCATGCGTCTCGTGATTATGTTTCCCGGTTGGGAAACGATTCCCGACGGGCTGGCCGCCATCGGCTGGCAGGGCGACACGGCCGCGCTGCGCGAAGCTCTCGCACCGTGGCGGGAGACGGAAAAGATTGCCGTCAATATCGACCTCGGCGAAAACGGCGTGCTGCCGAAAATCGGCGTCGAGGTCTTTTCCCGTTGGCGTCATCCGCTGCTCGTCGATATGTTCATCACGCGGCTGGAGGACGCGGGGCTTTGCCTGCAGTCGAAGGCCGAGGCGCTCCGCCGCTGGATTCGGATCCGCCCCGACGGCGCTCCGTTCATCCAGACGCTGATTGCTTATTTCAAGCTGAACTATCGGGACGGGAAGATTGCCGAGGCGAAGGCGTATTTGGAGCAGTCGCCCTACGTTCACCATCACTATTTCGACGCCTATGAGCGTCCCGTTTATGTGGACTTCGTGCTGAAGAACGGGGAAGGGGCGCTTCCCGTGGGCGAGGCGCTGAAGCGGCTCGATGAGTGCGGGAGAGAAAGGATCCGCCGCGTGCGCTTCCTCGGCGACGCGGCGGCGTATGAGCATCTGGACCGGCTGCTGGCGGAATGTAAATCGGGCGGGCTTTCGGCGACGGTGGTCTTGCCTGCGGAAAGTATTCCCGATTCGCGATTAGAGGAAATTTTTGCTCTCGACGCGGATGCGTATATTGCGGAGCTTGGCGCGGACGGCGATCCGGCGGAAACCATCCGCTCTCTCGTTCGGGCGGGGCTCTCCGATCGGACGTCTGCGCGCTGGATCATGACGCGGGAAAACGCGGAAAACCTTTCGGAAATCGTGCAGGGGTTGGAGCCTTTCGCCCTTCGGGAGCTTATCGTCAGCGGCGGGACTCCGGGACGGACTTTGCCCACGCGGGAGCAGATGGAAAGCGCGGCGCAGTTTATCAATGAATATGCGAAACAGCAGGAAGAGGAAGAAAACGACGACGGGAAAATGAGGTTGACGGTGGAGTCCTGCTTCTCGCCGCTTCGGGCGTTGATGGGCGGGGAAGACGCAAAGCAAAACGCCAATCGGGGCGTCAAGCGCGGCTGCACCGCCGGACGGGATCATTTCTGCGTGCGCTCGGACGGCAGTTTTGCCCCTTGCGCCGATTACGGCAAAGCGGAGTCATACGGCTCCATCATGGAATATTGGGAGCATTCCCCCGTGCTGGAAGCCCTGCGCGACGTCCAGACCCCCGACTGCCCAACCTGCGCCTTTAGGCGCCGCTGTCTCCCCTGCCCGGTGATGGAAGCGCCATGTCCCATGGAGAAGGGGAAAGGAACTGAAAGCAAGACAACAGGATGAAGATAATTGAATTTCGTGATATTTAATAGCCAAAGCAATACAAGGAGTTTTGCCCGGCATTTTGCATCACCGGAGACCGGCACATAGCGACCTCCGGCTTTTTTATCATCCGGCAGGAAACGGTAATGTTCGGTTGTTCCTTGCCGCCGGTCGCATCACAGAAGCGGAAAACGGACAACAACAGGGGAGAACGCCCGCCCTTTTGGAGTTGAATATTCTGCCGGGGTTATTATATAATTATTATTATTTCTATTGGAGGCGGTATTGCGTTATGTTGGTGAACACTGTTATCAAAGATCGTATTGCTTATGTGAAGATGCAGGATCCGAAGCATTTCAATTGCCTGAGCGAGAATATGTGCCATGATTTGATGGACGCCATCGAGGACAGCTATAAAAAGGAATGTGTGGGCATCGTGCTGCAGGCCGAAGTCAATCGCCATGTCTGGAGCGCGGGGCATGACATCAAAGAGCTGCCGCTGGACGGCAGCGATCCCCTGGCTTTCCGCGTGCCGATGGAAAAGCTGCTGCGGGCGGTGCAGGATACGCCTATCCCGGTCATCGCCAGCGTGGACGGAACGGTATGGGGCGGCGCGTGCGACCTCTGCCTTTCCTGTGATATGATTGTCAGCACCAAGGATGCGACTTTTGCCATTACCCCCGCCAAGATCGGCATTCCTTACAATGCCTCGGGCATTATGCACTTCATCCATCAGCTGGGCATCAACAAAGCGCGCGAGATGTTTTTCCTCGCCCATCCCATCGAGGCTGAGGACGCGCTGAACGTGGGGCTGATCAACCGTGTGACCGAGCCGGACGAGCTGGATCAGGTACTGGAGGAGCATTTCCTTGAACCGCTCCGCCGCAACAGCACGCTGTCTGTCAGCGCCATCAAGCGGCAGTTCCGCGTCCTCTCGCGGGACGCCGCCACTCTCAGCGTGGAGACTTTCGAGCGTATCAACGCCTATCGTCATTTCGTGTATCAGGGCGAAGACTACAAGGAGGGCATCCGCGCATTCCTCGAAAAACGCAAGCCGAATTATAAAGGCAAAGCGTCGGATTTGGATTTGGATCAGGATTGAGAGGTCTCCAGACCCTCGGCTGCGTGTTCCCCTGCATGCCGACCTATGCCGACGGAAGCGACACGCCGTATATTATCGAACTCAACCAACGCATGGAAAAGAACGAAAAAGTTGCTTTCAGAGGGGCTTTTGGATTGTCCTTTCAAACGAAAATGTGAATTTTTCCAAAACATTCTTGACAAGAAAAGGTGATTCATTTACAATGCACTTGTAAATGAATTTTGAATATAAAATTTCATATTCTGGATTGGGTGTCGCAAGACTTAATAGGGAAGCCGGTTGAAATCCGGTGCGGTCCCGCCACTGTAACAGCCAGCGATCCGGCATTGCCACTGTGCGCGAGCATGGGAAGGCGTCGGGGAGCGTAAGCTGGAGCCAGGAGACCTGCCCAATTAGCGTTTCCGTTTGACCTGCGAGCGACGGGGAAGGAATTTGCGGTACCTGTTTTTGACGGGCTTCGCGTTTGTTGTGCAAGTGAACTCTTTTCCCATTGCCGGAGAAGAGTTTTTTGTTTGCTTTTCTTCCGCCGCGTTTTTCTTCCGGCGCGGCGCCAGTAGTGGGTCGGCTCTATGGGGGAGGTCGGCCCTCTCCTTTTTTAGGCGATTTCATATGCGTCCGGTTACTCTCCCGGACGCTTTTTCTCTCTTAGCCGCATTTCAATCTCACGGAATGCAATGAAAGAATGATACTATAAATATTCTTTTTTTAAGGGGGTCGTTTTATGTTTTCCAGTATCCGGGCGAAGTTTTTGGCAATCCTGTTGCCGCTGTTCCTATTGAGCTTCGCCGTGCTGTCCGGCATCAGCTACTATGTCTCAAACAAAGCGCTGGTGGACGATGCGGACAAGATTGCGCGGCGGACGGGCGGCGAGGCAGGCGAGTACCTCGACAAGGTGATGACGGAAAAATCCATTCGACTTGAGGAATTGGCCGACCATCCGGCGATGCGCGGCAATGACCGGAACGCGAAAATCGCGGCGCTGGCGGCGATGAAGAGCAGGACGAAAGGTTTCGACATGGTGGCCTATGTTGACCTTTCGGGCAAGGCGGTCAGCGATCAGGGCGTCGATATGGACCGCGGGTCCCGCGAGTATTTCAAGCAAGTTGTTTCTACGGGTAAGCCAACCATGACGGGTCCTTCCGTTTCCGGCACGACGGGCAAGCTGATCACGATCATGTGTTATCCCGTAATGACGGATGGGAAAGTATCGGGCGCGGTTTTCGGCACGGTGAGCCTCGCGGAGCTTTCCGAGCTGGTCGGCACCTTCGATTATATGGAAACGGGCTATGTTTATGTCGTCGACGAAGGCGGTATCTGTATCGCTTACAAGCAGCTTCCTGACGCTGTCGGCAAGCTGAATTTGGCGAACAACGGCGACCAGGGGCTGGACCAGCGTTTGCTGGACGGTTTCAAGACGGCGCTGAGCAGCGAAGCCCCGATTTCGTCTTATTACAAGACGCGTAAGGGCGTGGAAAACAAGGCCGTTTTCACAAAGGTGGAACTGGAAGGACGTCGCTGGGTGGCGATTGCCTGCGCTCCGGTGTCGGAAGTTGAGGCTGCGTCCTCGATGCTCCTTAAGGCGATGGTCGGCCTTTCCGTTGTCATCATCCTGATTGCGGCGGCGATTATCGTCGTGGTCGCGCAGAAGCTGACGAATCCGATCCGTGCGCTGCGCGACGAGTGCGAGGTCATCAACAGCGGTGATCTGCGGCAGGACAAGGTCACGATCGATCTGAACGACGAACTGGGCGATCTCGCGAAGGGCTTCAACCAGATGCGGAAAACGATGCGCGGGCTCTTGAACAATATCCGCAGCCAGTCGGAGCGCGTGGCGTCCGCCAGCGAGGAGTTGACGGCGTCGGCGCATCAGTCGGCGGAGGCGGCAAATCAGGTCGCAATCTCCATCACGGAAATCGCGGCGGGCGTTTCGGAACAGTCCACGGAGGCTGCGGGCGCGGACAAGGTCGTTGTCGCCATCGCGGAATCGGCGGACGGCATCGCGACAAAGGCAGACGAGATTGCGGAGGTCTCCCACAGCGCGGTGGAAAAGGTCAGCGAGGGCCGTGCGTCGATCCGCGACGTCGTCGGGCACATGAATACTATCAACGGGACGACGCAGACCATCAAAAATTCGATTCAGCAGCTTTCCAAGGGCTCGGAGGAGATCCAGTCCATTGTCGAGATGATTTCGAACATCGCGGGGCAGACGAACCTGCTGGCGCTGAACGCCGCTATCGAGGCGGCGCGCGCCGGCGAGCACGGCAGAGGCTTTGCTGTGGTTGCCGATGAGGTCAGGAAGCTCGCCGAGCAGTCCGAGCAATCGTCGAGGAAGATAGCCGACCTCGTCATGCGAAATCGCGCCGATATGGAGAAAGCGGTGACGGCGGGCGAGGAAGGCTCGGCCAGCGTCGCCAACGGAATGAACGCTGTACAGGAGGCTGACGCCGTCTTCGAGGCGATTTCCGGTTCCATCTCGGAGCTGTCGGGAGGCGTCGGCGAGGTGTCTAGGAGTATCCGCACAATGGCGGACGAGAGCAAGTCCATGCGCGCCTCGATGGATTCCATCAAGGGAATCAGCAAGAAGAATTCCGACGAGACCCAGACGGTCTCAGCGGCCACCGAAGAGCAGTCGGCCTCGATGCAGGAAGTCGCCGCAGCCAGCCGCGAGCTGGCATCTCTGGCCACCGACCTGCAGAATGCCGTCGAGCAGTTCAAGTTGTGATGGTTTGTAAGCAGATCATTTTTCATGATCGAACGCCGCATTCCGGCAAACTATTTCCCTGTGTTGTGGCGGCTTAATGAACGTACAAAAAGGGCGCATGCATGTAACGGATTGAGTTCCGGTTATATTCATGAGCCCTTTTTGCGTCCAGTTGTTTTTGACGTATCTGGGTATTTGCCCAGATGCAACGACGGAACGGTTTTGTTCTGAACGTTCTTTGATTTAAATTGGTCGGTTCCTCTTGTTTTTTGATAGCATTTATGCTATCATTAAAAAACATTCAGATTGGAGATAGTATGTTTACTGTCAAGTTTTACGAAACAAAGACAGGGAAATCGGATGTATGGGATTTCCTTGAGGAATTGCGTTTCAAAAGCCCCTCCAGCAAAGATGCCCGAATCCAGTACAACCAATTGCTGTTCTACATCGATCTGCTTTCAAAGAATGGAACTTTTCTTCCAAACAACATTACCAAGCATATCGACGAGGATATTTGGGAACTCCGCCCCGGCAACAACCGCGTGCTTTATTTTTATTGTGACAACGATGCTTTCGTGCTACTCCATCATTTCCGAAAGAAAACAATGAAGACACCGCCCCGTGAAATCCAGCGCGCCAAAGCGGAACGCGGTGATTACATTGCCAGAAAGGAAGCGAACAAAAAATGAGAAACTGGGAAGACTATAAACGCCATGTGAAATCTATAGATGCGGATAACAAACGGAATATGGAAGAAATCGAGGCTTTGGCGGAGATTGTTTCCTCCGTTATTCAAAAACGGACGGAAATGGGAATCAGCCAGCGAGAACTTGCTGCCGTGTGCAATATCCCACAATCTTCCGTTGCTAGAATCGAATCTTTTAAAACGACGCCCAAACTGGACACGTTAATGAAACTGATGCGTCCGCTGGGGTTGACATTGCAAGTGGCGCCGATTACCTAAAATTGCAGGTATCGCCTTTTACAACTTTTTACGTCTCAAATATGCGATTTTATGCGTGCTTATTTAAAGTTCTGGAAATATCATTATGGCCACAATCCAGTATAAAGTCTGTGTTTTCAAGGAGTTTCCTGCGATGATAAAAATCATGTTTGTTTGCCATGGAAATATTTGCAGATCGCCAATGGCCGAGTTCGTGATGAAGGACTTGGTGCGGCGCGCGGGGCTTGAGAAGGAGATCTTTGTCGCTTCCGCCGCCTGCCGTCGGGACGAGATCGGGGCGGACACCTATCTCGGCACGCGAGAGAAGCTCGACGAGATGGGCGTCCCTTACGAGAAGCGTCGTGCCGTACAGATTACGAAGGACGATTACGACCATTACGACTTCATCGTCGCCATGGACGAAGAGAATATGCGCGACCTCGACCGTATGACGGGCGGCGATCCCGCGAAAAAGGCGCATCTTTTGATGACATTTGCGGGGGAGGACCGGGGCGTGGCCGATCCTTGGTACACGGGCGACTTTGACACGACTTATATGGACGTGCTGAAAGGCTGCAAGGCGCTGCTCAAAAAAATAGCCCCTGCCCAATAATGTCAGGGCAAGGGATAATATTTATTTGCGATTCCTGCTTTCCAATGCGAGCAGGAATTTTTTCTTTTCCAGCCCGCCGCCGTAGCCCGTGAGCGTTCCGTTTTTGCCCACGACCCGATGGCAGGGCACGATAATCGGGACGGGATTGTGGCCGACGGCGCCGCCTATGGCCTGTGCGGACATTTTAGCCATCCCTCGCGCCTTCGCTATTTGCGCGGCCAGCTCCCCATAGGTCGTTGTTTCCCCGTAGGGAATGGCGAGGAGCAGATTCCACACTTCGCGGCGAAACTCGGAATCGCGCAGGGAAATGGGCGGCGTAAAATCCGGCTGAGCGCCGCCGAAATAGAGATCGAGCCATCGAGCCGTCGCCGAAAAGACCGGCAAATATTTATCTTCGCGCGCTTCGTTGAATTTCTGCCCGTCGAACCAAAGCCCGATCAACGATTCGCCGTCGCTCTCCATGGTGAGCGGGCCGATGGGCGAGTCATAGCGATAGAGAAAGTTCATAACGGCCTCCCTTTCTTGCAAAAAAGTTCTCTTTCATTGTATCATTTCCCGCCAGATACGCAACGCAAAACGCCCCAAACCTTGACGGCTGGGGCGCTTTCATTGCGTATCGTTTTTTACAGCGAAATGTTCAACGTATTTTCTACATAATCGCGGACGGATGTGCCGTTGGCTTTCGATTCGTCGTGAATTTTCCCTTTGTACTGGAGCACGGCGTGATAGATGGCATCCTCGATACTGCCGGGGATCAGCGTTTCCCAGCGGCGCGGGTCGTAACGCTTGTCCTCCGTCTCGTTGTTGGGACGCCCTGAAACTTCTATTTCGCAAAGGAATTGGATTTGTTTCCGCTTGAGGCGGAGCAGGTAATGCTCCATGAAATATTTCGGCGGGTAGGAATAGTCCTCCGGCGCGTATTCCAAAGGCTCCAGCTTTACCCAAACGTCGATCATCTTCTCGTCGATGGTATGTGGAATATGCGTAAAATGGGCGGTCTTGGTGTCCATTTTGTAAATATAGGATTCGTCGCGGAAGATTTCGATAAAGCGTACTTTTTTCTTTTTCTCTGCGTCTTCCTCGTCCGCATCCGTACCGTTCTCGTCCTCCGAGCCGTAATCCTCTTTTTTTGACGGGTTCGTAAACCAATCGTCGGCGTGAACCTCCTGCTCATCCCAAGCGTGCTCGCCCGTATAGGAGGAACGAGGTGCGTCTTCCTCGATTTCTTCCGAGCCTCCCTCAAAACGACTTTCCCGCGCTTCCAATGCTGTCGGCAGGAAAAGCGCTGTCGCCGCAATCATCGAGACGAGCCATTTTCCGTATCGCATTATCAACACTCCAAGTCTCAATACGTCACGCTAATATCGTCCAAAACTTCCTTCATGGCTTCGCGGACGCCCCATTGATACTTTCGCGCACGTCCAGTTGCGCCGCCTGTTTCGCCATAGGCTACAACATCGTTTCTATACAGATAATCCCCACTTTCCACATCAACAAGCCGCACGCGAAGCCAGACTGATTTTTTATGCGTCGTGCTGTGATAAACAATAAATTCATGTGCTTCCTTGTAATAATTGCCATGCGATACCGTAACCGCAAAAATATAGTCATAGTCACATTCACGCCCTGCACGGACAAAGTCTTCGCGGGATACATACGCTATATTATTCGGCTGTTGTGCATATATTGGAAGTCCGTCTTTATCGAGTGCTCTGACAGCTCGATTGTCATCCGAGGATGAACTAGACCATTCCCTATACCCCTTATCTTCTTCATATTGCAGGAGCTTCGTCATGATATCCGTGCCTTTCATCACGGCAAATTCCTCGCGGGGAAATTTTTTACGAAGTTGCGCGTAAATTTCATCTTTGACGCGATTTTCGACAATCAAATCTTCATCGCCATCAATTACAATCGCAATCCGTATACGTCCACCCGGCCCTTGTGGCGGGTTCATGCCGTAGATAATCCTATGCGCCCGCTCATAGAGAGGCGACGATTGATAGTCGCGGCTCTTTTTCATTTCCCTGTCTGCGACGCGCACCTGTGCCCGCGCTTCGGCAGTCTGCTCGAAATTGCTCAAAATCGTTATACAAAATACCATGCACAACAAAGTTGTCAGCAAGCTTGCACTCCGTATCTTTGTTTTTCGTTCCATCGCAAACGCCGCCCCTTCTCGCAGATTGTTCCCTAATATTTATATATGATGATATCATTTTTGCGCTATAAATTCAAGTGCAATAAGCAATCATATATATGGTATATATAACATGCATAATTTAATCATTTTTGATGTGTGTAATTTGCAAATGGATTTTCATACAATAAAACACGGAGGGGATTTTTATGTTTCATGTACAACGAACCGAAATGGTTAGCAAAACCTTCCGATTGCCGGAGGAGCTTATCAGCCAATTAAGTGCTGTAGCCCAGCAACAGGGCGTTTCTGTAAACAATCTCGTCGCACAATGCTGCGCCTACGCGCTGGCACACCTCGCCGAACCGCCAAAGGAGAATGGCGAGACGGAAGCATAACTTACATGCACGTAGGCAAAAAGAGGGCCTTTCTGTAGTGACCCCCATAAGTTAGACCAAAAATCTAACTTATGGGGGTCACTACATTTCGGCTCTCTTTTTGCTTCTGATATTCTCACATCGAACAAAGCGAATATATCTTGTCAGCTACGATTCAATCGTAGTATAATGGTTTGCGGAGGGATTGACGTGCAAATAACCCGCAAATTTATATTGGGAACAGCATTTGAGCGTTCGTGGAAATCCCTAGGCTTTCAAGATGATGATTTGCGCCGCCTACAACATGGTCTGTTGGAAAATCCAAAAGCAGGTGAGGTTATTCGAGGCACAGGGCGTTTGCGAAAATACCGATTTGCCTTTGAACATCGCGGAAAAAGTGGTGGCGTACGCGTTTGTTATGTTGATTTTGAAGACACACAAACTATTTATCTGCTTGCTGTCTTCGCCAAAAATGAGCAGGAAAATCTCAGCAAATCCGAACGAAATGCCTTGAAGAAAAAAATTGATATCTTGGAACGTTGTCTGTAAGGAGGAGAGAGTCATGGGGCAGGCATTCGACATATTATCCTCGGCATTGGACGAGGCTATTGAAAACGCTACGGCAGAGAAAAAGTTTTTACGGGAAGAAACCGTATCTGTCGAAATCGAACCACTGACGCAATATACAGCGGAGGACATCAAGAATATTCGAGTCAAGACGGGGTTGACACAATCTTTGTTCGCCCAGTGGTTTGGCGTGTCTACGCGAACGGTCGAAGCCTGGGAATCGGGGCGCAACAAGCCCTCCGGCCCAAGCAGCCGACTATTGGGATTGCTGGAATCCAGCCGTCTATCCATTGCACATTGAGGCGCAAGTATAACTTACACGCAAGCAAAAAAAGAGAGCCGAAAGGCTCTTTTTTTGCTTATGATATTCACATCCCGAGCTGGCGGATGAATTTCAGTGACCTTAATCCGTGGCCGAAGGTTTCCTGCAAATAGGAGACGAGGATGGATTCGCCCGCCATCACGTCGCTTTTTTTCGCGGTGAAGGCGGGGGGCGACGCCCAATCCATCGTTGATAGGGTTGAAAGCAGGCGGCGCAGGCTTTCCGGGTATGGGCGCTTGTCGGCGATTTCGAGGGCGGCACTTTCGGAAATCGCGCCGCCTTCCGCCGCGCAGAAATACGCGTCGCCCTCAATCGGCGCGCCGGACGCCGCGCAGGCATCGAAGGACAACCCCATCCCGGCGAAATCGAGAAGCCGGAATCCGGCGGCGAGGGCTACGATGCGCGGATTTTTCGGCCCGCAGGCGGCAAGCACGGAAGGAAGCCAATCGTAAATCTCGGGCTGGGGCGCGCCGTCGGGCATCAGTTCCAGCAGCACTTCGGCGATAAACGAGGCGTAGGCCATCGCTGCGAGGTCGGTTTCAAGATGCGGGAAGCGGCTGACGAGTCGGCAGCTGCGTACCGTGTCGACGCGGTCGCCCGTGGTCAGTGACAACTCTACGGTGTGGAACATTTGCAAACCGCTGGCCAGCGGGCTTTTCGGCCTGCGCGCGCCAAAGGCGGTGGCGGTGATTTTCCCGTGGTCACGCGAAAAGAGGCGAAGCATCTTGTCCGCCTCGCCCCAATTTCTCACGCTGAGTACCACGGCTTCCGTCTCATACTGCGCCATAATTTCCTCAATCCTGCCCGAATCCCAAGCTCTTCAATATCGCGTCGCGGTTCCGCCAATCCTTCCGTACCTTGACCCAGAGGTCGAGATAGACTTTATTGCCGAGCATCATTTCAATATCGGGGCGCGCGAGCCGCCCGATTTCTTTCAGCATCGCGCCTTTGTGCCCGATCACGATGCCCTTTTGCGAGTCGCGTTCGACGTAAATGGTCGCGCGGATATAGACGTCGCCGTTTTGCCGCGTAGTCATTTCGTCCACGTCCACGGCGACGGAGTGCGGCACCTCGTCCCGGGTCAGCGTCAGCAGCTTTTCCCGCACCAGTTCGGCGGCGATCAGACGCTCCGGCTGGTCGGTGACCATATCCTCCGGGTAATAGGCGGGACCCTCCGGCAAATGCTTCTTAGCCTCGGCCAAAAGCGCGTCGAGATTTTCCTTGTCCAGCGCCGAGATCGGCACGACGGCGGCAAAGTCCCGGTCTTTGGTATACGCTGCGATGATCGGGAGCAGCGCCTCCTTGGTTACGAGGTCGATCTTGTTCAGCACGAGTACGACGGGCTTTTTCGTCTTTTCCAACCGCTCCATGATGAACCGCTCGCCCGGCCCCGGCTTTTCCGACGCGTCCACGACGAAAAAGACCGCGTCCACTTCTTTCAATGTGTTCGTGATCGAGCGGTCCATGTATTCGCCGAGTTTCGACAGCGGCTTGTGGACGCCCGGCGTGTCAAGCAAAATGACCTGCGCGTCCGGCTGCGTCAGGATGCAGAGAATGCGGTTGCGCGTCGTTTGCGGCTTGTCCGACATGATGGCGATCTTTTGCCCGATGAGCTGATTGATTAAAGTTGATTTTCCGACGTTCGGCCGGCCGATGACCGCGATGAAGCCCGATTTGTGCGGCATATTATCCATTTTCTTTCTCTCCTCGTGATATTCCCAGCGCGTCCATGACGACCCGCTGCTCGCGCTCCATTTCCTCCCGGTCCTCGTCCTCGATATGGTCGTAGCCGAGGAGGTGCAGCATCCCGTGTACCGTCAAAAACGCCGCTTCGCGGCGCAGGCTGTGACCGTATTCCTCCGCCTGCGCAGCCACGCGCTCGACGGACAGTACCAAGTCACCGAGGATTTCCGTTTCCGGCCCGCCCTCGACTTCCGGCTCGTCGCTTTCGGTCAGCGCGAAGGAAAGCACGTCCGTCGGACGGTCGACGCCGCGATAGTTTTTGTTCAGTTCGTGGATATGTGCGTCGTCGGTCAAAGTGACGCTGACCTCGGTGTCTCCGAGGTCGTAAAGCTCCGCGACCTTTCCGGCGGCAAGCTTCACCGCGTCTTCCAGCCCGTCGGGGACTGCCAGCGTCTCCGGTTCATTCGTGATGATGATTTCCAAAATGCTTTTCTCCTTGCGTTTCTTCCCGTTTCTTCGCTTCATACGCGTCATAAGCGCGCACGATCCGCGTCACCGTGTCGTGACGCACGATGTCGTCGGCAGTCAGCTCGGCGACCACCACGTCCCGCACCGATGCCAGCGCTTCCCGCGCCTCGGCAAGCCCGCTGATGGCGCCTCGCGGCAAGTCAATCTGGCTCAGGTCGCCGGTCACGACCATTTTCGAGCCGAGGCCGAGACGGGTCAGGAACATTTTCATTTGGCGGCTCGTGGTGTTCTGCGCCTCGTCGAGGATGATGAACGCGCTTTCCAATGTGCGCCCGCGCATATAGGCCAGCGGCGCAATCTCGATTACGCCCTTCGCCAAGAGTTTTTGGTACGTCTCGACGCCGAAAATATCCTGCAGTGCGTCATAAAGCGGGCGCAGATACGGGTCCACCTTTTCCTGCATATCGCCGGGCAAAAACCCGAGCCGCTCCCCGGCTTCCACCGCGGGACGTGTCAAAATGATCCGCGAAACTTCTCTCGCGCGAAGCGCCCGCGCCGCCATGACTACGGCCAGATATGTCTTGCCCGTTCCGGCGGGGCCGATGCCCAGCGTCACCGCGTGGCGCGAAATCGCCGCGAGATACGACCGCTGGCCGATGGTCCGCGCCCGCACCGCTTTGCCCTTTTCCGTCACGAGAATCGTATCATTGAACATCGCGTGCAGCTCGTCGCCCCGATCTTCCCGGGCCAGCCGCGCACCGTAGCGCACTTCATGGGACGTGATCGGCACGCCCTGCCGGTACAGCCCCAAAAGCTCCGACACGAGCCGCGCCGCCCGCCGCACTTCTTTTTCCTCGCCGGAAATCGAAAGCCCGTCGCCCCGGCTCACCACGCGGCAGGAAAACACCTCGCCGATCGCGCGCAAGAACTCGTCCTGCGCGCCTAAAAGCGCAAACGCCTCCTCGCGGCTCTCAAACGCGATCGTCACTTCGTAAAAACCCAAAAACATCCCGCCTTGTCGTTTTTTATCATTATATATTGCCTTGACGGGATTCGCAAGGTGAAGACAAGCGGCTTGCTTTTTTGCCCCGTTTGCAGGAAATTTTACTTTTCCAGCGAAGTATATGAGTGTAAATCGTGTCCCAAACTGTCAGGAACAAAGGGAGGATAATGTATGCTTCAGTGCAAGACTTTGAAAAGGACGGCGGGCATTCTTGCCTTCGCCTTGGGCGTTTCATGGAGTGCGATGGCCGTCGCTTCGGAGGACCCGGCCCGGGATCGGCTCGATGAGTACGCCGTTTATCTTCAAGATCACAAGATGGCGGATTTCGGCTATCCGGCAAACCACAAAATCCTGTTGGACGGATTCTATGACTGGCTCGTGGAAAGCGGCGCATACAAGGCCATGTCCAACAACGCCGGCGATCCGTTCCAGATTCACGAAGGCGGGCATCTGAACGCGCTGAAATTTGAGCGTGAAGTCATCGACTTTTTCGGCCCGCGTTACGGCTTCGATCTGGACAATCTTTGGGGGCTTGTCACCTTCAGCGGCACCGACGGAAACAACCACGGCATTTATTTCGGCTCGAAGTATCTGGAGAAAAAGACTGGGAAGAAGCCCGTCGTCTATGTGTCCGACGCCGCCCATTACTCGAATATGCGATTGGTGGATCTGCAAAATCTCGACCTCAAGCTGATTCCCTCGGACGTGCATGGACGCATGATTCCCGAGGAATTTGAAAAAGCGCTGGTCGCCGACCGGCCTGCGCTGATTGTTTTCGCCATGGGCACGACCTTCAAGGGCGGCATCGACGATCAGGAAAAGATCAACGCCATACTGGCAAAATATCCCCAGGTGGCCGTCTATCGTCATGTAGACGCGGCGCTCTTCGGCGGTTATCTGCCTTGGACGACCTTCAAGAATGCCGTGAATCGCAAATTCCACCCCTTCGATTCCATCGCGGTCAGCGGCCACAAGTTTTTCGGCATCGACGAGCCGGCGGGTATCTTCCTGACGACGATGGATATCAAGAACAACCAGAACCCGTTCAACGTCACCTATCTTGACGGCAGCATGCCGATGATCAACTGCTCCCGCTCTGCCCTTGCTCCGCTGAAGCTCTGGTGGATCATCCAGCACGTCGGGGTGGACGGCTTCACCGAACAGGCCTATGGAATGCTGTTCCGCGCAGCATGGCTGGAAAGCGAGCTTAGGAATTTGGGCTGGCCGGTTTGGCGGGAGAAAAAATCGAACACCGTCTACTTCAAGCGTCCGCCCGAAGCAATCGCGACGAAATACGACCTCGCCCCCGACCATGACGACAGACTCGGCGGCGACCTTTCCCACATCGTCGTCATGCAGCATGTGACGCAGGAACATCTGCAGGAATTCATCGACGATATGGCCGCGGCAATAAAATGATCCTAGGGAACCACTGAACAAGGAAAATCACCTTCCGTTTCTTGACGGAGGGTGATTTTTTGCGGTGAGACGTCAAATATGAACCGTTCCTTACCGAACAGATCAGAAAAGAATGGACCGGCGCCGTCCGCTTGAGTAAATTGGGGATATTGGGTTTTCAGTGCACCCGGCCTTCGTCCGGTTCTTCCTCGTGGAAGCCTGCCCAAGATTTGGTGAAAGGCAATAGGAGGCGAGTTCAACGTACAGGTTGAGTGTAAACCATTTTTGATTTTATGGTTGACGATTCTTTTCGGTTGCCGTATAATTTGCTAGGATTGTCTACCATGCAACGAAAAGAGGTTAACCATATGAGCAATACAATTCCCGAGCTGACCGAAAAAATCCTGCGCGGATACCGCGTGAAGCGCGGCGACGACCTTTCCATCTTCCTCGACGGCGATCTGGAGGAACTGCAAAAGGGCGCGGGCGTTATCCAGAAGCA
>CACYUQ010000012.1 GCA_902777615.1 uncultured Selenomonadaceae bacterium
GCATGTAGACTTTGTAAGGAACATATCGCCGTTGGACATATCTTTGAATACGACGGGGCGATAGTTTTCTGGATGAAGATTCTTTTTCATTTCTGTTTTAAATTGTTATTGATGCAAAATTGCGGTGCAAAATTACTAAAAAATATTGAGAATAAGGTACTATGATTCAAGAATAAAGCTTGTAATTAAAGAAAATTAACACAAATCAAGAATCAAGCAGCCACGATGCAATTCTGCGGATTGACATTGCGGCTCATGCCCAGCGTCGTTGCCTCGTCGTCGTAAATCGTCTCGTATTCTTCCGTCCAGACGTAGACAGGCGTTTGACCGCTCCGTCCGATAGCGACCGACTCCGATTCCGCGTCCACGCCGAAAATCGTCAGTGCACAAGCGACCTTTCGGTCTTTCATCTCGTAAAGCTCTTCATGTACAGCCCGCGCGACGGCGTCGTTTTCTTTCCCTTCCAACACAAGGCTTCGAGCGCGCTGCGTAACCCATCGACTTGTCTGCTGCGCGGCTGCCGTATTGCCATGCCCGTCCGACAAAATCAACGTCATGCCGCCTCGCCGCTCAACAAGACTGTGACTATCGCCGCAATATTCGGCGCCGCTTTTCGCGATACTCGCGATTCCAATCTTGATTTCCATACTTACCACCAAAATTATTTATACTCTTACTACCAAAATTATTTATTATTCCCCGTTTTAAAAACGCCCCGTTCCGTCACAATCCAATCAACGCCGCAATCATGCGGAAGTCTCGGTATATTTTTCGCAATCTGACATTGAAACGCCAACGCGATTTTTGTTGCTTGAGGCGCTTTCGGCAAGAACGTATCATAATAGCCGCCGCCCATCCCAAGCCGCGCCCCGTCCATACTAAACGCCACGCCGGGAACTAATACACAGTCGATTTCCAGCGGCAACACAATTTCGCGCTGTACCTCTTTTACTGTCAGAATATGGTACGCGCCATATTCCAGCGCGTCCATCGACGGTACCAACGCCGCTTCCATAATGTTCTTACCCGTTACAAGCGGAATTGCCACCCGTTTCCCCATTGTGAGAAGGCGCGAAATCAAGGCTTCCGTCTGTACCTCATCCGCCATCGCAGCGTAGGCAAATACTGTTCGCGCTCGCATCAAAACTTCATGGGAAAAAAGCTTTTCCACAATCGCCGCGCTGTACTCCCCACGCACTTCATCGGATAAAGCTCGCCGCGTGATGAGCATTCGCTTTCGTAGTGCCCGCTTTGCCTTTGCGAGAACATGCCCTTCATTCATCCTGCTTTTCTTCCTCGGCGGGATATTCCTTCTCCGGAGCCATTTGCGGCGATTTGCCTTGAGTGATGTTCCGGCTCACCGCGCTTCGTGTCAGCTTGACAACTACTTTGTCGGCGATTTTTAAATCAATCACATTGTTCTTGATATCCAAAATCTCTCCGTAAATACCGCCCACTGTGACGACCTTATTGCCCTTGTGCAGCGTCGCCAACATATCGTCCCGTCGCTGCTGTTCCGCCCGCTGTGGACGGTACAGGAAAAAGTAAAATGCAATGATCATTGCCACCAATGGCCCGTATGCGCTCACCAACGCAAGAATTCCCTCATTCATTTATTTTACCTCCATATTCTTTTCCGGTAACTGATACTTTGCCCAAAAATCGCGACGGAACTCCGCGAAACGCTCTTCCACAATGGCTTCTCGCATCGTCCGCATGAACGCCTGTAAGAAATACAGATTATGCAACGTCAAAAGCCGAAGCCCAAATATCTCCCCCGCCCGCACCAGATGTCGGATATAAGCACGGGTGTAACCGTTTCGACACGCATAACAGCCGCAACCTTGTTCAAGTACGTCATGATCGTGAGTAAAGGATTGGTTCTTCATCACCAGCCGCCCCGTCCAAGTCATCGCCATGCCGTTTCGCGCAACCCGCGTCGGAAACACGCAATCGAACATATCAATACCACGTGCCACGCCTTCCACTAGGCAATCGGGGGTCCCGACACCCATCAAATAGCGCGGCTTATCCATTGGCAAATGCTCGGTCGAATGTTCGAGGATCTCATACATCAATTCTTTCGGCTCGCCAACGGAAAGTCCGCCTACCGCGTAGCCGGGAAAATCCATTTCAACCAACGCCTGCACGCTCTCAGTGCGAAGCTCCTTGTACATGCCGCCCTGCACGATACCAAAAAGTCCTTGGTCGTCGCGCGTCATTGCCTTTTTACAACGCGCTGCCCAGCGCAACGTCCGTGCCAATGACTGTTTTGCGTAGTCATAATCGGCGGGATACGGCACACATTCATCAAACGCCATCACAATATCGGACCCAAGCGCCGTCTGCACCTCGACTGAAATTTCCGGCGACAGGAATTTTTTCGAGCCGTCGATATGTGAGCGAAACGTTACGCCTTCTTCGGTAATCTTCCGAAGCTCGCCAAGACTGAACACCTGAAACCCGCCACTGTCTGTCAAAATGCCGCGGTCCCAATGCATAAATTTATGCAACCCACCTGCTTCACGAACCAAGTCCATACCCGGGCGTAAAAACAGATGATATGTGTTCGACAAGATAATACCTGCGCCAAGCTCCCGAAGCTCGTCCGGCGAAACTGCCTTGACCGATGCTTGCGTTCCCACCGGCATAAAAATCGGCGTTTGGAAACTCCCGTGCGGCGTATGCAGCACGCCGGCGCGCGCGCCGGTAACCTCGTCCTTCTTTATCAGTTCGTATGTGATTGCCGCCAAATAAAAATTCCTTTCCATAAATTAAAACACGTTTTGACACTAACAGAGGAATTATACAGCTTTTTTCCGTATTCAGCAAGGCAGGCATAAAAAATCCCTTCGCTCTTTTTCCTCTCAACGCGAAGGGAGTACATCCTTTTGAAAAATTTTATCATCTTGCCGCTTTGATTTTGCTTTCCGTTCCCGCCAAGAGCCTCTGAATATTTTCCTTATGACGGTAAATAACAAACACCGCCGCGAGGAAACCAAAGTTGACCGTCGCGCACGGCTCGCCGAAGAGCCATGCAAAAACCGGAACAAGCGCTGCTCCAACAATGGACCCCAACGACACATAGCCCGAAATTTTAACAATGATGAACCAAATTACAAAAATCAACAACGCGGGAATCGGCATTAACGAAAGAATGACGCCAAGCCCGGTGGCGACCCCTTTGCCGCCTTTAAAACGCAGGAAGAACGACCACGAATGTCCAACGATAGCAAATATTCCGCCCAAAACCAACGCCAAAGGTGTACCGGAAAGCGCGCCTCCGACCCAAACACCGAAAGCGCCTTTTAACAGGTCGCAGAGGAAAATCAAAATTCCCGCTTGCTTTCCGATGGTGCGCCACGCGTTTGTCGCGCCGATATTATGGCTTCCATGCTCGCGCAAATCAATATGCCAAATCCCTTTTCCGAGAATCAAGCCGCTGGGAATCGAACCAACGAGATAACTCAAAAAACACGCGAAAAAAAGCCCTGTCATGTCAGTCATCCTCCTTCTCGTTACGCCCGCGGACAATCAAGCGGAGCGGCGCGCCCTCGAAGCCAAACGTCTCACGCAGCTTGTTTTCCAAAAAGCGCAGATATGAAAAGTGCATCAGTTCCGGATCGTTGACAAACACGACGAACTTCGGCGGCTCGATAGCCGCCTGAGTGATAAAGAAAATCTTCAACGGCTTGCCTTTGTGGGCGGGCGGCGGATTCACTGAAAGCGCATCTCGCAAAAGCTCGTTCAAAACACTGGTCTGCACGCGCATCGACTGTTGATCGGCAACATACTTAACCAACTCCGTCACGCGATTGACGCGCTGCCCCGTCAACGCAGAAATATACATAACCGGCGCATACTGAGCGAAGGGAAGCTTCTCCCGAACATCCTCGGTAAAGCGCAACGTCGATTTTTCGTCTTTTCCTTCGTAGATATCCCATTTATTGACGACGAGAATCAGTCCCTTACCCGCCTCGTGTGCATAGCCGACAATCCTCGCATCTTGTGGCGATTGCAGGACGATACAGCCGACGAAGGCGCCGTCGGCACACGGCCACTACCGCAGCCCGGCGAAACGACGCAGGTAATCGACCTGCCCGGCATGGATGCGGATCTACGGCGCGTAATGAACGCAACACGCTGTAATGTTCAATTGCCTCGTCAATACGAGCCTTACGCCGCATCCCCGCCGTGTCAATCAACGTAAACTTCGTCCCGTCTTTTGTAAAGTGCGTATCAATAGCATCCCGGGTCGTACCGGGCACGTTGCTGACAATGACGCGCTCTTCGCCAAGAATTTTATTTACCAACGAAGATTTTCCGACATTTGGCCTGCCAATGACGGCGATCCGTATCTCGTCACTATCGGCGTCCTCATCTAGATCAGTTGGAAAATGCGCTGTCACCGCGTCGAGAAGATCTCCAAGATTCAACGAATTTGATGCGGCGATGGGAATCGGGTCGCCAAGCCCCAAATTGTAAAATTCATAAACGTCGGCTTCCTGCTTTGGACTGTCGATTTTGTTAACCGCCAGCACCACAGGCTTTTTCGCAGTTCGAAGCAGCCTTGCGACCTCCTCATCCGTCGATGTCACGCCCGCACGCCCGTCAGTGACAAACACAATCACATCGGCCTCGTCGATGGCAATTCGCGCCTGCTCGCGAATCGGCGTCAAAAACGTTTCGTCCTCGAACTCGATTCCGCCCGTGTCCACCATTGTAAACGCGCGCCCGAGCCATTCCGCGTCCGCATAAATACGGTCACGAGTAACACCCGGCATATCATCCACGATGGAGATACGCCGTTTCCCGATTTGATTGAACAGCGTCGATTTTCCGACGTTTGGCCGTCCTACAATCGCCACAATCGGCTTGCTCATTTTCCTTCTCCTCCTAATTTTGTATACGCGGCGTTGCTCTGCCACATATACGTCCGTTCCCTCGCCTCTTCCTTCGACACGTCTTGCCAATGCGTAAGCAAATGAAAGAGCTCCGCGCCGGTCAGCGCCGTCCGCACCTCGCGCCCACATTTTTTCGTAAAATCCGCCAACGTCATATCATCGAGAAAGATATCCTCTCCCGACCGCAACGCGCACTGCGGCAAAATCACCGCATTCGTCTTTTCATCCTCCGACACTGCCGCCAGAATATCGGCACCCGTCAAAAGCCCCGACACCGTCACCGACGATCCGAACCAGTGATTTTCCACTGGACGGAGACGCACGGTAAGATTCTCCACGGAAAGCTCATCAATCAGTTTCTGAAAAACCGGCGCAATCGAAACGCCACAGATGACTTCCACGGAAAACGGTTCTTTATAACCTATCGCGCTATCCTGCGCCTCCTTATTCCAATCTGAAATAAAATTTCGCGCAAGCCCAATCCCGTTATCAAGCTGAGGGAAGCCGTCGTAATCTTCTTCCTCTGGAAGCGGCAGCCCCGCCATCAAATAAAACTCATCGGCCAGATAGACGAAATTTTCCCCACTTTTCACGCGTGATTTTTTTTGCCATTTTTCGACCTGCTCAATAACTCGCGTCGCCCCAGCTTTATCAAATGGAGTCAACGGATAACAATTCTCGCGAAACTTCGTCAATCCTACAGGCACAATCGCCAGAGAAAGCGCATTAGGACGCCGCTCCATCATACCCTCGATGGTCCTGTCAAGTCTTCCGCCGTCGTTCAATCCCGGGCAGAGCACAATCTGCGCGTGATACTCAGTTCCCGCTTCATCCAGCCTGTCGAGCTGTTTTGTCAATTCCGCCGCACGCGGCGTGCCGAGCATTCTCACTCGAAGCTCCATATCCGTCGTATGCACAGAAACGAACAGCGGTGACAAATGATACGCAGCGATACGCTGAAAATCCCGCTCGCCCATATTTGTCATCGTGATGAAATTCCCGTAAAGGAACGAAAGCCGATAGTCGTCATCCTTCACATAGAGGCTTTCCCGCATATTTGGCGCGACCTGATCGACAAAACAGAACACACAACGATTCCCGCAGCTCCGTATACCGTCAAACACCGCCGACGTGAACTCCACGCCCAGTTCCTCATCAATCTCCTTGTCAAACGAAAGCATTTCCTGTTCGCCATCCGCGTGCTCAACCAAAAGATCGATTTCCTCCTCCGCCATCGCAAAGGAAAGGTCGATAATATCCCGAAGCGGCTGGTCATTCACCGAAATAATCTTATCGCCCGGCACGAGGCCCAGCTCCTCGGCAAGACTATCATGCGGTACGCGGAGTACCGTTCCATATCCCATACTTCTATCCTTCCATCCGCTCGCCTTTCAACACCCAAGTCTGGGGCTGTGTGATTTTTATCTGTGCAAGCTCCCCGATACATTCTCCCTCTTGGTGCGGCCAAAGCACGATTTTCCCCGTTCTCGTCCGCCCCGTCCAAATATTCTCGTCCGTCCGGCTCGTCCCTTCAATTAAAACTTCCTGTACCGTGCCGTAAAGCTTTTGATTTTGTTCAAGGCTGATTTGATTTTGCAGCACCATCAAACGCTCCAACCGCTCATGCTTGACCTCGTCCGGCACCTGCCCGTCCAGTTTTGCCGCGGGGGTTCCGGAGCGCGGCGAATAGAGGAACGTATAGGCCGCGTCATAACGGATTTCCCGCAGAAAATCAAGCAGCGTCTCGAAATCCGCATCTGTCTCTCCCGGAAAACCGACGATCAAGTCGGTGGTCAGGCTCGCTCCCGGCACTTCACGGCGAATCGCCCGCACGAGCTCCCGATATTTCTCCGTCGTATAGTTACGGTTCATCGCTTTCAATATCGCATCGCTGCCATGCTGCACCGGCAGATGGAAATGCTCGCAGATGTGGCGACCTTCTCGCACCGCCGCAACCAGACGCTCACTTAAATCTTTCGGGTGCGAGGTCATAAAGCGCACACGTTTAATCCCCTCGACCTTGTCCGCCATCGTCAAAAGCTCGGCAAAATCTGCCAACTTGTGATCCTTTCCGTAAGAGTTGACATTTTGACCGAGCAATGTAATCTCACGAAATCCTTTTGCCGCTGCGTCCTCAATCTCGCGCAGTATGTCTTCCGGCCGCCTGCTGCGCTCACGTCCCCGCACATAGGGTACAATGCAGTAAGTACAAAAATTGTCACAACCGTACATAATCGGCACCCAAGCCGAGACCGCCCCTTGACGAGCAGGCAATCCTTCCTCTGGAAGCGTCCCATCCTCCACCACATCGACAATGTGCTGGCAATCTCCTTCACGCTCCGAAAGCAATTCTTCGACAACGCGCCGAAGTTCGCCAAGTCGCCCCGTGCCGAGCACGAAATCAATATGTGGCGCGCGGCGAATCAGTGCGTCACTCTCCTTCTGTGCCATGCACCCCGTCACTCCAAATAAAAGTGACGGTTTTTCGCGCTTCAGGCGCTTAATCTCGCCAATCTTTCCATACGCCTTATCTTCTGCCGTCTCCCGCACACAACAAGTATGCATCAAAATCAAGTCAGCCTGTTCCGCATCCTCGGTACTCTCGAACCCAATTCCCCGAAGCTGCCCCTCCATGCGTTCCGCCTCGGCAAAATTCATCTGACAGCCGTAAACAAGGAACTTGACCAGACGCATTTTGTCCGTCATACATTTCAACATCCTATCTATAATCAATTCATAAATCAGCGACTGTTCCCCAACACTTCTTGCCGCTTCTCACGCCCAGCTACCTCATTATATAGCGCGGCAAGAATAGGCGTCATAGTGTCCGTGTTCGTCGTAAAACCTTGCAATGCAAGAGGATTTCCTTTTGCATCGTAAAGTGCTTCCTCCAGCGAAATTTTGTATCCGAATCGTTTATTCTTCAGGCGCTCGCTGGCGTATTTCTGAATCAGCACATAGCGATACCCCATTTCCTTCGCCTGACGCACAGCCTCAGTCACTTTATTTTCACCGGGCAGCGAGGAAAACGAAGTGCGTGCCGCCGTCAGTCCACCTGATTCCCTTTGCAATATATCGAAAGTAGCTAACCGCATATAAGGCAAGTCGTCAATAATTGCGTCATCTAATTCATAGTCCGCAAAGAGAAGAACTCGTGAAGCCTGACTGTCGTCCTCCAAAGAGGAACGCGAACGTACCGCATCACCTTCATACGGTATACCGTCCTCCTGAAACCGCTCCACTTCTCGCCGCTTCTCCGTTACGAAGTCATAATACCGACGAAGTGCCACATCCGCATAGCCCGTCATATCGTGCTGAAATCGCTCAGACCCGCGCGGTCTGTGCCAACGCTGCAAACTGCCAAACTGCGCATAGCTAGTATCAATAGACTGCAAAGCGGCATGAATCGGATCTCCCGTCATCGCAATGCGCATGAGCGGCATATCGCTATACGCATCCACAAAGGCACCGTTTCCAACAGCGGGCGCACCAAAGGTCACAACATCGATCTGCTCTGTTGACACGCCCATATCCATCAGCCGCGCCGCAAAAAGCACCGCCACCGCACCGCCAAGGCTATGCCCGGTAATGCAGAGCTTTGCATCCGGATCGTCTTTCAAAAGCTCCACAATTTCTTCGCCAAATGTCTTTCCCTCTTCCCAATGAGAAAAAAATGCCGTTTGTGTATAACGGGTAAAACCGCCATGCGCTAACGGTTCGTAAGGGCGCATTTCCTTCCGTTCCATTTGCCGTTGGAATTCCTCAGGCGTTTTCCCCGCAAACGGAACTTTATGCATAGCAAGGTCAGCCTTCACGTCCTTCAAGTCACTCGTACCCGTTACCGAAACGAGATAACGCACACCGCCGTCCGGCGGCTTGTCGTTTTTCATGAAATAATACTTCGCCGCAACCTTCTTCGTATCTTCCCGGTATGGCTGAAGGACCCATCCGTTGTCCGCCAGGGATTGGCGCGCAACGAGGCCGACGCGGTCGCTGTAGCTCGCCAGCGAGATCAGCGAGCAAAGATATTCCAGCGGCGGATTCGGCTTTACCGACTCTTCAAAAACAGCCGACGCGCCGCCCGCGTAGCCGCCCGTATTCGCCGCCTGCGCCCCGACGGGCGCAAAGCAAAGTGCAAAAACAAGAAGTGCACCGGACGTGAAACGATATAGTTTTGAAAAAGCCATGCGCGCCATTTTGTTCAACCTTTCACCATTCCGTCTTTTACAGATTCCTGCCGTACTTGACATTTTTTTATTGTACCACACTTTGCCAGACGGGGAAATGAAAAGACCGTAAAATTTAGAAAAGCCGCTTGTCCAATGAAAGGACAAACGGCTTTTCATTAAATACGCTGCGGGATTCGATCCTTTGATTGGGAAACTTTTTTCAGTATCGTTTTAGCATAAAAATGATATGCGGAAGCAGGAATTCAGTCTCGTGTGTCGAGTTCCTATAGAGTAAGTTTAGAAAGTGATGAGGTGATACTGTGTTATTTGGAAAATGCGAAGCGAAATCTGTGGACGGGTTCGGAGGTCTGTCGGATATCATAAAAAATTTCCAAGCAGACAGTGAGCATCTATCCGATAGTCTGTTGATTTCCAAACAGGACATTCCGCAGGAGCCCGGAGTCGCGAATCTGGTCGATGGAATCAACCAAAGGATCCAGGCTGCATTAGACGCAGCGGAGCAAGAAAAATACAAGCTCAGTCTTGTAAACCAAATCATCCATTCCGGCCTGTGGACCATGTACTTTGACGCGAAAGGCGAGATCGAAAGGGTCGTATGGAGTGATGATTTTCGCCGCATGACGGGCTTCCACGGGACTTCGGATTTCCCCGATACGCTGAACGCGTGGACAGATCGTCTGCACCCCGAAGATAAGGATGCAACTTTGGCTGCCTTCGGAGACACGATCGCAGACAAGACCAACCAAACGAAATACGATGTAAATTACCGGCTGCAAACGGCTTCCGGCGAGTACCGTTGGTTCCGTGCGGCGGGGGACCTGAAAAGAACCGCCGCCGGGCTTCCGGAGATATTTTTAGGAATTTTCGTGGATATCACAGACCAAAGGGAAAAGGAAATCGAGCTGAAGATTGAGCGGGAACGGCATACTGCCATTGATATGACACTATCCGAAGGCTCTTGGAGCATGAATGTTGTCGGCAAAGATCCCTCCAACCCGAATAATCCGTTTTGGTGGTCCCAGCAGTTCAGAAAACTCTTAGGATATAAGGATGAATCGGATTTCCCCAACACGCTGAATTCCTGGAGCGATAAACTGCATCCGGAGGACAAGCAAAAAGCGTTGAACGCCTTTTCTGCCCATGTAAGCGATTACAGCGGGAATACCCCCTTCAATCTCGAATACCGGCTGCAGCATAAAAACGGAGAATATCGTTGGTTCAAAGCGGTAGGCGAAACCGTGCGTGAAAGTGACGGAACGCCCATCGTGGTAGCAGGCTCTATTTTGGATATCACGGAAGAGAAAAACAAAGAGCGCTTCAACAAAGACATGGGAGACCATTTGAATCAGCTCCTCCAAGGAGTTGCCGCAATTGCAAAAACCGTGGACCAGACCAATGCATCCCTGCAATCGGTGGCGGGGAAACAAAATCAAATCGCTGATTCTTCGCAGAACATCCAGGAAACAGTAAGCAAAACATTGGAGATCATCAGTATCATTCAAGGCATCGCGAAACAAACAAACCTGCTGTCCCTGAATGCTTCCATAGAGGCTGCACGGGCCGGGGAAGCCGGCCGAGGGTTTTCCGTCGTGGCGGAAGAGGTACGCAAGCTGGCGAATGAAACCGGTGAAACCAGCGAAAAAATATCTGCAAGCCTCAATACCATGAGCCATACCATCAATGGCGTGATCGAGCATATCTTATCGGTGAACGACAGCATGCTGGAGCAGAGTTCAAATATGGAAGAAATCAATGCGTCCATAGAAGAGCTTCAGGCACAATCCACACAGATACGCGAGATGCTGGACGTTTTCATGAACATGAAATGACCCATAACAAAACGGCCATGCCGCCTGTACATCTCTTGTACACGCCGCATGGCCGTTTTTGTTTATCTCCTTTAATCTCTCTGCCGTTCTTTCAGTTCTCTCTCCACGTCGCGCTTCATCGCCTTGTCCGCCAGCGTGCGCCGTTTGTCGAAGGTGTGCTTGCCGCTGGCAAGGGCGATTTCCATTTTCGCGCGGCCGCGCTTGAAATAGACGCGAAGCGGCACCAGCGTGAAGCCTTTTTCCCGCGTCTTTCCGAAGAGCTTCATGATTTCCGATTTGTGCATCAGGAGTTTTTTCGGACGGAGCGGGTCGCGGTTGAAAATATTGCCCTGCTCGTAAGGGCTGATATGCATGCCTTCGATGAAAAGTTCTCCCTTTTTCACCGCGCCGTAAGCGTCTTTGAGATTCGCCTTGCCCGCGCGAAGGGATTTGACCTCCGTGCCGAAGAGCTCGATGCCCGCCTCGTATGTCTCATGAATGAAGTAATCATGCCGCGCCTTGCGGTTTTCGCAGACGGTCTTTTCCGCCGCGTTCTTCTGTCCCATCACGCGTTCCCTCCTTTTCGCTTGCTTTTACTTACTTGCCGCGTGTCGGCTTTGGGTCCGGCCAGACGGCTTTGCTTGGCAGTTCCCCCGCCTTGCCCGCTCGAGCGGCTCGGCGGCGTGACTTTGCCGGTTTTTCCGTTTTCTTTTCCTTCTTCGCCGTCTTTCCCTTTTTCATCTCCGCTTTGCCTTTTGCGTCTGCTTTCGGCTTTGCTTTCGATTTCCCTTTCGCCTTGTCGTCGGTCTTCCCTTTCGCAGTCGCCTTCGAGGCGCTCTTTCGGGCTGCCACGTTTTTTTCTTTTTTGGGCGCAGGCGCTTTGGCCGCCGCTTTCGCACCTCGAGCCGGCGCGCCCTTTTTCTTCGGCGCGCCTTTGCCCGTCTGCTCGTCCGCCGCGACATAGACGCCGTTGTCCTTCAGGATGAAGTCGATGTTTCGCTCCTCGACGCTGGCGCGCACCAGCACGACTTCCACTTCATCGCCGAGGCGATACGCCTTTTTCGTGCGCTCGCCGATCAGCGCGTACTGTTCTTCCACATACTCATAATAATCGTTGACCATGCGGGAAACATGCACGAGGCCTTCGACGCCGTTCTCCAGCTCGACGAAGATGCCGAATGCCGTCACGCCGCTGATAACGCCGGAGAACGTATCGCCGACGAACTGCGTCATATACTCGATCTCTTTCATTTCCGTCGTCTCGCGCTCGGCGTCCACCGCCACGCGCTCGCGCACCGAAGCATGCTGGGCGACGTCGGGCAGGACGCCCCGCAGCTTGTCCTGACGCGCTGCCGGAATCGTACCCGTAGCGAACGTCTCCCGCAAGAGGCGATGCACGATCAGGTCTGGATAGCGGCGAATCGGCGACGTGAAATGCGTATAGTAACGCGCCGCGAGGCCGAAATGCCCGAGGTTCTTGTCCGCATACCGCGCCTGCTGCATGGAACGCAGAGAAACGGTGGTGACGATGCGCTCTTCCGGCCGGCCTTCCACTTTCGTCAAGACCTGCTGCACGTCCATCGGCTGGATCTCGCCTTTGTCGTTCGGCCGGATATGCTGACTGAATGCAGCCAGAAGCTGATTCAGCCGCTCGATTTTTTCCTCGTTCGGCTGCTCATGTACGCGATAGACAAACGGAAGCTCTTTTTTCTCCATGTGTTCCGCCACCGTCTCGTTCGCGAGCAGCATACATTCCTCGATGATCGACTCCGCAACGGAGCCCATGCGCTTGATAAGGCCGATCGGGTGCCCGTCATCGTCGAGCTTCACTTTGACCTCAGGCAGATTGAAATCGATCGACCCGCGCTTCCTGCGATACGCTTTGCGCGCGTCGCGAAGCTCTTTCAGCACCGAGATCATCGGCAAAACGCCGTCCACATCTTTCGCTTTGCCTTCCAAAAGCGCGTTGACGCCGTTATAGGTCAGACGACGATAGACGCGAATCACTGCGGGAACGATCTCGTATTTTTTCACTTCGCCTTTCGCGTCAATCTCCATTTCACAGGCCATCGAGAGACGGTCCTCGCCTTGATTCAGGCTGCAAATCCCGTTCGACAGTGCAAACGGCAGCATCGGAATCACGCGGTCGACGAGATAAACGCTGGTTCCGCGCTCGTACGCCTCACGATCCAGCGGACGTCCTTCCCGCACATACCAGCTGACATCGGCGATATAGACGCCGAGGAACCAGCCGCCGTCCGCGCGCCGCTCCGCATACACCGCGTCGTCAAAATCCTTCGAATCATCGCCGTCTACCGTCACCACAGGAAATTCCCTGCGGTCGCGACGGCCTCTGTATTCGTCCGGCTTCACTTTCTGCG
Organism: uncultured Selenomonadaceae bacterium; assembly: GCA_902777615.1. Classification (GTDB taxonomy): domain Bacteria; phylum Bacillota; class Negativicutes; order Selenomonadales; family Selenomonadaceae; genus RUG12372. The sequence continues at coordinate 13,284 of CACYUQ010000012.1, forward strand.
GCACGCGGTCCGCCTCGGCCTGAACGTCGGCAGGGAACTCCTGCACAAGATCGTATTGCCGCATGACAGACAGCACGTCGACGCCCGGGTCGCCTGCGCGTCCCAGAAGCTCGACCACCGCGCCCTCGGCGCTGTGACGGCCTTCCGGCCATTTCGTAATCTCGGCGACGACTTTCATGCCTGTTTTCGCGCCGCCGAACGATTTTTTCGGGATAAAGATATCCTGCCCGATTTTCTGGTCGTCCGGCGTCACAAAGCCGAAAGACTTCGAGGACGCGAACGTGCCGACGATCTTCGTATTCGCCCGTTCGACGATGCGGATGATTTCCCCCTCGCGGGCGCGCCCCGGAATCGTCGACGGCGTAACGCGCGCCACGACGCGGTCGCCGTTCATCGCCGTCGCCAGCATGGCGCCCGGCACGAAAACGTCCGTATCCGTCTCCTTCTGACGCACGTCGGGAATGATAAAACCGTAGCCCTTCCCCGACATGCTGAGCTTTCCGACGACGAGATTCATTCGCTCCGGCAGACCGTAAAGTCCGCTGCGATTGCGAATGACCGCCGCCGTCTGCTCCAGCTCAGAGAGCGCCTCAAAAAAAGGCTCCAAAGCCGCGCCGCTGATATTCAGTTCCTCTGCCAGCGCCTCCGCCGTGATCGGACGGCGCACCGTATCGCGCATATAGTTTAGTATTTTCTCTTTCATTTCCGTTCCCATTTTTCACTCCACCACGGCCATTTCCGCCGTACCTTCCGCTGTAACCGTCCCGTCTTCCAACGCGACACGGGCTTTCATCTTCACGAAATGACCTCGCCGCGTCTCAATCTTCCCCTCAATCCTGAGCCTTTCGCCAATCGGCGTCGGATGACGGTAACGAACCGAAAGACGTCCGGTCACCGCCTTTTCCCCTAACGCAACAAGATAACCGCCCATCGCCTCATCCAATAATGTCGAAACGATGCCACCATGTGCCACGCCCGTATAGCTCTGGTATTCACGAGCGAGCGTCGTCTCCGTCACGAAAGAATCGCCTTCAATCCGAAAATCGAGCTTCAAGCCGTACGGATTGTCAAGACCGCAAGCGAAGCAATAATTATCGCCCAACTCACGACCATTTTTCATCGCCATATCTTCCAATGTTTTCCTCCGAATGTAAAAAACCGATGATCTCCTGAAACGCCCGCGCCCTCTCTACGCCGAGCAAAACTCTATGTCCGGCGCGCGGCAAGCGGACGAGTCTTTTTTCTTTTGACGCCGCATTTTCCATAATATAATCCGCGCTTTCCGGCACCACTGTATGATCGCGATCTCCCTGTATCACGAGCAGCGGAGCGATGACTTGCGGAAGTGCCTCCTTCGCCGACGCGATGACCGCAAGCAACTCATGCACCGAAAGGAGCGGCATCACCGCATATCCAGCCAAGCACCGTACGGGAATTCCCGGTAGCCTCGGCTGCTTTTTCGGCAGAAACATCCCTTTCGATTTTTCACGGGACGGCAATAAGGCAACGCCCCGTTCCTTTCGGATGGAAAACGGCGCCGCGACTGAAATCACATGCGACATCCGTCGCATCGACGCCAAGTGCAGAGCCAACAGCGCTCCCATCGAGTGACCGACAACCGCAATTTTCTCAATTCGCGTATTCGAATCGAGAATCGCATAACCGTCCATCGTTGCGGCAAACCAATCGTTCGCCCTTGTCCGCTCCAAATCCTCAGGAATCGTCCCATGTCCCGGCAATCGCACCGCCAACACAGTAAATCCCGCATCGACGAGAGCTTCTCCGAGTAAGCGCATTTCCGCCGGCGAACCTGTCAGTCCGTGTAGGAGCAAAACGCCAGTCGAACCGCCCGCAAAGTAAAACGGTTCCGCACCATCGAGCACCATGCGCCCACACTCCTTCCAGAAAATTTTACACGCAACACGACGAAAGCGTTCCCAAGCCGGAGCCGGGAACGCTTTTGAAACCTTGTCACATCGTCATTTTCGCAATCGCCAGCGTAATAACCGCGAACAAAGCGGCAAACACCATCGTCACGCGCGCCAAAAGCGCGTCCATACCGCGCACCTGTCCGCTGAAAACGGTATTTCCACCGCCATCCATTCCGCCCATTCCGGCGGACTTCGGCTCCTGTCCAAGCACCGCGGCAATCAATACAATCGCGACCAATGCGTCGAGCACCATCAAAGCAGTAAGCACCGAACAATCCTCCCCTATGAAACTTGGACATTATAATATCATAGCGGAGTACAAAAATCAAATCATATTAAAATCTACATAACGAAGGGACATAGACCTTTCAAAGCAAGAATGATATAATAGTTTTATTCGTTGATACATTAATCCCAAGGAGGTAATTTCCCCATGAGCTGGCATATCAGCGTCAACAATCCAGATGAAATCGCCAAACGCGTCTTAATGCCGGGCGATCCGCTCCGCGCAAAACATATTGCGGAAACATTCCTTGAAAATCCCAAAGAATATTCCCACGTCCGAAACATGCTTGGTTTTACCGGCACTTACAAAGGAAAACGTGTCTCTATACAAGGCTCTGGTATGGGCATGCCATCCATGTCCATCTACGCTACCGAACTCATCAAGGACTATGGCGTGAAGAAGATTATTCGCACCGGTACCTGCGGCGCGCTCCAAACAGCCATCCATGTCCGCGACGTCGTCATTGCGCAGGCCACGACCACCGATTCCAGTATGGTTAGAAACATTTTTACGCACGGCATGACGTTTGCGCCGACAGGCACCTATGCCTTGCTGGAAAAAGCCATCGCCAGCGCCCGGTCTTTGAAAGTTCCGTTCCATGTCGGCAACGTACTCTCACAGGACCGCCTGTACGACGACGAAATCGATCTCGAAAAACTCTCCGCTTACGGAGTGCTTGCCGCCGAAATGGAAACCGCGGCGCTTTACCTCGTCGCCGCGAAATATCGCATTGAAGCACTCGGTATTTTCACGGTCAGCAACCATATTCTGACCGGCGTGGAAACCTCCGCCAGCGATCGTGAAACCTCGTTTAACGACATGGCGCACATCGCTTTAGAAGCTATTATTGCCGATTGATTTGTTGAAAAACTTTACATATACGCAAAAACTCGCGGAGCAGTTTCCCTGCCGCCGCGAGTTTTCTTTTCTCTTGTCCCTATTTCACCTTTTTGCGCTCCGGGAGTCCCGGCGCCGCAAAATCATAATCGAATTGCGTGACCGCGTCCGCTTTCACGTCGACAATCTGTACCGAATACAGCTTCATGCCGATGGTAAAAAGTTGGTACATATCCCAAGACGGAAGAAACTTCTGCAATTCCTGCCCCGCTTCCGTTCTTTCCGGTTCCCCGGTCAAATTGCCGCCGCCTGGCATCAAAATGACCAAATAATATTTACCTTCCGGTACGCCTGTGAACGCATACGTCCCATCCTCAGCTGTTTTGGTAATGAACACATCCACGTTCGTTGGCGCGATGCCGTCCTTGTACCACGCAGCCACTTCGTCCCGCGACAACCCTTTCATATCCGCTGTGCGTGAAATCAGCTGCAGTTCTATAGTCTTATCCTCTTGTTTCCTCGACCCGCCAATCGCAATTCCAGCGCCAGAATGTCCCCTATCCCAGTTGCCGGTTCCGCTGTCACGTGCAATGACCTGCAACCCGAGATCCATCGGTCCCTTGACCTTTCCCTCGACGCTGCCGCCCGCCGCGCTCGCCGTGCCCGTCATAAGCAAAAACGCCGCCGCAATGGCCGCCAATTGTTTTTTCATAAACAAAACCTCCCCATATTTATCTATGGAGAGGTTTCGACAAAAAGTCCCGATTTCCTCTTTTCTATTCGAAAAGAAAAAAGATTTTCAGCAAAAATGATGATCAACGTGAAGAATTGCACGGTCTCGAGGACTTTTCCTTAAAAATCGGCGCAAAAATGCGCGACGAAGCTCACGGTCGCTCATCCCGAAATCTTCGGGGCAGGAAACCTCGAAACGAATTTTCCTACCATCTCGATACGGGACGACATGGAAATCGTGCATTGAAAGCCGAGTATCAATAGACGTGAGCAATCGAGATGCAAGCACAAACAAACGGTCAGCCTCTGGATCATCCGTCGCCACCGGATCGATATGAACGGTCACGGAAATGGAAAGCGTGCCTTGAATTCGCCGCTCTACGCGGTCTGCAATATTGTGTGCCTCAATCAACGGCATTTCCGCCGGTAACTCAATGTCCAGCGTAGCAAACGTGCGCCCCGCGCCATATCCATGCAAGATGAGGTCATGAACGCCAAGCACCCCCCGCTCCTCCATAACAATGCGACGAACGTCTGCCGCCAACGCGGGATCATTCGCTGTCCCCATCAGAGGATCGGCTGCAGCCCGCAATGCTTCCCAACCGCTGTAGAGGATAAAACCGGAAACAAACATGCCCGCCCAACCGTCGATATTGATTCCGGCTATTGCATAAGCGCCCAATGAAACGAGAACGCCAGAAGTCGCAAGACAATCCGTCAGACTGTCCGTTCCCGCCGCTTCCAAAGCAGCCGACTGAATGCGTTTTCCCACCTTGAAATACATACCGGCCAATCCGACTTTCAAAAGCAGAGAAAGCGCTAAAAGTATGACGCCGATTCTATCAATGGTGAGCGGCTCCGGCGCAAAGATTTTTTCCACCGAGGTGCGGAACAATTCGACGCCCACGAGTACAATAACAGCGGCAACGAAAAGCCCCGCCAAATACTCGGCACGGCCATGGCCAAAAGGATGCTCTGAGTCTGCAGGCCGCCCCGCAATGCGAAAGCCAAAAATCATCGCCAAGGAGGTTCCCGCATCGGATAAATTGTTCAATGCGTCGGCCACGACAGCCACTGCCCCGCAAGCCACGCCGACAGCCAGCTTGACCGCAAACAATATGAGATTAACGCCAATTCCGATGACGCCCGCACGCTCGCCGCAACGCTGCCTCGCAGCATAGCCGTCTCCTTCTTTAGGCAAAAGAAGCAGCCGATCCAAAACCATTTGAGTTTCCTCCCCGCGATGATAACGAAAATGAGAGCATTTTACACTCTCCCTTGAAATGCAGAATCTGCCTTCCCGAATCATCAGGAAGGCAGATTCACTTTTTAAATATTATAGGTACGTGCACGCCCGTTGTCAAGAAATATATTACGCTTCCATCAAGAACGCCTTATAACCTTTCGTCGCTTCGTAAAGATCAACGCTACTTGTGACCTCCCACGGTGCGTGCATCGAAAGCACCGGAACGCCACAGTCGACGACCTGCATTCCATAAAGCGCCATGATATACGCGATAGTCCCGCCGCCGCCGAGATCGACCTTACCAAGCTCCGCCGTCTGAAAGCGTACTTTGTGCTTGTCCATCATCTCACGAAGCTCTGCAAGATATTCGGCGTTCGCGTCATTAGAGCCGGACTTTCCGCGCGAGCCTGTGAATTTGTTGAACACCATGCCGCCGCCTAGGTAAGCCACGTTTTTCTTATCGAAAGCACTGGCATAAAGCGGATCATAACCAGAACTGACGTCCGAAGAAAGCATTTTTGAATTGGCCAACGCACGACGCAAACGAAGCTCGCCTTTCTCCCCTGCGGCTTCCATCAATTCCGCCAGTGTATTTTCAAAGAAGCGGGACTGCATTCCCGTAGCTCCGACGCTGCCGATTTCTTCCTTGTCCACCAACAGACAGCACGCCGTCCGCTTCATTGCTTTCATTTCCAGCATTGCTCGGAGGGAAGCGAACGCACAAACTCTATCATCCTGCCCATAACCAAGCGTCATGCTGCCGTCAAATCCCATCGCACGGGCGCGCCCCGCCGGTACCAGAGTCAACTCCGCCGAGACGAAATCATCTTTTGTAATGCCATACTTAGCAGAAAGAATAGCTAGCACGCCAGCCTTGACCGCGTTTTTTTCCTCGTCCGGAAGCGGCAGACTGCCAACGAGAATATCGAGTTTTTCACCTTCAACGACCTTCGTCGCCCGCTTTTCCATTTGCTCCTGCGCAAGATGAATCAACAGGTCGGTCACGCAAAATACAGGGTCGTCCTCATCTTCCCCAACTGTAATCTCCAACGTCTTTCCGTCTTTTTTGACGACGACGCCATGTAGCGCCAACGGCAACGCCACCCACTGATATTTCTTGATGCCTCCGTAATAGTGAGTATCAAGATACGCCATACCGCCGTCCTCATAAAGCGGATTTTGTTTGAGATCGAGGCGACAGGTGTCAATATGCGCGCCAAGAATCGCGAGGCCGTTTTCGATGGGACGCGTGCCGATCTGAAATAATGCCACCGTCTTTTTCATACCGACGGCATAAACTTTGTCGCCCGCCTTCAGCTTTTTCTTTTTTCGGATTACCTCGGAAAGCTCGACGTAGCCTGCCGCTTTCGCCATACGGATTGCTTCCGTCGCGCTCTCCCGCTCCGTCTTGCATTGTGAAATGAACTTGCGGTAATCGTCGGCAAGTTTGTAGACCTTTTTCTTCTCGGATTCTTTATAGGTATTCCAAGCGTGACTTTCCTTCTCTTCCTGTTTTTTCGTTTTCTTCTTGTCAGCCAATGGTATCAACTCCCGCATTTTCTATCATCTTCTCAACAATCATCTGAAAATCTTCCCGTGTCTCCGCGCGGTTGAAAGCGTCTCTTAGCTCACCGCCTCCTACCATGCCCTTCGTGTACCATGTCGCATGTTTTCGCATTTCCCGCGCTCCGATATAATCACCCTTGTAATGAATCAGCATATCAAGATGACGCATAATCAGTGCCCCGCGCTCCGCAATCGTCGGCGGAGACGGCTCAACGCCCGTTTCTAAAAACGAGCGGAACGCGCGAAAAATCCACGGATTCCCCTGCGCCGCGCGCCCAATCATCACGCCATCACAACCTGTCTCACGAAAAACGCGGGACAAATCGTCTGTCGTGCGGACGTCCCCGTTGGCAATCACAGGCACTTTCACCGCGCGTTTAACCGCTGCGATCATACTCCAATCCGCATGCCCCTTATAATATTGCTCCCGCGTGCGGCCATGCACAGCGATTGCCGAAACACCCGCCGCCTCCGCGCGCTTCGCCATCTCCACAGCGACAATGCTTGACTCGTCCCATCCGATTCGCATTTTCACCGTCACTGGAAGGCGCGTCGCCTTGACTAATGCTTCGAGTATGCGTCCCGCATGTTCCGGATTTTTCAGAAGCGCCGATCCCGCGCCATTCTTAACGATTTTCGGTGCGGGGCACCCCATGTTGAAATCAATCACATCCGCGCAGCCTAGGCTTTCGACATAAGCCGCCGCATCTGCGACAGGCTCTGGATTTGCGCCAAAAAGCTGCATAGCGAGAGGGCGTTCTTCCGGCACCGTTTCGAGCATCGCCAGCGTCTTTTCGTTGCGGAAACGGATGCCGAGCACGCTGACCATTTCCGCAAACGCCATCGCACAGCCCATTTCCCGCGCGAGAATACGATACGGCGTATCGGTCACGCCCGCCATCGGAGCAAGGAAAACGGGAATGGGAAAATCGAGGTTGCCAATTTTCATTGCGCTCGCTCATTCCTGTTGTCCGCGCACTTTTTGTCTTCCGGCTTCTCCTGTGGAAGGTTACGCTCATACAGCACGCGAAGTCCCGTCAAAGTCAAGAAATTGTCCACTTTGTCAATCGTTTTCGACTCACGGGAAATCATCCGCGCCAGACCGCCCGTCGCGATGACCTTCATCTCCTGATTCATTTCCGCTTTGATGCGCCGCACGATCTCGTCAATCTGACCGACGAAACCGAAAATCACACCCGCCTGCATACCGGTAACCGTATTCTTGCAAATGACCGTTTTTGGCGTCACCAACGCAACTCGCGGAAGCTGCGCCGCCCGCTGGAAAAGTGCCTCGGTGGAAATACCAATGCCCGGCGCGATGACGCCGCCCAGATAATCGCCGTTCTTGTCCACGATATCAAATGTCGTCGCCGTGCCGATATCCACGACAATCAGCGGTCCGCCATACTGCTCAAAAGCGCCAACGGTATTAACGATACGATCCGCTCCAATTTCCCGTGGGTTCTCGTAGCGAAGCCGAATTCCCGTCTTGATGCCCGGCCCTACAATCAGCGGACGCAACCGGAAATACCGTTCGCACATCTTGACCAGCGGCACCACCAACGGCGGCACCACCGACGAAATGATAATCGCGTCGATGTCCGTCATGCGAATCCCCTGAAAGCGGAACAAATCGTTAATCAGCATCCCATACTCATCGCCGGTCTTCTGCCGATCGGTCGAAATGCGCCAATGCTTCATCAGGCGCTTCCCTTCATAAGTGCCAAGCACGATATTGCTGTTGCCGATGTCGAAAACTAAAAGCATGGCTTTCCTCCAAAATTCGTTATTTTCTCGGGCGGATGGAAACATCTCCCGCCAACACCCGGCGACGTCCCTCGGAAGTGTCAATCAATAGTGCACCGTCCTCGTCGATATCCACTGCTGTCCCGACGAACGTTTCTTTGACGCCGATGACGTTGACCTCCTGTCCCAGCGTCACGGAATATTTGCGCCATTCATCAAGTACTGCGCCAAAGCCGTTTTGTTCAATCCCCAAATACAGTTCGTCCATCGCTTCCAACACTCGCGCAAAAAGCTCCGCCCGATCCACCTTTCCGCCGCGCAGCATCGCAAGCGAAGTCGCAATCTCCCGCAACTCTTCCGGATAATCCTCGGGCCAAAGATTTACATTGATGCCGGTGCCAATAACAACAAAGTTGATGCGCTCCATTTCTGCGCTCATTTCAGTCAGGATGCCGACGAGCTTTTTCCCGTTCTCGTCCAATACGTCGTTGGGCCACTTGATGCCGACGGAAAACCCCATATCTTTCATCGCCCGCACGACCGCAACCGCCGCCATCAGCGTACATTTTGGCGCGTCTTGCGGTAAGAAAGACGGCCGAAACACCACCGAAAACCATATCCCTTTGTGCGCGGGTGAATACCATCCGCGGGAAAGTCTTCCTTTGCCGGCGCCCTGCGCCTCTGCCACGACTACCGTACCGTCCGGTGTCCCCTCCAGCGCAAGCCGTTTCGCTTCGTTATTCGACGAAGGGATTTCCTCGTGATGGAACATTGTCTTTCCAACGACCTTTGTCCGAAGCGTCGGCTGTATCTCTTGCGGCAGCAAAAGATCCGGCGCGTCGAGAAGTGAATATCCTCTACGTGCGTGACTTTCAATTTCGTAGCCTGCCGCTTTCAGGGCACGGATATGTTTCCAGACCGCCGTACGTGAAACGCCCAATCGCCCCGCGATTTCCTCACCGGAAATATAACCGTCGCCCGATTCACGCAACAACGCAAGCACTTTCTTCTGCAAAGCAATCCCCACTTTCGTACAAGGGCTTTCAAAAATAAATCATTTTTCTATAGTATAAATGATAAATGGTACGCCGCAATTATACATTCTTTTCATTTTCTCCGCAACTGCTACGCGCTTTACGGATACGAGGGGAAAAATATAATGCGGAAGTACAGAAAGGAAGGATACCCATGGATTCGAATCCCCGTAAACTTTTTCACGTCGTTCTCTTCGCCCTGATGCTAATACTTCCGGCAACGACCGCTTTCGCGGAACAACCGGATATTTCCTGCGACAAGCAAACTTTTGACTTCTTTACAGGACGATATTTGCTTGACGGCAACGTACGAGTCGCCGGAAAAGACCGAGCCGTCACCGCCGACCACGCGCAAGTCAGTCTGATTACCCAGGAAGTTTGGGCGCAAGGAAACGTAACATTGCTACAGGAAGGGTATACCTTCCGAGGTGAAGACCTTTATGTCGAGGGAAAAGGTCACGTTGCCCACCTAAAAGAAAATATTCTCTTTGAACGCGGCAGCCTTACTATCAAAGCCGACGACGTCGTCTTCAATTGGGATACGAAAATCGCCGAATGTACTGGAAACGTTACACGCATTCTCGCAGGAGACAAGAAAAAGCTATCGCACCTCGTCTACAACGTAGCAACCGACGAAATCGTCAGTGAAGAAGCGTAAAAAACTACATAAAAAAGGAACGTTTCGGACGCAAATCCGCAAACGTTCCTTTTTTATATATCCATCATATCTATTTCCTGCTTTCCTGCCATGCTGTGACGAGTTCCTTTGCCGCCTTTTCCGGGTTCGGCGCGCCCGCCACGGCACTGACGACAAAAAAGCCGTCCACGCCAGTTTTCGCTAACGCTGGAATGTCCGCAAGCTTCACGCCGCCACCGACGACGACAGGGATTTTACTTGTGCGTGAGAGCTCCGCCAGCTCTTTAAAGCTCCGCGTGACGATATTTCCCTGCGCGTCACGCCCGCAATCCGGCTTCGTCGCCGTTTCGTGCAGCGGTCCCGCGCCGAAATAGTCAATCACGCTCGTATCGGCATCGCGCACATAGGCGAGGAGTTCGTCTGTCCGCGCGGATAGTCCGACGACGGCGTCTTCTCCAAGATATGCTCGACATATTTCCGGTGGGATATCTGACTGTCCGACGTGAACGCCGTCCGCCTTGACGCCCATTTTCCGCGCCGCCAACACCACGTCGAGACGGTCATCCACGAGAAGTACAACACGCTCTGACGCTCCTGCCGCCGCAATTTCCTCCGCCGCTTCGCCGAGCAATGTAATCAAATCCCGTGCGCTTGCTTCCTTCGAGCGAATCTGCACACAGGTAAAGCCCGCATGAAGCGCCGCTCGAACGATTTCGCGCACAGAGCGACCTTCCGTATTTTCCGGGCCGACGACGAGATAAGCCGAAATGTCCAGCGCCTCGCGCATATTTTTTCCCGTCATTTCCCGTCCTCCAAAATTTTCTCGACGATTTCTGTCTTTTTGTGCATCATATCCGTATAACCGGGGCGCACGTCCGCTTTCAGTACGACTTCCGTACGAATGCCTTTTCCAGCCAGTACGAAAGTCGCTTCCTTAACCACGCGCATCACTTCATCCCATTCCCCCTCAATCTCGGTGAACATGGAATTGGTTCGGTTCGGAAGCCCCGATGCACGAATCACGCGGATGACCTCCGCCACCTCCGACGAAAGTTCCTCGCCCGTCCCACAGGGCGCCACCGCCAAAGCGACCAAAACGTTCATATCTCCCTCTCCTTTTCCCTACTTTCCGATTACCTCCAACGTAAAGGGTTGCGCGCCTACATCTTCCGGTGTCGCCTGATAGAGCGCGTCAAGAAACGCAACCTGAAAACTCGCCGGCCCCTCCGCACGCTGCTCCGCTTTCGTTCCGGCGAAATCGTAAATCGCCGTCGCCGTCAACGCCGCGACAAAAGGCGATGCCACGCAGGCGTAAACCGCCGCCACGCCGCCGAGAGAGCAACCCGCTCCGGTAATCATCGGCAAAAATTTCGAACCGCCTTCCACCCAGGCGAGGCTCTTTCCGTCCGTCACGAGGTCAACCGGTCCCGAGACGGCCACCGCGCCGCCCGTATGACGCGCCAGGGAAATCGCTGCCGTGCGTGCCGTTTCTACAGAGTCCGTCGAGTCGACACCTCGTACCCCGCTCATTGTCCTCCCATTGTCCAATTCCCAAAGCTCCGCCAGCGCAATAATTTCCGACGCATTGCCGCGGATGATTGTCGGTTTATCCGTTTGGAATCCCAGCAAAAGACTCGTCCGAAGGGCGCCGACGCCTATGCCCACCGGGTCAATAACCCACGGCTTTCCCAACTCCGTCAGTACTTTTACCGTGCGCGGCAACGTCTCCGCATAGACGGGAAGAATCGTCCCCATATTGATATACATAGCGCCCCCCAGCGAGGCCATCCCTTCCCCCTCATCCGCGAGATAAACCATCGCCGCCGATCCGCCCACTGCAAGCTGCGCATTTGCCACGAGATTGATCGTCACCGTATTGGTAATCGAAGGCGTCAGTGGATTTTTCTCCCGGACGAGACGCACCGTCTCCCGGATTTCCCGCCGCAGCGCTTCCTTCGTCGTCTTTTTCACCGTAAAACCTCCATCTTGCGAGCAAATCTATTCTCCGTCGCCCTCATTTTTTCCTTCACCGAAAAGCGCCTTGGAAAAGTCCTCGGCGACAAACGGACGCAAATCTGCAACGCCCTCGCCAACTCCAATCCATTTAATCGGCATATTGAGCTCAGCCTTGATGCCGATGACGACACCGCCCTTCGCTGTGCCGTCGAGCTTTGTCAACACGACGCCGGTAATCGGCGCTGCCTGTGTGAAGAGCTTCGCTTGACTGACTGCGTTCTGTCCGGTCGTCGCATCCAGAACCAAGAGCGTCTCATGCGGTGCGCCGGGAATTTCCCGTTGGATGACGCGATTGATTTTTTCCAGTTCCGCCATCAGGTTTGATTTCGTTTGCAGACGTCCCGCCGTATCGACAAGCAAAATATCGATATTGCGCGCTTTCGCCGCCTTCACCGCATCGTAAACGACAGCGGCAGGGTCGGAGCCTTCTTCGTGCCGGATAAATTCCGCCTCGCTGCGCTGCGCCCAGACCTCGAGCTGCTCGATAGCTGCGGCACGGAAGGTATCAGCAGCAGCCACCATGACCGACTTGCCGTAATAATGATAAAACGCACTGAGCTTGCCAATCGTAGTCGTCTTGCCCGCGCCATTGACGCCAATGACGAGAATGACCGTCGGCCCATTGGCCGCCATGCGCACGCCCGCGCCTCCGGCCACCAAGATTTCAGTGATTCGCGCCTCCAGAAACGGCTTCAAATCTTCCGGCGTCTTGATTTCTTTCTTCTTGATACCCTGTCGTACATCCACCATCAGCTTTTCCGTCGTCGTGACACCCACGTCCGCCATAATCAGGATTTCCTCCAATTCATCAAGGAGGTCGTCGTCAATATCGGCGTAGCCGATGATCGCTTTCTCAATTTTCGCGGTAAAGCTCTCACGGGTCCGCGCCAAGCCCTTTTTCAGTCGGTCAAAAAATCCCATACTACTATCTCCTTACTTTTA
>CACYUQ010000013.1 GCA_902777615.1 uncultured Selenomonadaceae bacterium
TCCGTAAGAACCACATCGACCTCTGCACCATCATCAACGGGCGCAGCGGCCGCTGCCCGGAAAACTGCAAATACTGTGCGCAGGCCGCCTGCCACAAGACCGGCATCGACGAATACAGCTTCCTGCCGAAGGAAGAAATCATCGCCGCCGCGAAGAAAAACCAAGAGGCGGGCGTGAACCGCTTTGCAATCGTGACGGCGGGACGCGCCTGCAAAGGGAAAGAATTTGACTTGGCGATTGAAGCGTTCGAGGAAATGCACCGGACGCTGACCATCGAGCTCTGCGCATCCATGGGCTTCATCGACGCCGAGCAATTCCGCCGCTTGCGCGCGGCGGGCGTGACCAGCTACCATCACAATATCGAGACGTCGCGCCGTTTCTTCCCGCAAATCTGCACGACCCACACTTACGACGATAAAATCCGCACGATTAAAATCGCGCAGCAGGAGGGGATGTGCGTCTGCTCCGGCGGCATCATCGGCATGGGAGAGAATTGGGACGATCGCCTCGACATGGCGATCAGCCTCGCAGAGCTCGGCATCGAGTCGATTCCCATCAACGCGCTGATGCCAATCAAAGGCACGGCCCTCGAAGACCGCCCGCAGATCGACGGAAAGGACGTATTGCGCACCATAGCCTTCTTCCGATTCATCAATCCCGAAGCGAATATCCGACTCGCCGCAGGGCGCAAGGTCCTGCCGGAAAACGGCGCGACGGCGTTCCTCTCCGGCGCGTCGGCCACCATCACCGGCGACATGCTGACCACCAGCGGCACCACCATCAAGGGCGACTTCGAAATCCTGAAACGCCTCGGCCTCTCCAATGAAGGCCCGAACGACTTCCCTCCGGAGGAACTTCCGGCGTAAGGATGACAAGAAACAAAAACGCGCTGCCCAAAACAGGCGGCGCGTTTTTATTTTGCCGCGAAAATAAACTTCGACAATCCGCGCGGGATTTGCTACAATAGATAAGCAACTACGAAACGATTGGAGAGAAATGCCGCATGGAATCGCTGCATATCGGAAATCATCTTTCTTCTGCGGGCGGGTATCTCGCCATGGGGGAGGAAGCGAAATCGCTGGACGCGGACGTGTTCGCTTTTTTCACGCGCAATCCGCGGGGCGGCAAGGCGAAGGAAATCGACCCGAAGGACGTGGACGCGTTCCTCGCCTTCGCGAAGAAAAACGACATCGTGCGCCTCGTGGCCCACGCTCCTTATACCTTGAATCCTTGCGCGGCAAAGGACAGCCTGCGGACGTTTGCCCGGGAAACCATGGCGGACGATCTGCGGCGCATGGAGTTCACACCGGGCAATTACTACAATTTCCATCCGGGCAGCCACGTCGGGCAGGGGACGCAGACGGGCATCGAGCTTTGCTCTGCACTTTTGAACGCGGTGCTGCGCCCGACCCAGCACACCACGGTGTTGGTGGAAACCATGTCGGGCAAAGGCTCGGAAATCGGCAAGACCTTCGCCGAGGTGCGGGCGATTCTCGACCGGGTGGAGCTCTCGGACCATGTGGGCGTTTGTCTTGACACTTGTCACATCTGGGACGGCGGCTACGACGTGGTCGACCATCTCGATGACGTGCTGGCGGAGTTCGATGACGTGATCGGCCTCGACCGCCTGCGTGCCATCCATCTGAACGACAGTCTGAACCCGCGGGGCAGTCACAAGGACCGCCACGCGAAAATCGGCGAGGGGCAGATTGGCCTAGAAGCGCTGGTGCGGGTCATCAACCACCCACGGCTCCGCCGCCTGCCCTTCATCCTCGAAACGCCGAACGATCACGACGGCTACGCGAAGGAAATCGCGTTGCTTCGCAGCCGCTTTGAGGACGTTGGCGATGACAAATAACCTTGCGCAGACAAACGGCGCAGATACGCTCGGAAGGGCAAAGGCGTATCTGCGCCGTTTTTTCGGTTACCGGGAGTTCCGGCCCGCGCAGGAGCCGGTGGTGAAAAGCCTCCTTGACGGACAGGACACGGTGGCGATCATGCCGACGGGCGCCGGAAAGTCCATCTGCTTCCAGATTCCCGCGCTGCTCGCCTCAGGCGTCGCCATCGTCTTTTCGCCGTTGATTTCTCTGATGAAAGATCAGGTGGACGCGCTTTCCGGGCAGGGCGTTCCTGCAGCGTTCATCAACAGCACGCTTTCGCCCAAAGAAGTCGCTAACGTTCTTGCGGACGCGGAGGAGGGGCGTGTTCGCCTGCTCTATGTAGCGCCGGAGCGCATCGACGACCCGTGGTTCGCGGAGGCTGTTTCACGCATGGATGTGGCACTTGTTGCGGTGGACGAGGCGCATTGCCTGTCCCAATGGGGCCACGACTTCCGCCCCAGCTACCGCGCCATCGCACCGTTTATCGCGTCGCTGTCCCGCCGCCCGACCGTCGGCGCCTTCACTGCCACTGCGACACCGGAGGTTCGGGACGACATCATTCGCCTGTTGGGGCTTCGCGCGCCCGTCATTCACGTCAGCGGATTTGACCGTCCGAATCTTTTTTTCGACGTGCGGCGCGGCGAGGACAAGGACAAATTCCTGCTGCGCTATGTGACGGCGCGCCCCGACGAGTCCGGCATCGTTTACGCAGCGACGCGGAAACAGACCGACGCCGTCTATGCGCTCCTGAAAAAGCGAGGCGTTTCCGTCGGTCGTTATCATGCGGGGCTGCCCGATGAGGAGCGGCGTCAAATGCAGGAGGATTTCCTCTATGATCGGCTGACGGTCATGGTTGCGACGAACGCCTTCGGCATGGGCATCGACAAGTCGAACGTGCGCTACGTCATCCACTACAATATGCCGAAAAACGTTGAAGCTTACTATCAGGAGGCGGGGCGCGCGGGCCGCGACGGCGAGCCGGGACAATGCGTACTGCTCTACGCGCCGGGAGACGTACAAACCCAGCGCTTCCTGATCGAGCGTTCCATCGAGGACGAGGCGCGACGCACCTATGAGAACGAGCGGCTCCAGCGCATGGTCGATTACTGCCACACGCCGGGCTGTCTGCGCCGATTCATCCTCGAATATTTCGGCGAGGATGCGCCGGAAAGCTGCGAAAACTGCAGCACCTGCACCGCCGAGACCGAGACCGTGGACCTGACCGTTGACGCGCAAAAAGTCTTCTCTTGCGTCTATCGGATGCGACAGCACTTCGGCATGGCGCTGGTCGCGCAGGTCCTGACCGGCTCCGGGAGCCAGCGCGTCAAAAAGTTCGGCTTTGAAAAGCTCTCGACCTTCGGCCTGTTCAAAGATCGCTCGCAAAAGGAAGTCAATCTTCTGATTCAGCGGCTCGTCGCCACGGGTTACCTCACCGTCGAAGGTGAACATTCGACGCTGCGGCTGTTGCCGCCGTCGTTTCCCGTGCTGAAAAGCGAGGCAAAGGTGCTGCTGACCTTGCCAAAGGAGCCGGAGCGCGCTCCTATCGAAGCGACAGACGCGCTCTTTGACGCGCTGAAGCAGGAGCGCCTCCGTCTCGCGAAGGAGGAAAACGTCCCCGCCTTCGTAGTCTTCTCTGACGCCACGCTTCGCGATATGTGCCGCCTTTTGCCTCGGAGCCTCGACGAAATGGCGGAGGTCAAAGGCGTCGGCGAGCAAAAGCTCCGCCGCTATGGCGAAACATTCCTCGCGGTCATCCGGGAAACAGCAGACAAAACATAAGAAAAAAGCGGAACGCCGCCTATGACGTTCCGCTTTTTCCTCTCCGTTATTTTATCTTGCCGCCGCCGATAATATAGCCGTCTTCATCATAAAACACCGCCGACTGGCCGGGCGTCGGCGCGCGAACGGGACTGTCGAAGACGGCGGTCAGCGTCCCGTCGCCGTTCATTTTCAGCGTTGCCGCCTCGCCTTTATGGTTGTAGCGGATTTTGACGAATGCCCGCAGCTCTTCCCCGAGGGAAAGTCCATCGACGCTCATGAAATGCAGGTCGACGCAGACGATTGACGGACGATACAGCGACGGTTCGCCGCCAATCACCACTTCGTTCTTCTCCGCGTCAATTCTCGTCACATAGGCGGGCGTGCCGAGAGCGAGGCCGAGCCCCTTGCGTTGACCGACGGTGTAATGCGCGACGCCCTTGTGTCGCCCGAGCACGTTTCCCGTCTCGTCGACGAAATTTCCCGGCGGCAATTCTTCTCCTGTCTCACGCTCGATGTAATCCGCATAGCTGCCTTCCGTGACGAAGCAGATTTCCTGCGAGTCCGGCTTCTGCGCCGCTGAGAGCCCCGCCCGCGCCGCGATCGCGCGCACCTCGTCCTTTTCATAACCGCCCAGCGGCAATAGCGTTCGGGCGAGTTGCTCCTGCGTCAGCTTGTATAAAACATAAGACTGATCCTTCCGCGCGGATGCTCCCTGCCGGATCGCGTATCGACCGTTCGCGAGCAGATCCACCCGCGCATAGTGTCCGGTGGCGACATACTCCGCGCCCAGTTCGTCGGCGGCGTTCAGAAGCGCCGCCCATTTCACATAGCGGTTGCACTCGACACAGGGGTTCGGCGTCCGGCCGGAAAGATACTCGTCGATAAACGGGCGCGCGACGCAGCCCTTGAATTCTGTCGCCGCGCCTCGGACGTAATGGGAAATCCCCATGCGAATCGACATCGCCCGCGCCTCTGACATCTCGCAGCACCGATTGTCTTCCCCCGTCCACGTCTTCAACGTCACGCCGACGACCTCATGCCCCGCTTCCTTTAGGAGCAGCGCCGTCGTCGCGCTGTCCACGCCGCCGGACATCCCGACCGCTACCCGGCTCATATCGTACTCCCAGCTTTCATTTGTTTCACACCTTGCAAAAAATATGCTTTATTATATCACAGTTCCCCGCGACAAGTTAGGAAGGAAATTTCTCGCGGACAGCTTTTTGTTTTTCTGCGGAATTGTGCTATACTACAGACAACTTTTTCCTATAAAAATGCAAGGTGTGGTGTGTTTGGCATGGGTATTTTTTTGCCATTGGCTGCGGCGTTCCTGTTGATTGTCCTGCTGCTTCGAAAGCACGTCCCGATTGGGCTGTGTATGCTTGCGGGCGGACTTTTGCTTTGGCTCGTGAAGTCCGGGGACGTTTTGGCGTTGTTCGTCGCCGCGAAGGAGACGCTTTC
The DNA here is from genome assembly GCA_902777615.1 of uncultured Selenomonadaceae bacterium. Taxonomy (GTDB): domain Bacteria; phylum Bacillota; class Negativicutes; order Selenomonadales; family Selenomonadaceae; genus RUG12372. The sequence continues at coordinate 5,100 of CACYUQ010000013.1, forward strand.
GCTGCCGCGCACTTACGATATTATCTTGGCGCTATATTTCGTGATGTGTCTCGAAATCGAGCTTCGCATGAGCGGAACGCTTTCCGGCATGGTCAATGCGCTGCGGCGCATCTTTTCCAGCGCGAAGGCACTGCTCGCGCTGATGCCCGCGTTTTTGGGGCTGCTGCCGTCACTGGGCGGCGCGCGGTTTTCCGCGCCGATCGTGGAAGAATTGTCCGACGAGCTTTCCATCTCGCAGGAGCATAAATCGGCAATCAATTTTTGGTTCCGCCACATTTTCGAGTTTTCCAGCCCGATTATCCCCGGCATGATCATGGCCTGCAATATCGCGGGCGTACCTTTCAGCGAATTTTTGAAGCATCTGAGCTGGCTGACGATTTTGGCGTTTTCCGTGGGCTGGTTCCTGATGATCCGTCCGCTTCGGGTACCCGCCGAGCCGAAGCCGCCGGCGGACAGCGTGCGAAAAAAGCGCGAGACCGTCGACTTGATTCTCGCGCTTTCCCCGGTGGTTTCCACATTTTTGCTGGTGGTCTTTCTCGATATGAACGCGTCGTTGGCGATGGGCGCGGTGACGTTCCTGCTGTTCTTCGTGCTGCGCGCCACGAGCCGCTTTGTCGGCGTGCGGGATACGGTGGTCGGCGCGCTGGATGCGAAGATGCTGGGCAACGTGCTCTGCATCCTCTATTTCATCCAAATCCTGACGGTGACCGGTGTGCTGCCCGAGATTGTCGCGGCGTTCCAAGCGTCGCCGCTGCCCGTGCCGGTCATTATCGCCTGCGTGTCGTTCATCATCGGCGTGTTGACAGGGATGTCCCAGGGGCATGTCGCAATCGTGATGCCGATTGTCGCGGCGATGGGGACGGGCAATCTGGATCTGGCGGGCGTGGCGATGGCCTTTGGCGTCGCCGGGCAAATGCTGACGCCGACCCACATGTGCCTCGTGGTCACCATCGATTATTTCCGCGCAAACTTTTTCGGCACATTGCGCCCGGTGCTGATCGGGGAAATCATCCTGCTGACGATTTTCAGCGTTTACACGTATTTTACCATGGCGTAATTATGGCATGAAAAAAGCCCGCGGTTTTCGCGGGCTTTTTGTCGTTCATCCTGTTACTTCCTCTCTTCCAGCGTCAACTTCGCCCGCAGGATGCGGCGGACGGAATCGTTTATGCGAGCCTCGGAGAGGCGCCCGCTTTGTAAGGCTTGCAGCAGCCCGTTGAAGGCTTCCTGCTGGTGCTTGTATTCATGGCAGACCAGCACGATGTCCGCGCCCGCTTCCACCGCGCGGACGCCCAGCTCGCGGAATGGGAAGATATCCGCCGCGCCCATCTCAAGGTCGTCGGTGACGACGACGCCGCGCCAGCCCAATTCCTTCCGCAGCAGTGAGGTCATGATGGCGGGGGAGAGGCTTGCGGGCAATGTTTCGTCAAGGGCCGTATAGGTGATATGGGAAGTCATGACGAAAAAACGGTCCGACGCGCCCGACTCATTGATCAACGCGCGGAACGGCACAATGTCCTCCGCGTCGAGGGTGTCCCGGTCCGCATTGACGACGACGGTGTCGAGATGCGTGTCCGCTTCGCCCTTGCCGAGGCCGGGAAAATGCTTCAAGGTGCAAAGCATCTTTTCCTCCGCGTAGCCCGCGGCGGCTTCGTGAACGAAAGCGGCGACCGTCTCCGCGTCCCCCGCGTAGCACCGTTCGCCGTCGCCCACATCGGCGACCGGCGCGAAATTCAGGTTGAAGCCGAAGTCACGGAGACGCTTTGCCGTTTTTTTCGCCCAGGTCCGAGCGAGCACCGGGTCGCCGCTCTTGCCCAGCTCCGACTGTGCGGGAGGCGGCGGCAAAATCTCCTTCATGCGCGCGACCGGCCCGCCCTCCTCGTCAATGGCAATCAAAAGCGGTAATTCGCCGTGCCGTGCGTCTTGCAATTCCTTCGTGAAGCGACGCACCCCGTCCGCCGTTTCCAGATTGCGGTCAAACAGGATGACGCCGCCGACGGCGTACTCGGAGAGCATGAAGCGGACGTCGTCGTTGATTTCCGTACCGTGGACGCCGATCATCAGCAGTTGGCCGATTTTTTCCGCGGGCGTCATCCGTGCGAGCATTGCGTCCGCACGCTCCTCCGGCGTCATTTTTTGCTCAATGCCGCCTGTCCCGGCCTGCGTCGCCGCCCCGCTGCAGCCGCCCAAAAGCAGCAACACGGTAAAGAGCGCCGCAAAAAGCAACGGCCATTTTTCCTTCATAGTGTTTCCCCCACTAAAAAAGGGACTGCGAAATACAGTCCCTTTTATTTTTCCGTTACATGTGGCGATAGACGCCGATGACCTTGCCGAGCACGGCCACGTTCTTTTCATAGAACGGCTTCATCGTGTCGTTTTCCGGCTGGAGCTTCACGCGATCCTTCTCGAAGAAGATGCGCTTGACTGTCGCTTCCTCGTTCTCGACGAGGGCAACGACGATTTCGCCGTTCTTCGCGGTGTCCTGCTCCTTGACGAAAATATAGTCGCCGTCGAAAATGCCGACATTGATCATGCTCTCGCCCTGCACGCGCAGCATGAAGGTGTCATCCTGCGTGCCGAGCAGCGCGGAAGGCACGTTGAACACTTCCTCGATATTTTCTTCCGCTGTGATGGGGACGCCCGCCGCCACATTCCCGACCAGCGGGACGCGCAGCATGTGTTCCCAAGGCTTCTCGCCGACCAGTTCGATTGCGCGGGGCTTCGTCGGGTCGCGGTGGATCTTCCCGTCGGCCTCCAGCATGTGCAAATACGAGTGTACGGTGGAGCTGGAGCTGAGCCCCACTTTTTCGCCAATCTCGCGTACGGAGGGCGGATAGCCCTTTTTCATCAGGAATTCTTTAATGTACTTGTAGATTTCTGCGCAGCGTTCCGGGGCCGTTTTGTTTTTTCTGGACATGCCATCTGCTCCTTTCGAACATATGATTTATCAAAATATATCATAGAAGCATATGTTTTGTAAAGCCTTTTTGCGCGATTTTCCACATTTTTTGCCGATTTTTTGTGAAGGACACGCGGAAATCGTGGGGCGCGCTAAATAAATGCGAGGAACTCGTCGGCGTCCAGGTCTTGGAAATCCTCAGCGACACGCCGTTTCAGCGTTTTGTCCGCTTCACGGTTGTGGTCGAGCTTTTCCATGATACTGTTCAGCAGCAGCAGTACGGTTTCTTCGTCCGGTGTTGTGTTTTTCCCGGCGGCCTCCAGCAGCAGCGCAAATTCGGCGGCGCGGAAACGCAGCGCGAACAGCTTGAAATTATCCAAGAATCCGCCCGCGCAGGCGAACGGGTACAGGCGCAAAAACAGCTCGTTGACCGCGAGATTTTCAAGGATGTGCCCGTGCAGCGCCTGAAGCGCTTCCTCGCTCGCCGCTTCGCGATCCGCCAGCAAGGAAGCGAGCTCGTTCAGCCGGATGGGGTTGTATTCTTCTTCCGCCTCGTAAAGCTCGGCCACGAGCCCCGCCATATAGCGAAGCCGCGTATAAGCGGACGCGCGCTGCCAGTTTTCCGTCTCGGGCGTTACATTTTTCGCGCAGGCGGCCAGTTCCGCCGCATCGGGCAATTTGTTGCGCCCGGTCCTGTAGCGGGCCTCAAGCGCCGCGAGAAAGCGCCCGAGATGCAATAAACGAAGGCGCAGAGACTGCCCGCGATCCTGCAATAAGGCAATCATCTGAAGCTGCAACGCGCGCAGCCCGTTCTCGCAGCGCAGCGCCTCCATCGGCGGACGTATGGCCGAGGAAATGCGCCGCGCCTCCGTCGTCTGCTCCTCAAAGCGCATTGGTGATTCGGGCAGCAGCGCGAGCCGGGCCGCTACGGGGCAGGTCATCGCCAGCGAGCGCTCGACGAGACCGGAAAAGCGATAGGACACCCGCGGGAATGAGTCGCAGACGTCGGGCAGATAGTCTTCGCCATGGGCCTTTTGCAGGCTGCAAAGCCCGTTCCCGTCGAGGAACGCGCAGGTCCCGTCTTCGTCGTGCTTCGTTTCCCAGCCCGTTTCTTTTTCTGTAAGATTCGCAAAAACCGCTTTGCGGGCTTTGGACTTCAGCCGCGCCAGACGTTCCCACGCCGCCATGTCCACCGGGATACGCCAGCCCCGGCAGCAGCGGCATCCGCAGGCCGCACCGTCGCAGTGAAAATCCCAAAGATACGCGGGTCCAAATACGCGCTCGTCATTTTGCTCCGGCATGACGTTCCCTCCCTGCGTCCATATTAACTGAAAGGCTTGCGACGGTCAAGGCGCATGAAACGAAAAAATCTGCTATAATATATATATTATTTTTATGCAAAATGAGGAGGTGCGTCATGTCCCTCTTGGACGATACGATAGCAAAAATCCAGCCCCCGGACGAAGCGGCGGGTCGCACGGCACTCGCGCATCTCGCTGGGCATCTGGGCGACGTGGCGGTGATGGGCGCGCTCGGCGAGTTGCTGGAAAAATACGCGGCGATCACCGGCAAAGAGACGTCGACGGCGTTGAAAAAATGCACGATCATCTGCTGCGCCGACCACGGCGTCGCGGAGATGAACGTCAGCGCATATCCGGTCTCGACCACGGTGCAGATGACCGCGAACTACCTGATTTCACAAGGGTCAACGGCAAACGCGCTGTCGAACTTTTCCGGTGCGGAACTCTTGGTTGTCGATCTCGGCATCGCTTCGGACACGACTTGGATTCCGGGGCTGATCCAGAGAAAAATCGCCTTCGGCACTAAGAATTTCACGAAAGGACCGGCCATGAGCCGCGAGGAAGCTGTCCGCGCCATTGAGACCGGCATTGAACTGGCGGAAAAATGCGCGGAGGAAGGCGTCGGATGTTTCCTGCCGGGGGAAATGGGCATCGCGAATACGACTTCGTCGGCCTGTATCGCCGCGGCGACCTGCGGATTGACGCCGGAACAGGCGACCGGACGCGGAACGAATATTTCCGACGAGCGTCTGAAAATCAAGATTGAAGTTGTGCGGCAGGCCCTCGAAACGAACCGCCCCGACCCGACAGACGGCGTCGATCTCTTATCGAAAGTCGGCGGCTTCGAGCTTGGCTGCATCGCGGGCATCATCCTCGGCGCGGCGGTGCATCACGCGTTCGTTGTGCTGGACGGCTTCAACACCGGTGCGGCGGCATTGATCGCGCAGGCGATTTGCCCGCTCGTCTCTCATTACCTGATGGGCTCTCATCTCGCCGCCGAGCCGGCGCATCGAGCCATGCTCGAAAAGCTCCATCTGCGCCATTACATGGATATGAAATTCCGCCTCGGTGAAGCGACCGGCTCATCCATCGCGGTGAACCTCTTGGACGCGGCTTCGCTGGTCTCCGGCTATCTCGACCTCGATGCGGAGGACGACTTCTTCGACCATCAGACGATGCCCGCAAAGGCTGTACCGCTGACGGACAAGACCTTCAACTTTTATCTTGAGACCTTCCCAAAGCCGTCCCGGGCGGCAATGGAAGCGTGCCGATTCCGGCTCGACAACCTGACGAAACCAATCCACTGTCTCGGCTATCTGGAAGAAATCGCCGTGGAGCTGGCGGGCATCTTGGACGAGGAACGCCCGGACACGGATCTCGCCCGTACGCTGCTCGTCTTCACGAACGGTGACATGAGCGATGCGCAGCACCAGATCACGGCGGCTTTCGCGACCCACGCGGAGGCGGAGGTCAAAGTCGCGCGCCTGCGCCCGGACCGCCCGCTGACCGACGCTTTTGACTTCGGACGCGAGACGGCGGAGGACATCACCTTCTCGTCGTCGCTCTTGGCGCTGGCGTTGACGGAAACGAACAAGACGGACACCTTCGGTACGAAGGCAAAAGCGATGCGCGAGGCGCTCCTGACCGAAGACGGGAACCTCAAATTCGAGCCGCAGGAATTCCTCTCCCACGTCCCGAAACATTTGCAGCCGGATGCCGCCGCGCTGCTCGGCGCGATGATCGCCGGCGCGCACAACCACGCGATGATCGTGCTGGACGACGAATCGACGGAAATCATCGCGCGCTACGCCGAGGCGCTCTGCCCGGCCCTCGCGCCTTACGTGCTGCACGTCCAGCCCGCGCTCCTGACGCTGGGCATGACCGCCCCCGGCGGTGCCGTCGCCTGTCTCGGTCTGAAGCTCGTGGACGCTGCGCTCCATATCCTGAACGACATGAAGACCTTTACCGAAGCAAAAGTCCCGGTAGCCAATGACGGTCCCGGTGCTGGACGACAGGTGGAATAGTAAAATATCCACAACGGCTTCGGTATAAGCGACTCACACGCGAGCAAAGCTCGCGGTTCGCTGCGCATACCGAAGCAAAAGTCCCGGTAGCCAATGACGGTCCCGGTGCTGGACGACAGGTGGAATGAAAATTTTTGCGCATAGCGGCGCTTTATACTATAATGAACGACAGCAAGTTATTTGACGATTGAGGTGTACCAATGGACATTGACTTTCACTACAGCACGGTCTACGTGCTTGCCCGCTGGGCGAAATTCGGCAGTGAGAACGCGAACCTGATTGCTCACGCGTCCCAGCTTGTCGATGACAATTTCGACTCGACGCCGTTCTCCGACGAGGAGGAAAAGCGGAACATCGCCGAGGGCGTCCACGTTCGCTATTCCTGCCAGAACATCTGGGGCAACGTCAGCGGCAAGGGCAATCGCGAGATCTGGATCCCGTTCCACTTCCTGCCTGGTCTCGAAGGCGACACGCAGGAGGAGCAGCTGATCTGTAAAAAGGACAGCGAGCTTTCCCATAAGCTCGCCGACCGCCTCTTGGAAACGACGTTGGACAACACGAACTTTCCGTTCCGCCTCGGCGTCGGCCTGCACGTCTTCGCCGACACTTGGGCGCATCAGGAATTCGCCGGCATCAACAACATCGTCAACAAAGTGCAGGATTTGATCTTCGTGACCTCCGGCTCCGTCGTCGAAAAGGTGTTGGATGACATCCTTGGCGCGTCGGCCTTCGTCAGCAAGATTCTCGACGAAGTCATGCCCCTTGGTCACGCTGCCGCGGTCCATTGCCCCGATATGCCTTACCTTTGGTGGAAAAGCGGCGAGCGCTTCACCGACGGACGCAAGAATTGGGACGAATTCATGGAAGCGTCCGATGAAATCTTCCGCATCCTGCAAAAAGTCAGCGGCGAGGAAGTCACCGGGCTCTCCGAGGCGCAGCAGAAGAAAATCATGAAGAGCTTCAAGGGCATCCAATCCGACAATATCGACGAACGCTATCAGGAATGGCTGCAACGTATCCACGAGAACTACTTCGAGATCGAGGATTTCGACGAAAACGACGCGACGGCGGCATACAGCATCCCTTACGTCTTCGAGGACATCGATTTTCGACGTCAATTCTACGACGAAATCAACGACCACTTCGATTGGGTCCGGGACGAGTTGGAAGACCATGACATCTTCGTGCTGAAAAGCCGACCGATCTATTGAATGGAAAAGTGAATAAAAAAGAACGGCGCGCCGCCTAAATATTAGGTCGGTGCGCCGTTCTTTCTTTTGTGATTATTTTGCCCAATGCACGGTGTCCAAATTATTCTTATCAATGACAACCGGCTTGCAGAGGAACGCCGGTACGCCTTTTGAACCGTTGTCCTGGCGAATCTTCGAGGAGTCGGTTTTACCCGCGACGATGTCCTTGATCAGACGCAGGCACTCCTTGACCGGGAGCGTGGGCGGCTTGTCGATGGTCATGCCCTGGCGGTCGGCGGCGATGGCACGCACACCTTCCGGGTCGGCGTCAAGTCCCGTGATAAACGGCCAAGTTCCCTTGTAGTATTCATCCAACGCTTCACGGATTCCGCCCGCCAGCGCGTCATTCGGCGACAAGATCGCGCTGAGCGGTCGGTCGTTTTCATAGGTATGACGCAAGAGGCGGCGCGCGCGCTCCTTTGCGCTTTGCGGGTCCCAATTTTTCGTCGCCACTTGTGCGAAACTCGTCTCGCCGGACGTTACGACAAGGCGTCCATGGTCAATGTACGGTTTCAAGACTTCCATCGCGCCTTTATAGAAAAGATGTGCGTTGTTGTCCTTCGGGTCGCCGGCGAAAATCTCGATATTGTCCGAGCCGTGCGTCTCCTTCAGCCGAAGTGCCTTTTCTATGGAATAGGCCTGCACTCGGCCGATTTCCTGCGCGTCGTAGCCAACGTAATAGGAGACATGTGGGGAATTCATGATCAGGCGGTCGTAAGCGACGACGGGGATTTCCCACTTCGAGGCTTCCGACAGGGCGTCTTTCAGCGCGTCGCCGTCCACCGCGCCCACGACAATCGCGATGGGTTTCTGCTCGACGGCACGGCGGAACTGCCCGACCTGCGCCTGCGCCGTCCGCGCGAAGTGCAAATCGACGATAAAGCCGTTCTTTTCCAGCTCCTCTTGCAGCAAGATGCCGCCCCGCTGCCAAATATCCGAAGAATCGGCGAAAAGCACGGCGACGGTTCGGTGCGGTTTGCCGGCAACTTTAGGATCCTGCTGCCCACCGCATCCTGTCAGGGCCACGAGCCCCAACATACACAGAGCCAGCGTCAAAAGCATCGTCCATCGTTTCATGGCGTTCCCCTCCTGTGGTCATCCGTCGTTCCGATTGTCATTTTCCGTTCAGCTTAGGACGCCGTGACGCTCTGCGCCCCATATTTCATTGCTCACACGTTCTGCGTTTTTTTCTCCTGCTTCATAAATTTTGTCAATTATTTTCTGATCATTTATATATTATACTTCGGATTTTGCATTGGCGCAAGGTGCATTTACGCCACGGCGGGCTTCGGCGCCACGGCGGATTTTGGCGCGTCCATCAGCACGACGCCGCCCTTATCCACGGAAAGAGCGCGGAGCGCGTTCAGTACGGCCAGTACCATCACGCCGACATCGGCGAAGATCGCCATCCACATGGTCGCGAGGCCGACAGCGCCGAGAATCAGGCACGCCGCCTTGACGCCGAGGGCCATCACGATGTTCTGCTTGACGATGCTCATGGTCTTGCGCGCAATACGCATCGCCAGCGAAATCTGCTGCGGGTCGTCGTACATCAGCACTACGTCCGCCGCCTCGATGGCCGCGTCGGAGCCCATCGCACCCATCGCAACACCGATGTCGGCGCGGGCCAGTACCGGAGCGTCGTTGATGCCGTCGCCGACGAAAGCCAGCATGCCGTCTTCGCCTGTTTTCTGCGCCAACAGTTCCTCGACTTTTTCGACCTTATCCGCGGGCAAGAGTTCGCTGTAGACCAGGTCAAGGCCCAGTTCCTCCGCCACCGCGTCGGCCACGGGCTTCGCGTCGCCGGTCAGCATGACCGTCTTCTTGACGCCCGCCTCATGCAGCAGCGTGATGGCTCTCTTGGAGGTCGCCTTCACCACGTCGGAGATGACGACATGACCGACATACTGCCCGTCGATGGCCACATGGATGATCGTGCCGGTCTTCTCGCAGGCGTGCCAGTCTGCGCCGATGGCATCCATCAGCTTCTCGTTGCCGACGCAGACCGTCTTGCCGTTGATCTCGGCGCGGATGCCCTGTCCGGCGATTTCCTCGATGTTCTCGACGCTGCAGTCGTCCGCTTCGTTCGGATAAGCGGCGCGCAGAGAGTTTGCAATCGGGTGCGTCGAATACCGCTCGACGTGCGCGGTCAGGTGCAGCAGTTCTTCCGCCTCGATTACGTCGGGGTGGACGGCGGCCACGTCGAACACGCCCTTCGTCAGCGTGCCGGTCTTATCGAAAACCACAGTCTCGGCGCTCGCCAAAAGCTCCAAATAGCTCGACCCTTTGACGAGCACGCCGTTTGCCGACGCGCTGCCGATGCCCGCGAAGAACGACAGCGGCACGGAAATGACGAGCGCGCAAGGGCAGCTGATGACGAGCAGGATGAACGCGCGCTCAATCCAGACCGCCCAGTCCGGCGAAAGCCCCATCAGGCCCATGCGGACCAGCGGCACCGCCACCGCCAGTACCACCGCGAAGGCGCAGACGAAGGGTGTATAGACCCGGGCAAAACGCGTGATGAAGTTCTCCGAGCGGGACTTTTTCATGCTGGAGTTCTCTACCAGCTCAAGGATTTTCGCCGCTGTGGATTCGTCGGCTTCCTTCGTCGTTTCGATGCGGATGACGCCGGAAAGATTGATACAGCCGGAAAGCGCCTCGTCGCCGACGCTCGCTTTACGCGGCAGGCTCTCGCCGGTCAGCGCCTTTGTGTCGAGTGTCGTCTGTCCGTCCACGATTTTACCGTCGATGGGGATGCGCTCCCCCGGCTGGACTACGATGACCGTGCCGATTTCCACGTCGTCGGGGTCGACGCGCTCAAGCTGGCCGTTCTCGCCTTCGATATTCGCGTAATCGGGGCGGATGTCCATCAGCGCCGAGATGTTGCCGCGGCTCTTGCCGACTGCGTAGCTCTGGAACAGCTCGCCGATCTGGTAGAACAGCATGACCGCCGCGCCCTCGCGATACTCGCCCAGCACCATCGCACCCAGCGTCGCGATCGCCATCAAGAAGCTCTCGTCGAAAAACTCGCCGTGGCTGACGCCGAGCGCAGCCTTGCGCAGAATATCGTAGCCGATGACAAGATACGGGACGACGTAGAGCGCGCCGAGCATCCAGCCCTCGACCGGCGCGAATTCCAGAGCGACGAGCAGCGCCGCTGCGATAAAAATTCGCACCACCATGATTTTTTGTTTTTCTGTCATAACGCCATACCCCCGTTGCGCGACGACTCCCCCCGTCAGCTTCGTTGACACCCCCCTCATGGAGGGGGGCTTGCCTTTGCCTCCCTCTACGAGGGAGGTGTCATGCCTTCGGCATGACGGAGGGAGTTTTCAGCGTTCCTTAATCAATAAATACTTCGCAGTCCGGCTCGACCTTCTTGCAGGCCTCGCGCACCTTCGGCATGACCACAGCGGGATCCGCGCCTTCGGCAAACTCGACGGTCATCTTCTGCGCCATGAACCCGACGGCGGCCTTGTCGACGCCCTCGACCTTCGCGGCGGCCTCCTCCATCTTCAGCCCGCAAGCCGCGCAATCCACTTCGATTTTGTACTTCTTTTTCATACTGTATACCTCCTAAACTAATTGAGTTGATTGGGTTGATTTGATTACATGAACATTTAATCATATATTGAATGAAAAAGCAAGAGGTTTTGTGAAATTTTTTCATCGTTCGCAGAAAAAGATAAAACGCACCTGAACTTTGCGAAGCATGGGAGAAGCGTGATATAATATAAAGGAATAAAATTTCTTTTTTCGACAGGAGATTATAAGATGAAAGTTTTGGTCACGGGCGGCGCCGGGTACATCGGCAGCCATACGAATCGTTTCTTGGCGCGGCAGGGTGTCGAGACCGTCGTGCTGGACGATCTGTCCAACGGGCACCGCGAAGCAGTGACGGACGGGCGGCTCGTCGTCGGCGACATGGGCGACCGGGCGCTCTTGGACGAACTGATGTCGGTCGAAAGATTCGACGCGATCATGGATTTCGCTGCGTTCATCGAGGTCGGCGAGTCGGTGGAAAATCCGGCGAAGTATTACGAGAACAATGTGGTGAAGCTGAAGACGCTGCTCGACGCGGCTGTCGCGCACAAGATCCGCTATTTCGTGTTTTCCTCGACGGCGGCGGTCTTCGGCGAGCCGCAGTATGTACCGATTGACGAAAAGCATCCGAAAGATCCGATCAATCCTTACGGCATGACCAAGCGGGTCGGCGAGGCGATGCTGGCCGACTATGGGCGCGCCTATGGGCTCGTTTCCTGCGCGTTCCGTTATTTCAACGCGGCGGGCGACGCGGCCGACGGAGCCATCGGCGAGGCTCACGAGCCGGAGAGCCACTTGATTCCGCGGGTATTGCGGGCTGCGAAAGTCGGCCGTGCGATGAAGGTTTTCGGCACGGATTACGACACGCGGGACGGCAGCTGCGTCCGCGACTACGTCCACGTCGAGGATTTGGCGGAAGCCCATTACTTGGGACTTTGTCATATCATGAAGACGAACGGGAGCGTGCAGTTCAATCTGGGCAGCAGCGAGGGCTTCACGGTGCTGGAGCTGATCCGCGAAGCGGAGCGCGTGACCGGCGGGAAGATTCCCTATGAACTGACGGAGCGCCGCCCCGGCGACCCGGCGACGCTGATCGCGGCGAACCAAAAAGCGCGGGACGTGCTGGGCTGGACACCGAAACGCAGCAGTCTTTCGCAGATTTTACGGGACGCTTGGAATTGGGAGAAGAATAGAAAGTATTAGTTTTGAGCCTTCAAGGGGAAGGTTCGAATACGCGATTTTTTTGGGAGTTGCAACAAAGGGAGGTTTTTGTCATGGGAGTCGTCGGAGCCATTGTCGTGCCGCATCCGCCGTTGATTCTGCCGGGAATCGGGCGCGGCGAGGAGAAGAAGATCCAGCCAACCATTGACGCGTACCGAGAGGCGATGCGACGCATGGCGGCGCTGAAGCCGGACACGGTGATGATTTCCAGCCCCCACGCGACGATGTACGCCGACTATTTCCATATCTCGCCGCGGGAACATGCGACGGGGGATTTCGGCGATTTCCGCAGGCCGGAGCTGAAATTCGAAGCGGACTACGACGCGGAGATGGTGAAAACCTTGTCGCGCTGCTTGATGGAAGCGGGTGTTGACGGCGGCAGCGGAGCGGAGCGGATGCCGAAGCTCGACCACGGCACGATGGTGCCGCTGTATTTTCTGCAGGAAGTCATGCCCAACGTGAAAATCGTGCGCGTCGGCCTGTCCGGGCAGTCGACTCGCGCACATTACCGCTTCGGCGAATGTGTCGCGCAGGCGGCGGAACTTTTGAACCGGCGCGTGGTCTATGTGGCGTCCGGCGATCTCTCGCACAAGCTGAAAGCCGACGGCCCTTACGGCTTCGCGCCCGAAGGCCCGCTCTTTGACAAAGAATGTATGGAGGCGCTGGCGTCGGGGGATTTCCTGCGGCTCCTGTCCATCGACGCGGAGTTTTCCGAGCGCGCGGCGGAATGCGGTCTGCGCTCGTTCTGGATGATGGCGGGCGCCCTCGACCGTCGTCGTGTCGACTGTGAACAGCTTTCCTATGAGGGACCGTTTGGCGTCGGCTACGGCGTGGCGTCATTTATCGTCGGCGAGCGCGACGAAAGCCGTGCGTTCGGCGACGCCTTTGAGGCGGCACAAAAGGAACGACTGGCGGCGCGCAAAGCGACGGAGGACGAATATGTAAAACTGGCGCGTATGAGCCTGGAAACGTTCGTGAAGACGGGCAAGTACGCCGATGTGCCGAAAGATTTGCCGCCGGAGCTTTCCTCGACGCGGGCCGGCGCCTTCGTCTCGCTGAAAAAGGACGGAATGCTGCGCGGCTGCATCGGCACGATCCTGCCCGTCACGGAAAGCCTCGGCGCGGAAATCGTGCGGAACGCGGTCTCGGCCTGCTCGGAGGACCCGCGTTTTTCTCCGGTGACCGAGGACGAGCTGGACGCGCTGGTCTACAGTGTAGACGTATTGACCGAGCCGGAGCCGATCATGTCGGACGAGCTGCTGGACCCGAAGCGGTACGGCGTCATCGTCGAGAGCGGCGGTCGGCGCGGTCTGTTGCTGCCCGATCTCGCGGGGATCGACACCGTGGCCGAGCAGCTTTCCATCGCCTGCCGCAAGGGCGGTATCGACCCGGAAGGGCCGGTGAAGCTCTGGCGGTTCGAAGTCGTGCGGCACCATTGATGCCGATCCTTTTTCCACCATGCTGCGTCAGATAGCACTCGACGCAGCAGTTTACTACGACTTCGTGCTATCTTTCTTGCCTGATGGAAAAATTCCTCGGAATCATTGAGGTAAATTGTTATGCCAAATAAACTGATTTGCCCCGTCTGCTTCCATCACTGTGCGCTCGCCGAAGGGCAGATTGGGCGGTGTCGGGCGCGGGAGAACCGGGAGGGTCGGATCGTCAGCTTGTCGTATGGGCTGGTAACCTCCGTCGCCCTCGACCCGGTGGAGAAAAAGCCGTTCGCCCGCTGGCAATCCGGGAAATTCATCCTGTCCGTCGGTACCTTCGGCTGCAATTTGTCCTGCGCATTCTGCCAAAACGCGGCAATCTCACAGGTCGGCGCGGAGGCGGAAACGGAAGAGTTGTCCCCTGAGCGGCTGGCCTATCTCGCGGAACTGTTTATAACCCGCGATAACGTCGGCGCGGCGTTTACCTACAACGAGCCGTTGATCGGCTGGGAATACGTCTACGACGCGGCGAAGCTGCTGCACGAAAAGGGGCTCTTGGTGGCGCTGGTCACGAACGGCACGGTGGAGCCGGATATCTTGGAAACCTTGCTGCCATTTGTGGACGCGATGAACATCGACTTGAAAACATGGTCGGCGGACGCCTACCAAAAACTCGGCGGCGATCTCGAAACGGTCAAGCGGACGATTGTGCGGGCGGCGGAGGCTTGCCATGTTGAGGTCACGACGCTGGCCGCGCCTGGCTTTGGCGACGACGTTGCGGCGATGGACGAGGAGGCGGCGTGGCTCGCGTCGATTTCCGAGGAATTGCCGCTGCATATCAGCCGCTATTTCCCGCGCTGGAAAATGACGGAGTCGATGACACCGCTGGAAACGATGGAGAAACTATGCGAGACGGCGCGAAAACATTTGAAATACGTATATGCAGGCAACTGCTGAAAAGAAAGGAATCATACCATGCGGCGCGATTACAGTTTTGACTTTGAAGAAGAACGGCAGATTTCATCGACGCATCGGCTGAATATGCACCCGGTCATCGAGTCGGAGGAGCCCGGACCGATGTATTCCCGCGGGCAGAAAACGAGTATGGTGCTGTCGGTGGCGCTCTTGGCCTACGCGTTGGTTTCCGGGGACGTGCCGCTGACGTTTTTGATACTGTCCTTTTTGCTGTTCCTGCTGCGCCCGCTGGCGGAAAAATTTATCGGCCTGTGGCTCAGCAACGCGATGAAGGGCTTCTCGATGGCGCTGGGCTTGGGCGCGTTGGTTCTGGCGTTTTTGTAGTATAAAAACACATTCTTGGAGGAAACGACGATGGACGAAAACACAAAAAAGCGCGACGGTCATTTTTACCGCGCGCTTTTTTGCTCGACATTTTTGATCAGCGCCTTCACAGTGGGCGGCGGCTTCGTGATTATCTCGCTCTTGAAGGCGAAATACGTGGACGAATTCGGCTGGCTCGAAGACAAGGAAACGCTGGACCTCGCGGCGCTCGCACAGTCGATGCCCGGCGTGATGGCGGTCAACGCGTCGATTTTGCTCGGCTATCGCATGGCGGGAATTCTCGGTGCGTTGACTGCGCTGACCGCGACGGTTTTGCCGCCGCTGATTACGATTTCGCTCATAGCACAGGCTTATGAGGCCTTCGCGTCGTCGCCGATCGTGCGTCTCGCGCTGAAAGGGATGCAGTGCGGCGCGACGGC
Organism: uncultured Selenomonadaceae bacterium; assembly: GCA_902777615.1. Classification (GTDB taxonomy): domain Bacteria; phylum Bacillota; class Negativicutes; order Selenomonadales; family Selenomonadaceae; genus RUG12372. The sequence continues at coordinate 20,486 of CACYUQ010000013.1, forward strand.
GCTGATTTTGAACGTCGCCGTCGATCTCGTGCGTAAACAGTGGGGGCAAGGCGTGAACTTGCCGCTGTTGATTCTTGTCGCCACCTTCGTCCTGAATTTCTTTTTCGACGTGAACCTGATGATTTTGGTTGTCGTCGACGGCCTCGTGGGATTCCTGTTCCTGCGCTGGGCGGAAGCGAAATAAATTGAATCCAAGGCCAAAATTTGAATCGAATTTTGAACTGGGATTCGCCTGCTGCGCAGGCTGCATTTGCACCGACGGCGCAAATGACATCTCATGCACTCACAGTAAGGATTGGAAATCTTAACTGCGAGTAGTATAGGGGAGCATAGATATGATTTGTCTTCTACTGTTTTGGGAATTCGCGAAAATCGGGCTGGTCTGCGTCGGCGGCGGCTACGCGTCGATGCCGCTGATCGAGGACGCCGTCGTCCACACCTATCATTGGCTGACACTGTCCGAGTTCATTGACATCTTTACCATTTCACAGATGACGCCGGGGCCCATCGGCATCAATGCGGCGACTTTCGCCGGCATGAAGGTTGCGGGGCTGCCCGGCTCAATTGCGGCGACGCTGGGCTTCGTGACGCCGTCCTTCATCCTTTGCCTGACGGTCGCGCGGTTTTTCTTCCGTTACGGCAACATCGGCGCAATCCAGGGCGTACTGAACGGCTTGCGTCCCGCTGTCGTCGCGCTGATCTGCGCGGCGGGGCTGTCTTTCGTCGCGCTGTCGTTGTTCGATTCGGAAACGTTCCCGGCAAGCTGCGCCGCGATGCGGGAAGCCTTCGACCCGAAAAGTGCGCTGATTCTCGCGCTGGCTCTCACAGCCGCCCGCAGGAAAATCAACGTCATCCATATCCTGCTCGCCTCCGGCGTCCTTGGCGTCGCGTTGGGCATGATGTGAACGCAAATAAAAAAGAGAGCCTTTCGGCTCTTTTTTTTGGTTACTTCTGGTTTCCCGCTTTGATTTCCCGCAGTGCAACGTTGGTTCCTTCCATATTGTATGGATGGGAAGATTCTGCCAGCCATTTTTCGGTTTCCGCGTCGGTCTTGGCGAGCTTTTCCATGAAGCTCCAGACACCGCCGCAGTCCTCGGGCGGACAGTCGCCTTCGTAGGCAAGCACTGCCGCGTGGAGAGCCGGGTAATTTTCGCGGATGTCCTCGACAACGATTTCATGCTCCCAGTTGTCGCCCATATCGTAGACGAAGATGAATTTTTTCTCGTCGGGCAGATACTGCGTGAGCTTGACTTTCCGGCCGTCCCGTTCACCGAGCTGCATTTCGTCCGTCCACGAGGCGGCGATGATGTTCATGCCGCTCTTCGGCAGTTCAAACGCGGCCATATGGCGACCGGTCCAGCCCATGACGCGGATCAGCACTTCCGCGAACTCACTGAACGTCATATCCTCCGGCACGAAGAAGCGGCGCCAAACTTCCGGTTTCATGCCCCGCAGCGTGACCTTCATCCGGAACGCGCGGACGGAGACTTTCGGCTGTTCCGCCGCCTTTTGGGGCTTCGTTTCCTGTGTTGTCAGTTCCGGCGGTTCTGCCGCTTCAGCCCCTGTGAGGCGTTTTTCCCAGTCCGCTTCCTTGAAGCCCACGAGGACAAAGCCGCTGCCAACGAAAATCGGGCGCTTGACTAAGAGCCCGTCGGTGGCGAGAAGGCGGAACTGTTCGTCCTCGCTCATTTCGGGTAATTTGTCTTTCAGATGCTGTTCCTTGTATTTCTTGCCGCTGGTGTTAAAGAATTTTTTCAGGGGAAGGCCGCTGGCCTTGTGCCAGGCGCGCAGCTCGTCCTCGGTGGGGTTCTCCTTCGCGATGTCTCGCACCGTGATTTCAATATGGTTTTCATCCAGCCATTTTTGCGCTTTTTTGCAGGTGGTGCATTTCGGATAGCAGAGAAAAAGCGGGGCAGTCATTGCAATCACCTTTCTTTCGGGGGGTTTGTTTTCTATTTCCATCGTTTTGTCGAAGTTCAGTCATATATATTATATCATTTCGCCGCGTTGTGGCAAATTCCTTCCATCCGTCAGCAATAAAAATGCTTCGCGCGCAACAGTCCGGTGGACTGTTGCGTAAATCACGTATATAAAAAATGTTTCACGTGAAATAATCGAATATACATTCTTTTTCCACGTGAAACATTTTGTTTTTATTATTCAATTTTAGCGGTTCTCAAACGTGCAGCGCTTCTTTGGCCAAGCGTACTGCCGCTACGCCGTCCGGGGCGTAGAGGTCGGCACCGGCTTCTTTCGCGTATTCGGGGGTGACCGCGGCACCGCCGGCCATGACCTTCGCGTTGACGCCGTCGGCGCGGAGTGCGTCGACCACCGTCTCGATTTCGGTCATGGTGGTGGTCATCAGCGCGCAGAGGCCCACGATGTCGGCGCGGTTCACTTTGGCGGCCTCGACGATGGTTTGGGCGGGTACGTCCTTGCCTAGGTCGATTAGTTCGAAGCCGGAGTTTTGCAGCAGCGCGGCAACGATATTCTTGCCCAGGTCGTGGACGTCGCCTTTGACCGTGGCGATGACGACGGTGCCCAGCTTTTTCGTCTCGGCGGCGGGCAGCAGCTTCTTGAGGTTTGTGAATGCTTCGCGCATCGCTTCGGCAGAAAGCAGTACCTGCGGCAGAAACACGCGGCCCGCACCGAAGTCCACGCCGATGTCGTTCATTGCGGCGGTCAGCGCTTTCTCGGTGATTTCATTCGGGTCGAGCTTTTCATCTACGGCTCGGGCAATCAGCGACGGCATCCGTTCCTTTTCCCCGCGGATTACGGCGGCTTTGATGGCGGTCAGCGCGTCCATGTCCTCCTCTTTCATGGTCGCGGCGGTTTTCGGCGCGGCGAGGTTCGAGGCGGCTTGGCTGTAATCGCGCCCGTTTGGGTCTTTGCCCAGGAGCGCCGCGGACGCGGACAGCGCGTTTTGCATCGCGTCGTCGTAAGGGTTCATGATCGGCGCGTCGAGCCCCGCGGACAGGCACATCGCGAAGAATGTGCTGTTGATCAGCGGACGGTTCGGCAGGCCGAAGGAAATGTTGCTGAGGCCCATGGTCGACGGATAGCCGAAGCGCTCACGGTACAACCTGAGCGTGGCCAGCGTCTCCTGTGCCGCGTCGGTCTCGGCGGCGATGGTCAGGACCAGCGCGTCCAGCAGGAAGTCGCCGTCTTTGAGTCCTGCTTTTTTCGCTTCGTCGAGGATGGTTTGCACGGCTTCGACGCGCTCTTTCGCGGTCTTTGGCACGCCGTCTTTCGTGATCGGCAGGCAGAGAATGGCTGCGCCGTATTTTTTCGCCAACGGCAAAAAGGTCTTGAGCCGCTCCGGCTCGGCGCTGACGGAATTGATCAGCGCGCGGCCCGGATAAACGCGGAGCCCAGCTTCGAGCGCGGCGGCGTCGCTGGTGTCGATGGCGAGAGGCGCGGCGGTCAGCTGCGCGATTTCCATGACGGCGCGGCGCATAGCCGCGGCCTGGTCGATACCGCCAACGCCCATATTGACGTCGAGGACCCGCGCCCCGGCCTTGACTTGGTCAAGGGCTTCTTTTTTGACGGAAAGCAGCGAGCCGTCTTTGATCTCGGCGGCCAGTTTCTTGCGGCCGGTGGGATTGATGCGCTCGCCGATCAGCACCGTCGGCAGGCTCTTGTCGATTGCGACGGTTTGGGAGCGGCTGGCAAGGCGCAGAACGTGCGGCACTCCTACGCGCTTCGGCGTCGGCGCGGTGTTCTTGAATTTGGAAATCGCGCGGATGTGCGTCGGCGTCGTGCCGCAGCAGCCGCCGATATAGGTCGCGCCCGCCGCGATCAGCTTCGGCATCCAGAGGGAGAAGTCTTCCGGCGTCATCGGGAAAACGGTCTTGCCGTCGATGAACTGCGGCAGGCCCGCGTTCGGTTGCACGGAAATCGGCTTTTCGGTGTTCTGCGCGAGTTTTTCGACTACGGGCAGGAGCTGTTCGGGGCCGAGGGAGCAGTTGACGCCGATGACGTCTGCGCCCATCGCATCCAGTACCACCGCCGCGGTCTCCGGGTCGGTGCCGGTGACTGTACGTCCGTCCTCGCTGTAGCTCATCTGGCAGATGACGGGAAGATTTGTGACGCTCTTTGCCGCCAAGAGGGCGGCGCGCATTTCCTGCAGGTCGATGGACGTCTCGATGATGATGTAATCCGCGCCCGCGTCGGCCAGCGCCTTCGCCTGCTCGGCGTAAGCGTTATAAGCTGTTTCGAAGCCGAGGTCGCCCAGCGGTTCGATGAAGCGCCCCGTCGGTCCCATGTCGCCCGCGACTTTTGCACGTCCGTGGGCGGCGCGTTTCGCGGCCTTTACCGCCGCCGTGTTGATTTCCACCACGCGGTTTTCGAGGCCGTAGTGGGCGAGTTTCAGCGATGTTCCACCGAAAGTATTCGTCGTGATGATAGTCGATCCCGCTTCGATATAGGCGCGGTGAATCGTCTCGATCATATCCGGACGCTCGACGCAGACCAGCTCCGGGCATTCGCCGGGCTTCAGACCCGCGGCTTGAAGCATCGTGCCGGTCGCGCCGTCAAAAATCTCGATCATGAAAAAACGAACTCCTTCTTATTAATTGATATTCTCAGCTGAGAATGCACCGGGGAGCAGCTCTTCCAGCGTCATTTCCTTGACGTCCCCCGCCAAGTTGGCCATCAGGATATACTGGATGTGGAATTCCGCGAGAATCTGGCGGCACGCTCCGCAGGGGGTCACCGGTGCTTCGCCTTCCGCGACCACCGCCAGCGCGATCAGTTCTTTTTCTCCGGCGGAAATCGCGTTGTAAATTGCCGTGCACTCGGCGCAGTTCGTCACCGAAAAGGATGCGTTCTCAACGTTGCAGCCGCCGTAAACTTCCCCGGAGCCGCCCAGTACCGCCGCGCCCACCGCAAAATTGGAATATGGGGCGTAGGCAAATTCGCGCACGCGCTTCGCTTCGTCCAGCATCTTCTTGTTCATTTCCGTCATGATATGCTCCTCCTAAAAAGTTCCTTCCATATTATACACGATTATACAAGAATTTCTTTCCAAAAGCTCGTCCCTTGCGAGGACAGCTTACAGCCGAGCATTTCCGACGCCGTCTCGCCGATGTCCGCAAAGGTGCGCCGCGTGCCAAGATCGACGCCCGGCTTCACCGAAACGCCGTAGACCAAGAGCGGCGTATATTCCCGCGTGTGGTCGCTGCCGGAAAAGCCAGGGTCGCAGCCGTGGTCCGCTGTAATGATCAGCACGTCGTCCGGCTTCATACGCTCCATGAACCGCGCCAGCTGGCGGTCGAAGGTTGTTGCCGCCTTCGCGTATCCTTCGATGTCCCGACGGTGCCCGTACTGCATATCGAAATCGACGAGATTGACGAAGCAGAGCCCGGTGAAATCTTCGTCCTGCGTCGCAATCGTCTTCTCCATACCGTCGTCGTTGCCGTCCATCGCGATATGACGTCCGACGCTTCTGCCTGCGAAAATATCCGAAATCTTGCCGACGCCGATGGTCGTGAGCCCCGCCGCCGAAACCACGTCCAAGAGCGTTGTCCCAGGCGGATCCAGCGAATAATCGTGCCGCCCTGCCGTGCGCTCGTAATTTGGATACGCGCCGATAAAAGGCCGCGCGATCACGCGCCCGACGCCCAAGTCTCCCTGCATCAGCGTCCGCGCCTTCTTGCAGTAATCGTACAGTTCCTCACGGGAAACGATGCTCTCATGCGCGGCGATTTGCAGCACGCTGTCAGCCGACGTGTAGACGATCAGCGCGCCCGTTTTTTCATGTTCCCGTCCGTAATCGTGGATGACCTCGGTGCCGGAGTACGGCTTGCCGCAGAGCACGAGCCGCCCGAAAGTTTCCTCCAATTTTTTCATCAAATCCGGCGGAAACCCATCGGGGAATGTCGGCATTCCATGCGCCGAAATAATTCCGGCGATTTCCCAGTGACCGGTCGTCGTGTCCTTGCCGTGGGACAGCTCGGCGCAACGCCCGAAGGCTCCTCTTGGCGTTCCTGTCCCGCCGCCGACGCCTTCGATATGGAAAAGTCCCAACGCCGCCAAATTTGGCGTATCGTAGGCGGGAGACTGACGGATCGTTTGCAGCGTATGACAGCCCGCGTCACCAAAGACCGCCGCGTCCGGCAGCTCGCCGACGCCGAAGCTGTCCAGTACGATCAGATAGACTCGTTTTGCCACCGTCATGACGTTTCCCCCTTTTCGCGCACTTTCAGCTCGCGCCATTCCGGTTCGAGAATCGCGAGCACTATGAGATTTTCATATTTTCCGTCCACAAAAATCGTGTCTCGGAGCAACCCCTCGCGCTTCATACCTAACGATTCGTAGACGTGCAGTGCGCGGTCGTTGTAATCCTTGCAGTCGAGCCAAGCCCGGTGTGCGCCAGCCTCCCCGAAGGCCCAATCCATCAGGAGCCGCAGCGCTTCTTTGCCATACCCTTTGCCGCGTTCGTTGATAATCACGCGGCGCCAATATTGCTCGTGATCGGGGCTGTTCCGCCCCGCCGCCATCAGGAATCCTATCGCCGCGCCTGTGTCGTTCCGCTCGACGATAAAATGGACGGCTGCCGGGGAGTCCAGCGTGTCCTGATGATAGGCGCGGGAGTCCGCGACGATGTACCGAGCGTTTTCCGGCTCCGCTTCCGACGCGACAATGAAATCAAGGTCGCGCTCCTCCGCAATCCGGAGCCGCACCTGCGCCCCCTCGCGCACGATTTTCCGCTGGTTTGCCATCATGTTTCCTCCAGCGCCGGATCCTCCGCGCCGTTCGCACGGAATGCCGCCGCCCGGTCACGGCAGGTTGCGCAAATGCCGCAGGGCTTCTCGCCGCCTTCGTAGCAGCTCCATGTCAGTTCATAGGGCACGCCGAGGGCAAGCCCCGTCTTTATGACTTCGGCCTTCGGCTTTCCGACAAACGGCGCGACGAGTTGGACGCGTCCGTAAGTGCCTACGGAAATCGCTTTGCCCATTGCTTGCAGGAATTCCTCGCTGCAGTCGGCGTAAGCGTTCCCTGCCGCATCGTCGGCGTGAGCACCGAGGTAAATCCGCACGTCCTCGTTCTCGAAAATGCTGCCCGCCACGCTGGCCGCCGCCGAAATCATCAGTCCGTTGCGGAACGGCACATAGGTCGAGACGCCGCGGCCTTCACGATCCGCGAGCTGCTCGGCATAGCTCCGATGGTCAATGTCATGGGGGGCGCCGGCCAACAGCGCGCAGGTCGAGCCGTGGAAAATGGGCGCGAGGTCGTATTCCGCATGTCGCACGCCGTAATGCTCGGCCACGTTTCGCGCCGCATCCAACTCCTTTTGATGCTTTTGGCCATAAAAAACGGAAATCGTCGCGACGTTTTTCGCGCCGTATTCCTTGACTGCCAACGCAAGGCAGGTCGTCGAGTCGACGCCGCCGCTGGACAGGATAACAGCTTTCAAGCAAGCTCCTCCTCTTGTTTTTGTAATCCTATCGATATCTTTAATACGTATTCGCCGCATGTGAAAATATTCCTGCCGTCAAAAATTTCTCATAGGAAAAATTTCCCTTAAGTTTTTTTCGTTTTTTTTCGATATAATATAGAAAGGGTATGAACGGGAGGAATTGTCATGGGCATAAATTCAATGGACTCATTGGCCGCGCTCAAGGCGTTGGCGGCGCAAAGCGGCACGACGGGAACGGCGGAAAAGAAAGCGGAAACGAAGGACTCTTTCAGCGCGGTCATGGCGAAGATGGAACAGGAACAGAAGAAATGGGACGCGCTGATGGACCAGGTGGACGTCGCGCAGTACAAGCTGGCGCTGGCGGATAGCTTCTGGTGCGAGCAAGCGGACCCGAGGAAGCATATCCGGAACTATCTGGAGCGCCATCAGGGGCAAGTTGGCACGGAGGCGCTCGGCAAGCTCGCGGAGAACGTCTCGCTGCTCAACCATCTGAATAACCTTGGTGTGCTGAAGGGAAGCGGCGTGACCAATCTGGACATGACGAAACTGAACCGCAAATTCTCGGCTGCCTATGCCTCGATGATGGCGGCGCGTTCCGTCGGCGGGTATTTTTGAAGAAATAAAAAGAACGTCCTTTAGTGGGCGTTCTTTTTTTATTGGCTGTTTTCTTACCGGGTCAGCGAGCGGCGTTCGCCGTCTTCGCTGGGCTGCTCGTATTGGCCGCGACGAACCTCGATGTCGCTGCCGCCTTCCTGCGCGTACATGCCGCGACGTACATCGTAGCGATATTCGCGTTGCTCGGTTGTTTTTTCCGCTTTCGGTCCGTTATGAGCTTCCTCAGCCTGTTGCTCGTCACGGGCTTCGGCCTGATGCCCGGCTTTCTGCTCGTCGCGGGCTTCGGCCTGGCGCTTCTCGAATTCCGCGCGCTCTTCAGATTGACGCTTCTCGAACTCCGCGCGTTCCTCGGCCTGCCGTTTTTCGAGATCTTCACGCTGCTGCTCGTGACGCGCTTCCTGATGCTTCTCGTCGGCGTACTTGCCAAGGCGGACGTGCTCGTCGCTGCCGCCGTCTCTCTCGTACATGCCCCGGCGCACGTTGTACCGTTCGCCGTCCGGGGAGAAGGCAGGGTCGGCTGCCTGCGCCGCGAAGAGCGGCATCCCGGCGACCACAGCGCCAAGCACGGCGGCGGCAAGCCGCTTTTGCCATTTCGATTCTGCTTTCATGGGTAAAACACTTCCTTTTCTGTTTTTTGAATTATCTTTATTATACTCCCGCGCTAAAAAATTTCAATCGTAATCTGATTAAAAGACACTTGTCAAAACGACATAATTTTCTTATAATATTACAAGACATCATTACCGTAATTCATGGCTGGTCGCTCCGGCGGGGGGCCGGAGCAGGAGAGAAAGGAGAAACACCATGGAACTGAAAGGCTCGAAAACCGAAAAGAATCTCTGGGCGGCGTTCGCCGGGGAGTCCCAGGCGCGCAACAAGTACACTTATTATGCCTCGAAGGCGAAGAAGGACGGTTATGAACAAATCTCGCGGATTTTCGAGGAGACGGCGGGCAACGAGAAAGAGCACGCGAAAATCTGGTTCAAGCTCGTCGAGGGCATCGGCGACACCACGGCGAACCTGAAAGCAGCGGCGGCGGGCGAGCACGACGAGTGGACCAGCATGTACCCCGAGTTCGCGAAGGTCGCGAAAGAAGAGGGCTTCACGAAAATCGCCATGCTCTTCGAGAAGGTGGCCGAGATCGAGAAGGAGCACGAGACGCGCTATAATCTGCTGCTGGCGAACATCGAGCAGGACAAGGTCTTCAAGAAGAGCGACAAGATCCTCTGGCAGTGCCTGAACTGCGGCTACATTTGCGAGGCGACCCAGGCACCGGAAAAATGCCCGGTCTGCGAGCACCCGAAAGCGTACTTCCAGCAGGTCGCGAAAAATTACTAAATGGAAAGCTAAACCCGTGTGGGAGAATTTCCCGCGCGGGTTTTTCTTTTCGACGAAATGTTTCACGTGAAACAAACGAACATAATCTGGAAAAATGATGAAAAATATTTCCGGTTTGATTGGTGATTTGCGCGTTTCCCGCAGATATTCATTTGAAAATTATATGCTTTTCGTGGTTTTTGTTGAAGCAATCGGCGGTTTTGTGCTAAAATGCTATGATAGGAGAATTTTGTGGAGGAGGTGCGCCGTTGAAGATCATGTTTTCCGCCGGGGAAGCGTCCGGCGATCTTCATGGCGCGCGTTTAGCGGAGGGCGTGAAGCGCATCGCGCCGGAAGCGGAGCTCATGGGCTTCGGCGGTGAGCAGATGGCGGCGGCAGGTGTCCGGCTCGTGGCGGATTGCGCGGCATACAGCGTGATGGGCGTCTGGGAAGTCGTGACGAATCTCCGCCGTATCCTGTCGCTACTCGACCTTTTGACCGAGGCGATGAAGCGCGAGAAGCCCGACCTTCTCGTATTGATTGACTATCCTGATTTCAACTGGCGGCTGGCGAAACGGGCAAAAGCGCTCGGCATCCGCGTATTTTCGTATATCCCGCCGTCGGCTTGGGCGTGGCGCAAAGGACGGGCGAAGTCCTGCGCGAAGCTCGCCGACGAGTTCGTCGCGATTTTCCCGTTTGAGCTTCCCGTGTATCAAGCCGCGGGCGCGAATATTTCCTTTGTCGGCAACCCGTTGGTTGATACGGTGCGTCCGTCGATGACGGCGGAGGAGGCGCGGGCTTTTTTCGGCGTGCCCGAGGGCTCTTATCCGGTGCTGCTGCTTCCGGGCAGCCGGAAACAGGAGATTTCGCTGGTGTTTCCCGTGATGCTGGAAGGCGCGCGGCGTATCGCCGAGGAAAAGCCGGAAGCCGTTTTTTTCCTGCCGGTGGCGCAGGGCATGGACCAGGTGCAGATGGAGCATATGGCGAAGGCGGCGGGCGTCCGGGTGACGTTCACGCGGGAACACACCTATGATTTGATGGGCGTGATGCAGTTCGCGTTGGCGACGTCGGGCACGGTGGTCATGGAGGCGGCTCTGATGGGACTGCCTTGCATCGTGCTGTACCGCTTGTCGCCGATTTCCTATTTTATTGGAAAACTTTTGGTGGACGTCAAATTTTTCAGCCTGCCGAATATCCTGCTGGGCGAAATGGCGCAGCCGGAGCTTTTGCAGGATGAGGCGAATCCGAATCGGATTTTCGCGGAGGCGCGCCGCTTTTGGGCAGAGCCGGGCCATGGGGCGGCGGTGCGGGCACGATTGAAAGAGGCCTGCGCGCTGCTCGGAGCGCCGGGGTCGTCTGAGCGCGTGGCGCGGCGGATCGTGGCCGCGGCAGGAGGCGAAGCATGAAGGCGTATTTACGGTTGCTCGCCTATATCAAGCCGTATAAGAAACGGCTGATAGAGGCCGTCGTCTGCATCATCGTCGCGGCGGGGGCGAATCTCTACCTGCCTTGGGTCATCAAGGATATGATTGACAAGGTGCTGGCGGCTCGGGATATGGATATGCTGAACTTGATTTGTGTCGGCATTGTTGTAATTTTTTTCGTTCGCGGCATTTTCTATTATGGGCAGGGGTATCTCGTTTCTTATATCGGCCAGCGCGTGATTGTGGACGTGCGGGATGTACTGTTCCGCAAGCTCCAGCGTCTTCCGATTTCCTATTTTGACCGTCATCAGACCGGAGAGATCATGAGCTATATCTCAAACGATGTAGCGGCGCTGCAAAGCGCGCTGGTGGAGCGCATGGTCGAGGCGGTGACGGAGTGCGCGATTTTCTTCGGCTCGCTGGTCATGATGGTGCTCTTGGACTGGAAGCTCAGCGTGATAACGTTGATTACGGTTCCGCTGGTCGGACTGGCGATGGACATTTTCGGGAAAAGGGTCCGTTCGGCAGGCGCGGTGATTCAGGCGCGCATGTCCGACATCACGGCGCTGATGCAGGAAAGCATTTCCTCGGAGCGCGTGGTCAAGTCCTTCGTGCGGGAGGGCTATGAAATCGACCGTTTCCATACACAGAATGAGCTGAATTTCCGTGCGGTGATGAAGGACGCGCAGCTTTCGAGCCTCTTGACGCCGACGGTGGAATTTCTGGCGGCTCTCGGCGTGACGGTGATTATCTGGTTTGGCGGGAAAGAGGTCGTGGACGGCGTCATTACGGCGGGAACGCTGGTTGCGTTTTTGACTTATGCGGTAAATCTCGCGAATCCGGTCAAGCGGCTGTCGCGGATTTACGCGCAGATCCAAAAGGCCATGGCGGGCGCGGATCGCGTGTTCGCGCTGATGGATATGGAGGAGACGGTGGCGGACGCACCGAACGCGTCGGAGCTGCCGCGAATCGAGTTCCACGAGACGTATTCCATCGGGAACGTGAAGCCGAAATGGTCCGACGTGTTGTAGTCCATCACCTTATCGGTTGTATCTGCTTGCTCTTGCTTTGCTTTTCTCACTCCCTTAAGGAATGACAACAGCTTCGTCCCTGTCGTATTGTTGTGCTTTGCTGGGTCGGTGGTTTCCAGTCCAGTCTTCTGCTTCAAGAACTTGATGAATGCTTCGCTTCTTACATCGACACCGTATCTGCCGAGCTGACCACGTTCATAGTTGATGAAGTTCACAAGTTCTGGCGAAATCTGCATTTCTGGTTTTTGTTCCTTCTTTGCTTCTTTCTTGTCTGCATGTTTACTTTCTGGCGTCTGGTAATATTCAAGACTTGCATCCTTGTCTGGGTCGTCGCCTATTGATAAATTCAGACCAGCAATCAATGCATACTTTTTCGAGTAGGTATCAGCTTTCCCGTATGCCTTGTCGCCAGAATCCCTACCTTCACCGACACCAGCTGTTCGGATAAATTCCTGTGGATTATCTGCGTTTATAATCCGTAGCGTAGAACGCATGATAACTCTTCTTTCTTCACGATCGCCATACTGTGTTGACCTAGTGACGATCTCATCGCTAAGAATTTCCTTTCCACAGATATCATTCTGGTCGGGTAGAATTACAATGTGATACAACGTAAGTGCTGGCTTACACGCTTTGATTACATCCTCAAACGATAATGCTTTATACGAAGATATCGGTTTTCCGTTTTTATCGGTTTTGGTGGCAACATCCAGTCTCTTTTCAATATTCCCAGACTCAGAAGACACCATCATGATCTTCTGGTATATATTCATCTTCGAAACGTCTACAGGTGCGTTTCCAGCCTGTTCTGGCACTCTTTTTCTTTCTGTCATATTAATTGTCCATCCTTTCCTTAAACGTTCTCA
>CACYUQ010000014.1 GCA_902777615.1 uncultured Selenomonadaceae bacterium
TTCCTGTCGGTGTAGAATCGATGGCAGAAGAACAGGGCGACAACTGCGATATAGACGAGGAACAGTCCGAAGAGACGCGCGCAGTCCCAGAAGCCCGCGCCTCTCGTCACGAAGTCGCGCACGAGATGGAATTCCCACGTCAGCGGGAAGAAATGGGACAGCACCAGCACCCATTTCGACAGGATCGGCACCGGCCCCGTGGCTCCTCCAAGGATGAAGCCCCCCGGCAGGAACAGGATCATGCCGCTGGCGGCGACGCCGGGATTCAGCGCGTACCAGCCGAAGAGCAGCGACATCATGCCCAGCACCCAGATGTAGAAGAACTGGGACAGGAAGAACCAGATCATGCGCCCGCCGATGACCATGTCGCCCCAAACCCGGAGAATCGCCATGCCCACGAAGAACGCGACCAGCAGGCAGACGCCGTAGGGAACTAGCCGGAGCATCAGGTCGAAGGGGGAGCCGTTTTTCAGCAAAGGTTCCCATTTGTGCTCGAGCCTGAGCCTTGGTACCATGCCGATGGTGGCGAAGACGAAGAACATGGACGAGAAGAAGAACAGGAAGCCCTGCGTCTCGCCGTTCGCCGTGGAGGCGGCGGGGTTGAACAGGCGGCGGCTGTAAAGCTGGATGCCGCCCCCCGCGCCGCCGGATGCCATGGCGTTTTCCGTGGCGACGATTTCCGGCAGCGCCTCCATGATATCGGCGTGTTGTGCCGTGTTCGTATAATCGTAATAGACGCCGATGCTGCCCGACGCGCCGTCCGTGTACCGCGCTTTTTCGAGACCCTTCGGCAGGCAGATCACGGCGATGGCTTGATCCTGATAGCAGAGGGCTTTCGGGTCGGCGGGGGTGTTGAGGATTGCCGTGACGTGCATGAAGGGCGACGCGTCGATCTTTTGTGTCAGCTCGTGGCTGTATTTCGAGTTGTCGAGGTCGATGACGGCCACGCGAGCGTCGCGGATGCTGTTGTTGTAGAGCGCCAGCGTGAAGAACACCGCGACGACTATGGCGACCACCAAAGAAACTTTTTGGTACGGCATTCCTTTTCCCGACAACAGGAACTCGATTTCGTCCTTAATGGAATCCATTGGCGTCCACTCCTATCGTCATGCCCGGCAGTACCCCCTCCGTCGGCTCGGTGTAGACGCGGACCTGAAATGCGGTGAGGTCCGCCTGTCCTTTCTCGCGCGACATCTTCAGGTCGGCGAAGCCCGGCGCCTGGGCAATCAGCCGGATCGTACCGTCCACTTTCCTGTCCCCGGCGACAGTCTTGCCGGTTAATGTGTCGCCCTCGCGCAGGTTCACGATCTGTTTTTCGCTCAGATAGATATCATAATAATATCGGGTGCTTTCCAGCAGGATTACCGGCACGTTCGGCGCGATCATCTCGCCCTGCTTCGCGATGATCTTCAGGATACGCCCGTCCTCCGGCGCCCGGAGCGTCAACCGTTCCTTGGAAACTCCCAGTTCCTTCAGCTGGACTTCCAGCGCTTTTTTCTGCTGGCGAAGGGCCTCCACGTCATTCTCCCGGTTCCGCGTCTCGCTCCGCGCCTGCTCGATGGTGGGCAGCGCCATCGCGTCGGTGTTTCCCGTGTCCGCTGCGCCGGAGAGCAGTCGGGCCAGTCCTTCCTCGGCGGCGGCGAGATTCGCCCGCGCCGTGTCGTAGGCCGCCTGCGCCGCGTCCATTTCCGACTGGGAAATGACGCTTTCGCCGCGAAGCTGCACGGCGCGGTCGTATTCCAGCGACTGCCGCGTGAACGTCGCCTGCGCCGCCGTCACCGAGGCGCGCTGGGCGTCCACCGAGCGGCGGCTTTGCACTTCTTCGTTGTCGATGCGGGAGAAACCGAGCCGCACGCTTTCTTCCTGGGATCGGATCGTCGCGTCGAGTTGGGCGATCTGCGCTTTCAGCTTTTGGGTGGCGAGGTCGACGTCGGTGCTGTCGATGACCATCAGCACGTCGCCTTTCTTCACCGTCTGGCCTTCCTGCACGGCCTCGTTCACCATGCGGCCGCCTACGGAGTCGAAGGCCACTTTCACCTGCTCCGCCGTCAGGATGCCTTCCTTCTTTTCCAGTGCCACCGCCACCGCGTCGCTGCCGCTGTAAAAAAGCGTCAGCCCCGCGATGAGAAGCAGCGCCAGCAATCCGATTCCGATTTTTGTCGTCCTGTTTGACAAGTCCATTGTGGTTCCCCCGTTTTCATTTGATTAGCCATCTAACTATAAGGGCATACATTGCTCTTTTTGCAAGGAAAAGAATTATTAAGACGCCAGCTTTTCCAAGAGCCCGGTCAGTGTCTTTTGCTCCTCCGCCGTCAGTCGTCCCATCAATTTCGTGATGCGGAGATAATGCTCAGGCAGCACTTCGTCCAGGAAGGCGCGGCCTTTTTTCGTCAGGCGCACGCATTTTGCCCGCCGATCCTCGTCGTCGGAAACGAGGGTCACAAATCCTTCTGTTTCCAAATTTCGGAGCATCACGCTGACCGACGCGCGGGTAATACCCGCCCGCTCCGCCAGTGTGGACGGCGCGCAGCCCTCCGGCGACTGATGAAGCTGGATCATCACGCAGAGCTTCCCCTCCGAGAGCCGGTAATCCCTCTGCAAGACGTCCATGATTCGGCTTTGGATTGTGCCCGCAGTCTGCAGGATCGTCAGCATCGCAAGTACTTCGCTGGGATGGATTTCCGGCACGGTCTTGGCATGGCGTTCCAATTCCGCGCGGGACGGCATCATTGATTGCTTCATGAAGTCCTCCTTCACGATTAAATAGTTAGCTGACTAACAGTATAACCGGCAAACTTTGTTTTGTCAAACGGGGGCGCCGCAAAGGCTTCGTTCACTCTTTCAAGGAATCGGGTCGCTGCGGTATTCCTGCCTGCCTGACAATATATCGTCATATTGCTGCTTCCAATCGATGTAATCCGCCGACTCCTGCAGCAGCTTGATGATTTTGCAGCGCGACCTGTTTTTTGCCGGAATTTCTTTCCGTGTACGGGGCAGCGATTCCGTGACTAAAAAATGGCAAGTCTCCGCAACTTGAGTGGGATTGCTTTTTTGCCTGCATTTGGTAAAATAAAAGAATAAGTTGTGAGGCGGGGAGGAGCCGGATATGGAAAAGAAAGCGATGATGATCCGAAACGGCGCGTCGTTCATGGTGAACGCCATCCAGAAGAATCTGGAGGAAGCCGGATACGCGATTTTGCCGGTGGACGCGACAGTGGCCGCCGTGAACGCGAAGCACAAGGAAACCGACATCCTGATTTTTTATCTTGGAGATTTCGTCTCGGAGGCTTCCGATCTGCTCGTTTATTTGAAAGACCTCTGCACCGAGGAGGACAAACTTCTGATTCTGATCGGCAATCCGATGGAGCTGGCGACGGTGGAGGAAACGGTTCCCGCCGCGCTGGTGGCGGCCAGCTTTGAGCGTCCGCTGGACATCAAGAAGCTGCTCGACGAGCTGGAGCATCTCGTGCAGGTCAATGACGAGAACGCGCGGCGAAAGAGCATCTTACTGGTGGACGACGACAACGCGTTTTTGAAAATGGTCACAGACTGGCTTTCCGGCATATACCGGGTCACGCCCGTCACGTCCGGCGCGCAGGCGCTGATGTACATCGCGGACAACAAGCCGGACCTGATCCTCTTGGACTACGAAATGCCCGTAACAAGCGGCCCGCAAGTGTTGGAAATGATCCGTAGCGAGACGAAGGTGGATTCGATTCCGGTCATTTTCCTGACGGGCAAGGGCGACCGGGAGAGCGTGATGAAAGTCCTCGCGCTGAAGCCTGACGGCTACCTCCTGAAATCAACGGACAGGGCCACGCTCCTCAAATCGCTGGAGGAATTTTTCGAGAAAAAGAAATACGAGCAGCTGCACGAAATGCAGAAATAAAGAGAGGGGACGGATTTCAATCCGTCCCCTCTCTTTATGCTTCTTCCAAAATCTTTTTCAACCCGTCCCAATCCAGCTTTTTCGCCGCTTCCACGAGGCGGGCGTGGCGTTCCGCCGCTTCCTTCGGCACGCGGCTTTTGGCGAGGTCGTCCAGTACGAACTGGATGCTCTTGTAATCGAAAGACGACGCCATTTCACGAATGGCCGCGTAGGCTTCGCGAAGGGACGCCATGTCGATTTCCGGCAGGCTCTCATCGTTTTGTTTTGGCTCTTTCAGCGGAGCTAGGGCTTCGCCGCTGGCGCGATAGAGTGCAAGGAGCAGCGGCGTGTCTGCCGCGATTTCCTCCACATAGAGCCGGTTGCCCGCGTCTTCCAACCGCGCCGCGCGGTCAGACAGCTCGGCGGCGCCGATGACGCGCGCCGAGCTTTTCAGCGCGTGAACCTTCGTCGTGTAGTTTTTCCAGTCCTTCGCCTCGAAAAGCCGCTGGATTTCGTCGGCTTTTTCCGCCGCCGATTCCTGGAAGACGCGCAGCACGGCAAGATAGTCCTCTGCCGAGCCGCAGAATTGCAGCCCCGCCTCGACGTCGAGCACGTTGCCCATCGCTTCGGAGGAAAGCAGCCACGCCGGGAGTGCCCCTTCCCCTTCGCCCTTGGACACGCTGGCGCCGGACATCGTCACGCGCTCCGGCGGCAGATACTTGACCAGCATCGCTTCGAGCTGCTCGCCTTTGACCGGCTTCGTCAGGTAGTCGTTAAAACCGCGTTCAAGATACCATTCCCGCGCGCCGGAAACGGCATTCGCCGTCAGGCAAATGACGGGCGTGTCGCTGTTTTTCCCGTGCAGCTGCATCCGAAGGGAGACCAGCGTCTCCACGCCGTCCATACCCGGCATCCGATGGTCGAGGAAAATCACGTCGTAGTTCTTTTTTTCCGTCAGCGTCAGCGCTTCCTGCCCGCTTTCCGCTTCGTCGATTTGGACCTTCGTGGATTTCAACAGACCCCTCATGACCGTCAGGTTCATTTTCGTGTCGTCCACCACAAGCACACGGGCCTCCGGCGCGGTGAAACTTTCGCGATAAGCCTGCTGTCGGACTGCCGTTCGGCGATACGCTTCCTCAAAATTCCCGATGGGAGCCCAGTTCATGACCCGCTGCTCCACCATGAAGGAGAAAGTCGATCCTTCGCCGTAAACGCTCTCGACTTCAAGACGGCTGCCCATCAGTTCCAGCAGTCGCTTCGTGATATTCATGCCGAGCCCCGTCCCCTCGATGGTGCGGTTCCGCGCTTCCTCGATGCGCTCGAAAGCGTTGTAAAGTTTGTCAAGATCCTCGGGCTTGATGCCGATACCCGTGTCTTGGACGGCAAAGCGCAGGAAGATATTCTGCCCGCCCGCCTTCTCAAAGGAGACGCGAAGCGTCACGCTGCCTTTTTCCGTGTACTTGACCGCGTTGGTCAAAATGTTCGTCGCGACCTGCTTGATGCGGATTTCGTCGCCGAACAGCAGCGTGGGCAGCTCCGGCGACGCCTCGACGTAGAGCTCCAGTCCTTTTTTCTCCGCCCGTGCCTTGACCATGTTCACTAAGTCGTTCAACATGGAGCTGATCTCGTATTCCACGGGCAGGATTTCCAGTTTGCCCGCCTCGATTTTCGAGAAGTCAAGAATGTCGTTGACAATGCCCAACAAGCTTTCACTGGCGGAGCGAATATTCTCGGCATATTCGCGAATGGCTGGGTTCCTCGCCTCCCGCAGGATCATTTCATTCATGCCCATGATGGCGTTGATGGGCGTGCGGATTTCATGGGACATGCTCGACAAGAATCGGGACTTCGCGACATTCGCGGCTTTAGCTTTTTTCGTTTCCTCCGCCAGCTCCTGCGAGGCCACGTCCACGAAAGCAGCCAATCGGTCAGAGAGCGGAACGAAATGCGCTTCTTCCGCCAAAGCCTGCATTGGGCACTCCGCTGGCGGCGCAATCATCGCCTCTCCCTCGCGCATGCCGACGGCAATCAGCGTGCTGTTCAGTACGCCGCCGTAGCCTTTGAATCGGTAAAGCTCAGCGCCGCCGCCGAAGACCGCAGGTGCGAGGTAGCGGCTGTACATGTCCACCTCGTAATGCGCCTGTTCTTTTAAAAACAGCGTGCGGTTCGCACAGGGAATCAGCTGGATGTACTCTGGCCCGAACAAACGCATATCCTCGCTGGCCTGCCATGTGTTGAACAGAATGTCGGCGGAATTGCCGTAGGTCAGCCGCAGCCGGTCGCCCACACGGACGCGCCCCATGAAATACAGGCGGTGCTGCTCGTCGTGCATCGGCGGCACGCGGGGCAGCAGCCGGTCGCCCTGCTTCTGCACCAGCGGGAATTCGCAGATGTTGAACAGGAAATACTCGTCGGGCATGACCTGCAAATATTTACGGTAGATTTCCGTCGCGGGCATATCGTTGATTCGCGCGGCAATAAACTCGTCCTCCGCTTCGGTCACGACCAGCTCGCGGCCAAGCGTCTTCCAGCCGAAGACCGCGTCCGCCTTGATGTGAAGGTCGTCGCCTATGTAGAACGCCAGCACCAGGCCGACCTTCCGCACGGTCTCGCCCATGATGAAAAGCTCGCCGACGACGCCCTCGGCCATTTCCATGAAGAAATTTCGGCAAGCGCGTTCGTCGTATTTCGCGAAATCCGTCGTCTGCATTTCCGAGCCGAAAAACGGGACGTCCTCATGACCTTTCGTCGCCGCCGCGAGAAAATCCTCGACAGCGATAGAGCTGCCGCCATGGTATATCTCGACGCCTTTGATTTCGGGGCGGGCGGAAAGCTCCGCCGCGATTTTCTCGCCCAGCGCCGTGAGATCGCCCTCTTCGTCGTACTCGCGCACTTCCACCTTCGAGTGCGTGAAAAAGCACACAGAAAGATGCACGTTTTTCAGTGTTTCGTCCGCCTGCTCGCGGAACTTGTTGACAGAAAGCCCCAAGGTCTTCGCCCTGGGCAGCGCGGCGCGTACATTCGCCAGCACCTCCGCCGCCCGCGCCTGCGGCAAAAGGTCCGAAAGCACATGTACGAGTACGTCCGACGCCTCGTGATATTCGCTCGACGCTGCGATGTCCGACAGCGCCGCTGATAATTCTTCCATCGTATTCGCGCAGTATGTTTTCTGTTTCATGGTATCGCCTCCCGCGATTTCCTGATACCTTTGGCTTTCTGTTGTTTCTAGATATGTTCATTGTCCCACGCTGCGCGGGAAAATGCAAGGGGATGATGTCCGAAATCATATTGGACGGCTTCGCGTGGAATGCTTTTTATGCTTGTGCGGGAAATTGCAATATGCGATAATACGAGTACGAAATATTATCCTGCACACCGGGCGGAGCACGAGACGGGAGATCGGACATGAAAAAGATTTTATACCTGACTGACTTGTATTATGAAGCAAAGGGCCGGCGATATTACGAGGAAGACTTATACATCACCGGACGGCTCAAAGAACATTTCGACATAGCGATATGTCACCCAAAAAATTCCGAAGCCTTTGAGGAGGCGGTCGACTTAGTGGTGTTTCGGAATACCGGGGCGGTCAGCGGCTTCAAGGACATTTACGCGTCCTTCGTACAAAGGGTGCAAAAAAACAATCTCAAAACTTTTAACGATTTTACAGGAAAAGCCGATATGCGCGGCAAGCAATACCTGATCGACCTGACGCTGGCAGGGTATCCGGTAATTCCGACGATAGACGCGATAGAAAATTTAGGCCGCCTGCCGGATACGGACGCTTACGTCATAAAGCCGAAGGACGGCGCGGATTCCATCGGCCTCGAATTTTTGACGGGCAGCGAACTCCGAAAAAGGAACCTGGGCGTCGGGAAATACCTGATTCAGCCCGCGATTGATTTTCGGTATGAAGTTTCCTTTTACTTCATCAACGAAAAGCCGGAATACGCTATGTATGCACCGGACAAATCGCAGCGGTGGAAGCTGGAGCCATACGAGGCGAGCCGCGAAGACCTCGCGTTTGCGGAAAAATTCATCCGATGGAACGACATCAAAAACGGGATCCAGCGAGTGGACGCCTGCCGGACACGGGACGGCGAGCTCCTGCTTGTGGAATTGGAAGACCTGAACCCGTACTTGTCGATTCTCGAACTAGACGAATCCACGCGAAACGCGTTTATCGGGGATATGACGGACGCGCTGCGGAAAATGTTGATATGACGCATAATAAAGCCGTGAAAGAAGTGGCAAAGAAGGAGACTGGCGAAAAAGATAGGGTATGAGAAATAAAACAAAAGGAGCGGCTTACGCAGGGAAGCCGCTCCTTTTGCCGCTGCATCCGGCGGCGCAGCCCGGCAATATTATTCCTTTGGCTCTTTCAGCGTGAAGGAGGCGGCCGCTCCGAGGGCGCCGACAATCCAGAGGATTTGGAGTGCCGCGGCGAGGCCCCAGCGGTCGGCGGCCCAGCCGACGACGGGCGCGAAGACGCCTCCGATGGTCGTCGTCAGGCCGAGGGTGACGCCCGAAGCGAAGCCGGCGTTCTTGCCCAGATATTTCTGTCCCAGCACGACGACCGGACTGTACGGCAAGAAGAGCGCGATTGCTGCCGGCACGAGCAGGAACGAGGCGAACAGGACGGTTTCGCTGTTCACGAGGAAAAACATGGCCGGAACCATCAGCACAAACGCGCCGCGCAGGACGGGCACGAACCCGACGCGGTCGGCGAGCAGGCCGCCGCAATAGGTGAACAGGGCGCCCATGGTGAAGAGCAGGGAGAGCGCCATCGTTCCCTGCTTCGGCGTGGCTCCGAGAATGCTGACCCAGAAAATCGGGATGAAGGTATTGGAAAGCGTGAAGCCGAGGGAACGGGCGAAAATGGTCACGGACAAGCGTCCGAAGGACACCCAGTCGTTTTTCCGCTGACGGGACGATTCCCGCGAAGCCTGCGGGCTCGAAGCTTCGGCGGACTTCGTCATGCGGGGAAGCAGCCGGGCGATGGCGAAGGCCGCCGCCGCGTTCACGACGCCGAACAGCGCCAGCGAATGGATGCCGAGGGTGTAGGCGCAGAAGCCCGCGACGATCGGGCCGACCGCGAATCCGGCGTTGCCGCCGACGGAAAAGGTGGACATTGCCTGCCCCTTGCGCGCCCCGGTAATCCGTCCCGCGAAAAGCGCCGCCTCCGGATGGAACAGCGCGCTGCCGAGGCCGCAGACCATCGCGGCGGCGAAAATCGTCCAATAAGACGAAGAAAACCCGATGATCGTGATGCTGAGTCCGCAGAAAAGCGGTCCCAGCGGGATAAACCAGGGCAGGGAAATCTTGTCGGAGTAATATCCGAAAAGAGGCTGGAGCACCGAGGAAAGCAGCACGTTCGCGAAGACCAGCGAAGCCGCCTCCTGGTATGACAGCCCGTAGTTCGCGATGAAGTACGGCAAAAGCGCGGGAATCGCGCTCTGCGCCCAATCGACGCAGGCGTGTCCCAGCGCGAAATAGTAGATGGATTTGTCCATGGATTTCATAAGCATCCTTCTTCCCGCCGCAAAGAAGCGGTTTCTTTTGCCTGTATTTTATACTGAAAGTTTTTCTTTGGGAAGAACCGGATTCACGATACGGCTATCGTTTTTTCATATATAGAAAACAGATACCACCATATATATTATTTGCTTTCCCTTTCTGGTTATTCGTTATAAAATAAGAACAACCGAAATGATTTTACGGGAGGGCGCCGCAATGGAAGAAAAGGATTACACGGAGCTGATCGTGCATTTCTCGCTGGCAGTGCCCGAGGTCAATCCATGAACGCGCCGACGTACGATCGGACGCGCGTCGGGGAGCTTTGCGTCATTACGAGCGCCGTCCTGTTCGGCCTGATGCCGCTTTTCGCGAAAATTGCCGCGGAGCATGGCAGCAACGCGTATACGTCTGCGCTGGGACGTTTTTTCTTCGGAAGCGTTTTCCTGCTGGCAGTGCTTGCCTTTCGGCGCGATGCGCCGTTTCGAGTGTCATGGCGGCAGCTTCTGAAAATACTGCCGCTTTCGGTATTGTACGCCGTTACCCCGGTGCTGCTGTTCGCGTCGTATGATTATATGGATTCGGGGCTGGCGACGGCTCTGCATTTCACGTTTCCGGTCATGGTCATCCTGTTTTCGGCGCTGTTTTTTCATGTCCGACCCAATGGCAGGCAAATGATTTGCGCCGTCCTTGGCACAGTCGGCGTGAGCCAGTTTACGGGCGGGGAGGCGGAAGGGGCGACGGGTCTTTTTCTGGCTGTCGCCTCCGGCGCGACTTATGCGATGTACATCGTACTCCTAGGCAGGAGCAGCCTCGCGTCGCTTCCCGTCTTGACGATGGCGTTCTGGCTTTCGCTGATGGCTTCGGCGGAAATAGCCGCCGTCGCCGCGTGGAAAGGCGCGCTGACGTTCGCGCTGGACAATACGGCGTGGGGCGCAATACTCGCCCTTGCGATTTTCGCGACGGCGCTGGCGCTGGCGCTTTTTCAGGAAGGACTTTCTCGATGCGGCGCGGTGCGGGCGTCGCTGCTCAGTACCTTTGAGCCGTTGACGGGCGTGGGAATCGGCTGGCTCGTTTTTTCCGAGGAGTTGACGCCGAGGACGGCCGCCGGTATTCTTTGCGTACTGTTGGCGAGCGTTCTTTTGTTGTTGCCCGTACCGCTTCCGAGGATGATACGGGGGCGTTTTCCCGCCGTTCGGCGGATCAATTCATGAGGAGGTTTTCATTATGCCGTATGTCAACATCAAGATCACGAAAGAGGGAGAAGTGACCGCCGACCAGAAGCGGCAGCTCATCGAAGGCGCAACGAATCTTCTGCACGACGTGCTCGGCAAGAACAAAAAGACGACGGTCGTTACCATTGACGAGGTGGACACCGACAACTGGGGCATCGGCGGCGTTCCGGTCACGGAAATCCGCAAGCGGCAGAAGTGATTTTTCCCGTTTTCTTGGCGTGGGGTGAATAAGTATGGATTTGCAGTCGCTTCGGTACTTTCGGATTGTGGCGCGGGAGGGCAGCTTTTCCCAAGCGGCGCAAAAGCTGAATTACGCGCAGTCGAATCTTTCCACAAAAATCCGTCAGTTGGAAGGGGAACTGGAAACGCCGCTGTTTCGCCGTCACGCGCATGGCGTGACGCTGACGGAAAAAGGCGAATCGCTTTTGGCCTACGCTGATCGGCTGGTTCATCTTTTGGAGGAAGCAGAAAGCGTCGTCCGGGACGACGGCACGGCAAAGGGAAGCCTCTCTGTCGGCTCGATGGAGTCAGCGGCCATCACATTCATTCCCGTGCTTTTGGCCGAATATCACAGCCGATGCCCGGGCGTCTCCCTGACAGTGAAAACCGGCGTTTCACAGGCGTCGATGCGGAGCGTGCTGGACGGCACGCTGGACGGAGCTTTCGTGGCCGGCGCGACGGGACACGCGGAGCTTTCGTCCGTCCCGGTGCGCCGTGAGCGGCTGGCTCTTTTCTCGGCGACGGGAACGGAAACAACCCCCGTCGCCAATCTGTTGGCGGGGCCGCTCCTGGTATTGCCTCACGGCTGCTCCTACCGACAAAGCCTGGAGGAATGGCTTGACGCGGAACGAATTTTCCCGGAGCGCGCCGTGGAGTTCGATTCCATCGGGTCGCTCCTGGCGAGCGTCAGCGCCGGACTAGGCGCGGCGCTGTTCCCGGAAAGCCTCGCCTCCGTCTATACCGCCGCGAAGGGGCTGATTTGCCACGCAGTGCCCGAGCCTTACGCATGGGCGGACATTTCCTTCGTCTGGCGGCGCGACCGCTTTATGGACAGCACGTTCCGGAGCTTCTTAGGGCTTCTGCGCGAGAAAAGCAAAGCGGGGAATAAGGCGATATAGCGCATATTAAAAATTGCGGTAAGAAATTCCAACTTTCTTACCGCAATTTTTTGATGGACATGGCCGTCCCCAACTGTCTTCATCAGATTCGTTCCTTCCAAGCGTTTCAAGATGGAGGGATACGCTCCTTACTGATAATCCGAAGCAAAAAAGAGTTTTTCCCTGTGGGGAGATTCTTCCTTGATGTTGATTCCTGCCGTATGAGGTATTGTTCCAGCTTTGCCGATAGACCAGGCTTCCTCTGTTATCGTTTGTTCATTCTCTCAGTCTACGACAGCTTATTCTTCGTTTGCTTTCGCATCGCGGGCAGCACGCCGGAGGACAGGACGTCGCGGAGCAAGGCGGAGAACTCCGGGAGCGGGAGCTTTCGTCCGCTTTTGATCCATCGGGCGACGGCGGCAAGAGCTGTGGACAGGTAGAGTTCCGTCAAGAGGCCGGAGCGTTCGTCTTCCGGCGGCAGATGAAACCGCGCCGCTAAGATGGGGCCGACTTCCGCGATGAGCTTTTCGGAGAAGCGGGCGCGATTCGCCGGACGGAGCAGGAGGTCGAAATAAGGCGCCTGTTCCCTGTGGATGCGCATAAAGGCATTGAGGAACGTCTTTCCGAAATCTTCCGGCTCTATGGCCACCCGAAAATTTTCCTTCACTTGCGCGGCAACCCGATCCTCGAAGGTTTCCAGCACCGCGTAAACGTCCGAGAAATACTGGTAAAAGGTGCAGCGGTTGTATCCCGCCCGCACGGAAAGCTCCCGTACCGTGATTTTTTCCGTTGGTTTTCCTTGGCTCAACAGGCAAAAGGCGTCAATGAACGCCTGCTTTGTCATTGCCGTGATTTCCGGATTTTTTCGCATTTTGTCCCCCGGCTTCAAAACCGACAAACAGGGAGCGATTGTCGGTTGATGCTGCTGTTTTCGCTTTTTATAATATCATACAACAGGTGTTGATAAAAGTGAAAACGGGAGGAAAGAAAATGAAAACGAGAAAGCTCGGAAATCTTACAGTGTCGGCGGTGGGACTCGGCTGCATGGGATTCAGCACGGGATATGGCGAAATTCCGCCGGAGGAAGAATCCATCCGGTTGATCCGGCTGGCGCATGAGATGGGATGCACGCTATACGATACGGCGGAGGTTTATGCCGTGTTTCGCAACGAGGCTCTGGTCGGCAAAGCGCTCGCGCCCATACGCGATGAAATTGCGCTGGTCAGTAAGTATTCGCCGTCGCCGTTGCCGGGGCAGGACTTTCCGGAGGGCAAGACGTCGCGAGAGGGCCTTCGCCGCGCGCTGGAGGATTCGCTGAAGCGGCTGCAAACCGACCATCTCGATTTGTATCTCGTCCATCGTCTGCCGCCGGAGGATGACGCGACGGTGGAGGAATTGGCGGTGTGGTTTGGCGAGCTGATCCGGGAAGGGAAAATCCTCGGCTGGGGACTTTCGGAGGTCACTGCGGACATGATTCGACGCGCCCACAAGGTGACGCCGCTTACGGCGGTGGAAAGCGAATACTCGATGATGGCGCGCCAGTGGGAGGAAAAAGAACTTCCCGTCTGCGAAGAGCTGGGGATCGGTTTCATGGCTTACGCGCCAATGGCGGGCGGGCTGCTCTCCGGAAAAATCGGCGCGAATACCGAGTTCAAGGGAGACGATATTCGCCGCACCATTACACGGTACAGCAAGGAAAATGTGAAAAAGAACCGCCCCGTGGTGGAACTGGCGGAAAAATTCGCCGCCGAGAAGGGCGCGACCCCCGCGCAGATTTCGCTGGCGTGGGTGATGAAGCGGCCTTTTGTCGTGCCGATCCCCGGCATGAGGAAGGACGAGCGCATCCGGGAGAATCTCGGCGCGGCGGAGGTCGCGCTCTCGGACGACGAGTATCGCGCACTGACCGATGCGCTGGACAAGCTGGTGATTTACGGCGACCGCAAGGACGAGGACATCGCAAAACTGGGGAAGCTGGTACGGAATCAGCTTTTCGGCGCCAGCGGCGTTCCCGTCAAAGGGCTGGAACGATAAAAGCGAATCGAGTCGCAAAAACGTTCGTGAATGTGAGATCAAAACACGCCGCCCCCCATAAATCAGATCCAAAATCTGACGCATGGGGGGCGGCGCTTTTCTCGCTATCCGTCTTTTTTATTGCCGACGCCCGAAGCCGGTTGTAAAATGGAAGCGGAAATTGTTCTTTGACGACGGTTTGCGAATTGAAAAGCGGGGAGTGGTTTTATGCAGCACGAATGCAGGATAACGGTACTGGAGACAAAGGTGTTCGCCGAGTATCAGGAGAAATATCTGGCCGACCCGAAATCGGGGCCGTGCCCGTGCTTCAAGGCAGGGGATACGTTTTTGCTGAAGCGGACAAGCGAACAAGACGATTTTTACCGTCTGATGGACGGCAAATTCTGCGGCGAGGCATGGGACGCCATCAGCCGGTATGTGTACACAGCGCTGCAGGGCGGCTCGATCATGCACAAATGGACGAACGACGAGAGAATGATGATTGCCTGCTGCAACGACGGCACGCGGCCCGTCATTTTCAAAATCGAGAGGATCGACATTCCCGAGACGGAGGAAGAGCGGCTGTGGCTGGAAAAGCAGAATTTCGCCAATACGGCGAAGGACGCATACACGGGATAGAAAAACAAGGGAGCCGGGCCGGAATACGAAACTTCGATTTTCGACGAGCCGGAAAAAGCGGCCGTCCCGAAGCAGTGCGGGAAAGCGTATCCTGTAAGAATCCTTTTCCGCAAGCGGCACGGTATTCTTGTTTATCGTTGTGGAATCATCCACAATATGCGATAATACAGGTAGAGGACAGCATTCCTACGTGTCGGACAGGGGGCGGCGTGCTCCTGCCTGTGGAATCGGAGGATACGTATGAAACTGACAATGTTGGGAACGGGGAACGCGTTGGCGACGAAACGATACAACACTTGCTTTGTCATCAGCGACGGGGACAAACACTTTATGACAGACGGCGGCGGCGGCAACGGCATCTTCCGCCAGCTCGCCCTTGGCGGATTCGATTGGATGGAGCTGCGGGAGATATTCGTCACCCACAAGCACATTGATCATCTGCTCGGAATCGTATGGATGACGCGGATGATCTGCCAGTTCATGACCCACGGCGAATACAAGGGCGAGGCGAACATCTATGCCAACGACGAAGTAATCTCGATTCTCCGAAACGCCGCGAAAACTCTGCTGCCGCAAAAGGAGAGCCGCCATGTCGACGGCAGGCTCCGTCTTGTCGCGGTCAGGGACGGCGAAGAACGAACCATCTGCGGGCACAAGACGGTATTTTTTGACATCTGTTCGAGCAAAGCGAAGCAATTCGGGTTTCGCATGGAGCTGGAAAACGGCGAGACGCTTGCCTGCTGCGGGGACGAGCCGTACAACGAAGCCTGCAGGGCCTATGTGGAAAACAGCAAATGGCTGCTGCACGAAGCTTTTTGCCTTCATTCGCAGGCCGATATATTCGACCCATACGAAAAGCACCATTCCACCGTCATGGACGCGTGCCGGACCGCCGCGCGCCTGAACGTGGAGAACCTGCTGCTGTATCATACGGAGGACAAGTCGGGCGAAGGCCGAAAGCGGCTGTATGTCGAAGAGGGACGCCAGCATTTTCCGGGGCGGATTTTTGTACCGGAAGATTTGGAAGCAGTGGAGCTTTGACGGCGAAAACGACTGGGTATGAGAAATTAAACAAAAGGAGCGACTTCTGTTATAGAAAACAGATGCCGCTCCTTTTGTTTTTGTTTATCGTTGTGAAAGGTTCCATAATATGCAATAATACAGGTATGGATCATCATGCCCAGGTGCCTGACGCGGACGCTGGGTAAAGAAACGGGGGACAGATATGAAGAAAATCATCGCGATCAACGGCAGCCCGCGGCGGAACGGCAACACGGCGGAGCTCTTGCAGCATGCGCTTCGCGGCGCGGCGGAAGCGGGGGCGGAAACGGAACTGGTTCATCTTTACGGCCTGAAGTTCACGGGCTGTCTAAGCTGCTTCTACTGCAAGCGTAAGGACGTCGCACACGGCGTCTGCGCGCTGAAGGACGATCTCGCACCGGTCTTGGAGCGCGTGAAGGAAGCGGACGCGCTGATCATGGGCGCGCCGATCTATTTCATGAACATGTCCGCAGGGATGCTCGCCTTCATCGAGCGGCTTTTCTTCTCGAACTACATTTACAGTGAGGAGATTCCCACAGTGTTTCCGAAGTCCCTGCCCCACGCTTTCATTTACACCATGAACATGACGGAGGCCCATGTGGAGCAATTCAATATGCGGGAGCGGCTGGGGATTTACGAAGGCTCCGCGGCGAGAATCCTGAAGGCAGAAACGAAAACCCTTTGGGCGTACAACACCTATCAATTCAGTGATTACTCGAAGTACGAGTCCTCGATCTTCAACGAGCCGGAAAAGGCAGCCTACCGCAAAGAGGTTTTCCCGAAGCAGTGCGCGGAAGCGTATGAAATCGGAAAGGCCCTTGTCTCCTGACGCGGAGCGTAGTATGCGAAAGGAATTGACAAAAGATTGAAAGCCGATAGGAAAATGATAAAATGAGTATAGTATGAAGTTTTTTCTTTGACGAAAGGAGAGAAAGAAATGAGTTTGCACGGATTGACAAAGGGAACCCCGTTGGAGCCGATTTCGGAGATGATGGCGAAGGCCGAGGCGAATGGCACGATGATGTACTACGCGCTGGCGCGGCTCGCGAAGGAACAGGGACTGGAGGACGTGTCGAAGACATTTATCGAGGCGGCGAATCAGGAGGCGGTACACGCGGGATTCTACGCGACGCTGAACGCCAAAGTGCCGCAGGATTTCTGGATGCTGGTGCGCGGTGTGATGGCCGCCGAGTATCGCGGCGATACGACCGTCAAGGAAATGGCGGACAAATATCGCGCGGCGGGGCTGACCGAGGCCGCCGACGAGATGGAGATTTTCGCGAAGCAGGAAGGCCACCACGGCGAGATGCTGGAGGCGCTCTTGAAAAAGTACAAGCCCGAGACGCTGGACGTGGCGGGCAAGAAGATTTACGTCTGCGGCTGCTGCGGCTACGAGTACATTGGCGACCTCGACGCGGAGCCGGAGGACTTCGTCTGCCCGGTCTGCGGCATGCAGAAAAAGGTGTTCAAGCTGAAAGCGTAATCGTTTATAAAAGTGGGGGACATGAAAATGACCAAAGCGGAAATCACCGAGAAAGTAAAAGACCTGATTGCGGCGCCGAGCTGTTACGGACCGCTGAAAGCATTGGCCCAAGAATGGCTGGAATCAGTGGGCACGCCTGACGAAAAGGCCCTGAGCGCGAAGCTCGTCGCCGAGCTGGAAAAAGACGTGCAGACCGCCGAGGATTCCTTGCATTTCTTTGAATCGGAGACCGGTCAAAAGATTTTCGGCGCGGAAGCAGCGGCGCAGATGGCGGCGCATTTCAGGGAGCTGATCGCCTCCGGCGGCAAATGGTGCGACTGCCCCGCCTGTGCGCCCGGCCGGGCAATCCTGGACAATAAAGAAGTCATTTTGTAAGGAAGGTGTTACGTCGTGGCCAACGAAGAGATCATTCGCGCGTTCCATATGATGTGGGACGGGTTTCCCGAGCCGATTTTGCTGATCAAGAAGAGCAGGGAAATCATCGCCGCGAACAAGAAGGCGGAATCCTTCGGCATCAAGGCGGGTTCGAAATGCTCGTCCTACGGCAAGCCGGAGCAGCACAAGGGCTGCCGCTGCAACGAGGCGGCGGACGAAAAGAAAACCATCGCCATTACCTACAAAGGGCCCTTCGGCAAAGACGCCTACGGCTATTGGATTCCGCTGCCGGAGCAGCCGGAATATATCCTTCATTTCAGCGTCGGCATCACGATGGAATACGAGGAAGCGAAAAACGTGACAATTACGAAGGATATCGTGAACAACTGACATGGCGGATGAAATCAACGACAGACAAGGCGAACTTTCGGCGGAAAGCCGGGACAAGATCATCATCCGCACCAGCGTCGTCGGTATTCTGGCCAATGTGCTGCTGGCGGCGGCGAAGGCCGTCATCGGCTTCGCCGCAAATTCCATCGCGGTGATTTTAGACGCGGTGAACAACCTGTCCGATGCGATGTCCTCGGTCGTCACCATCCTCGGCGCGAAGCTGGCGGGAAAAGCGCCGGACAGGGAGCATCCCTTTGGCTACGGACGCGTGGAGTACCTGAGCGCGATGATTGTTTCCGGTCTCGTGCTGTACGCGGGCATCACCTCCGCCGTGGAGTCGGTGAAGAAGATCCTCCATCCGGAAACGGCGGACTATGACACGGTGGGCCTCGTCATCATCGGGATTGCCGTCGTCGTGAAAATTGTTTTGGGGCGCTATGTGAAGGCTCAGGGAGAGAAGGCGAACTCCGGGGCGCTGATTGCTTCCGGCGCGGACGCGTCCTTCGACGCGGTCCTGTCGCTGTCCGTCCTCGCCTCGGCGCTGATTTTCCTTTATACGGGCATTTCGCTGGAGGCCTATGTGGGCGTCGTCATTTCCGGCTTCATCATCAAGTCGGGCGTCGATATGATGAAGGAGACGCTGGACGACGTCTTAGGCGTGCGCATGGACAAGGAACTGTCGCGCAAGATCAAGGGACTGCTGAACGAGGAGCCGGAAGTGCGGGGTGCCTACGACCTCGTCCTGCACAATTACGGCCCGGACAAGAATCTCGCGTCCGTTCATTTAGAGCTGCCCGACACGATGACCGTGGCGGAAGTGGATCGGCTGACGCGGAAAGTGGAGCGGAAGATCGTGGAGGAAACCGGCGTCTTCCTCGTCGGCGTCGGCGTCTATTCCCACAACACGGGAGACGACGAAGCTGCGAAAATGCAAAAGGCCGTGCGGGAGATTGTCATGAGCCACGATTGGGCGGTTCAGATTCACGGTTTTTACGTGGAACCGGAAAAGAAGGCCTTGCGCTGCGACGTGGTGATGAGCTTCGACGTCGACCACAAGGAAGGCGTGCGCATCCTTACCGAAGAAATCAGCACGGCATTTCCCGGATACGCCGTCCACATCGCGCCGGACGTGGACATTTCCGATTGAAATGCCGAAGGGCGGGAAATCCGCCGCCGTTTGGACGTGAGCGCGGCGGCGTCTGCGAAGGGGTGGTTGGATGGAGCTTCGTGTGCTCAAATATTTTCTTGCCGTCGCCCGTCATGAGAATATCAGCCGGGCGGCGGAGGAACTGAACCTGACGCAGCCGACCCTTTCCCGGCAGCTCGCGGAGCTGGAGGAGGAGCTGGGGGCGGCGCTTTTCGTGCGCGGTAAACGGAAAACGCAGCTGACGGAAGCCGGGATGTTCCTGAAGATACGGGCCGAGGAAATCACCGCTCTCGCCAGCAAGACTCTGGAGCAGTTCGCCCACGCGGACGAGATGGTGGAGGGGGACGTTTATATCGGCTGCGGCGAGACGGAAGGGATGCGGGAGATCATCCGCGCCGTCGCGCCACTGCACATCTCTTATCCCCGGATCCGCCTCCATCTGACCAGCGGCAACGAGGAAATGGTGACCGACCGGCTGCAAAAGGGGCTTCTGGATTTCGGGCTGCTGTGCTGCGCCGCGCCGCCGGTGGAGTACGCCTATCGGCAGCTTTCCCATGAGGACGTCTGGGGGTTGTACCTGCGCCAATCGAATCCGCTGGCGGCACAGAGAGGGATCCGCGCCGAAGAATTGACGCGGGAGCCGTTGATCGTTTCGCGGCAGGCAATGGAGGCAAAGGAGTTTGACCATTGGCTGGGGCGCCGTGCGGAGGAACTGAACGTCGTGGGCACTTATAATTTGGTATACAATGCGCGCTTCATGGCCGAGCAGGGCTTCGGCAGCATCCTGAGCTTCTCGGGGCTGCTTTCGACGGACGAGGATGACGAGGACGGCCTCGTGTTCCGTCCGCTCATGCCGGAGCTTCGTTCCCGCAATTATCTGATATGGAAGAAAGGACAGGTCTTTTCCCGTGCGGGGCGCCTGGTCATGGCGTGCTTCGAGGCCTCGTTTGCGGGCAGCGTATGATGCTTTTTAAGCATGGTAGATGATAGAAACTAAGTATTTGTAATATGATTCCCCTTATCCTATAATGAACTCATCAAAGAGATAAAAATGTTGATGAGCTTACGGAAAGGGGAATTTTTATTATGAAAATGTCGAAGAAAAAATCCATGCTCGTTTTGGCCGCCATGATGATCGGGACGTTTGCTTTCGGAAGCGCGGGCGCGGTTCATGCCGCGACGCCGACCCGGTCGCTGGTCGCTGCCTCGCAGATGAAAGAGGCCTCCATCCGCGATCTGGACAACGATACCCGCGTGTTCCGCGTGGACAAGACCATTGAAGCGAAGAATGTGCGCTTCCAAAACCGCTACGGCTTCGAGGTCGCCGGGCATCTCTATCTGCCGCAGGGGTTTGACGTCAAGAAACAATACAAGGCCGTTGTCGTCACGGGACCCTTCGGCGCCGTCAAGGAGCAGGCCTCCGGCCTCTACGCGCAGGAAATGGCAAAGCACGGATATGTGGCGTGGCTTTCGATCCTTCCATGACCGGCGAGAGCGGCGGCGAGCGGCGCAATATGGGCTCGCCGGAAATCTTCACCGAGGATTACCACGCGGCGGTGGATTTCGTGACGAACCTGAAATTCGTCAACCCGGAGCAGGTGGGCGCCATCGGCATCTGCGGGCTGTCCGGCATGGCCATCACGGCGGCGGGCAGCGACAGCCGCATCAAGGCGGTGGCGACCTCGGCCATGTACGACATGAGCGAGAGCATCAGCGACCATTACAACGGCGCCTATTACACGACGGAGCAGCGCGAGCTCGTGAAAAAGCACCTGGCGAAGATGCGCGATGAGGAGGCCAAGACGGGCAAGTCCATCCGGGGCGCCCATGAATTGGAAGTGGACGCGAAGGGCAGCGTCCTGACCTTTGACACCATGTTCCCCGACAAACTGCCGGCGGACGCGAACCCGGTCATCCGGGATTTTTACGGCTACTATGTGGGCCGCGCCTACCATCCGAGAGCCATCAACTCGAACACGCTGGCCTGGGATTCCACAACGCCCTACGGATTCTTCGATTTCAATCTGATGGACAACATCGACGAGCTCGGCGCAACGCCGGTCCTCCTGATTACCGGCGACAAGGCGCACTCCAAGTATTTCTCGGACAACGTGTACGAAAAGATCGCGGGGCCGAAGGAAGAAATCGTCGTGCCCGGCGCGACTCATGTGGACCTCTACGACCAGATGGACAAGATTCCTTTTGACCGGCTGATCGCGTTCTTTGACGAGAATCTGAAATAACGGAAAAGGGAGGAACGGCTTGCTTACCAACGGGGCAGGCCGTTTCGTGTGATAAAGGTGGTACGCATGGACAACAAAAATCTGCTTATATTCATCCTGATGACAGGCGTGTTCGGGATTCTCAACACGGAAATGGGCTTTATCGGTATACTGCCCTATATTGCTGAAACTTATCAAGTAACGGTTGTGCAGGCCGGCTGGCTGATTAGTCTCTTTGCGCTGGGCGTGGCCGTGGCGGCGGAAGCCGCTGGTGCTTCACGAAGGCAACGCCTTCATGGGCAAGGTGAACCGCATCTTCGCGGGGCGCGCCAAGGCCATCGCGCTGTCGTTGCCGCTGGC
>CACYUQ010000015.1 GCA_902777615.1 uncultured Selenomonadaceae bacterium
CGGGGAAATCGCGGAGCTGGAGTATATGCTGACCGCGTATTTCCATTTGCGCGTGATTGAGCCATGGAACTTGGAGACGATCAAGGCGAAGGTCAAACGGTGCGCGGCGTCGTGCCATTTCTCGGACAATCTGTCGGAAGAATGGGAGTTTGACGCTTACGCCGCGGCGCTTTATCGGACGGTCTGCGAGCTGAAGCACAGCCCAATTCGTGTGGGATTACCTGGGGCGCCGCTTTCGGCGGGGGAAGCGCGGGTCGAATATTTCCTGTTGCTGGCGCACGAAGGCTATGGCGCGTTCGGTGCGTTGCTCCGTTTTATGGCGGCGGAGGCCGGATATACGCCCGAGGAGCTTTGTGAGCATCCGGGGTTGATGACCGAGGACGAGCAAACTTACGGGCAATGCTATGACGCTTTGCTCGACCGTATGCGCGCAATTTTATCGGCGATGGACGACGAGGATTTTTCCCGCGCGTCGGCGATGAAGGCGGCGGACGGGAGCGAGGACTCTGTCGGCTTGGCTTCACTTCTTTTGTGCGTTTCGGACGAGGGGGCGCGTCTCTCGGAGAGGACGTCGATTTTGACACGGTGCGTTTGGCCACGGCGGACGCGGGTATTTTCCGACGATACGGAGGAGATACGTAGGCGGTTCCGAAGCGAGGCGATGAATCCGCTGTTCATGGAAGGGATGGCGGATTACGGGCGGCGCGGCGCGATGGCCTTGGCGGCCTATGTGTCGCGGAGTTGCCAATGGGACGCAAGTTGTTACGGGCTGGACAGCTGGATGTATGAGGAACTGGCGCAAACCTACGCGCTTTGTCCCGAGGTGCAGAGATGGATGTGCAAAGTGTGTCCGGGGGCGCTCCGTCATTTGACGGGCAGCTTGCTCACGGCGGCGCATAGCCCGAGGTGGCACGCGAGCCTGAAAACGCGAATGGAACTTTTATGGTTGTATCGGTCGCTGGAAAGACCGCAAAGAACGCGGCATGACCGGACGGCAACGGAACAAAAACAGGCGTGAGGTAAAAGGTTCGACGGGAACATCCCCGCCGGGCCTTTTTGTCTCTTGCGCCCTTGTCCGCGTCTCTATACAATATAGAAAGATTGGAATATGTCGGTGCAAAAAATTTTGAAGTAAGAAAAACAAGAAATCATATTTTCTTACCGCAGAATTTTTTGAAGCTCGTTTTGATGTGTTTTTCCGATGTGTACAGAAAGGAGAATTGTCGTGAATCGTTGGTTGGTCGTGTATTCGTCCGTCACGGGGAATACGAAGAAGGTGGCGGAGACGTTTTGCGAGGCTGTGGGCGGGACGCTGGTCCGGGTCGAGGAGGCGGAGACGCCGGAAGGATATGACGCGGTGGCGGTCGGATATTGGCTTTGGCGCGGCGGCCCAGACCCGAAAACGGCGGCGTATCTTGCGCGGCTTTCCGGCGTGAACGTGGCGCTTTTCGAGACGCACTCGGCGGACAATCGGAGCGAGCACACGGTCACGGCGTTCGCACGGGCGGCGGCGTGCCTCGGAAAAGATTGCCGCGTGTTGAACGTGTTCGAGTGCCAGGGACAGGTACCGGAGGCAACGCGTGAGAAGCGTGCGAAGATGGCGGCAAATGATCCTCACGCGAAATCGCAGGGCTGGAAAAATTCCATTGGGCACCCGGACGATGCCGACTTTGCGGCGGCGAAGGAATTTGCGCTTCGGACGGACAAGAAGCTGTCGTATTTTTTGAGCAAGGAGAAAGAAAAGTAGAGAGAACCGGCTTACCCGGTGCTTTCTTGACAGTTTTCCCGTCTTTCGTTATGATGTAATGTGGAGTTTGTGGAACAGATTCATCGTATCGGGAGATGGTTTTGGATGAAGGTTTCTATTATTATTGGAAGCGATTCAGATTGGCCTGTCAT
This sequence comes from uncultured Selenomonadaceae bacterium, assembly GCA_902777615.1. GTDB lineage: Bacteria > Bacillota > Negativicutes > Selenomonadales > Selenomonadaceae > RUG12372. The sequence continues at coordinate 1,900 of CACYUQ010000015.1, forward strand.
GAAGCCGGCGGCGGAGACACTGAAGCAGTTCGGCGTGGAGGCCGAGGTGACGGTGGCTTCGGCGCATCGCACGCCCGCGCGGGTAGAGCAGTTTGTAAAGTCGGCTCCGGAGCGCGGCGTCGGCGCGTTCATCGCGGCGGCGGGCGGCGCTGCTCATTTGGCGGGCGTAGTGGCGAGCCATACGGTATTGCCGGTCATCGGCGTGCCAATCAATGCGACGCCGCTGAACGGCTTGGACGCGCTTTTGGCGACGGTCCAGATGCCGTCGGGCATTCCCGTGGCGACTATGGCGGTCAACGGCGCGAAGAACGCCGCGCTTTTTGCCGTGCAGATTTTGGCGGTAAAGGACGCGAAGCTTTCGGAGGCTCTCAAAGATCATCGGGAAGCATTGGCAAAGGAAGTAGAGAAAAAAGCAGCTCATGTCGCATCCCAGCTGTAAGCATTTGGGGGATGCGGCACGGGCTGCTTTTTGCACTTTAATTTTATATTGAAAGAAATTGGAGGAACAGGAAAGAATGGAAAAGAAAGAGGCTCTTTACGAAGGCAAGGCAAAGATCATGTACGCGACGGACAAGGCAGACGAGCTGCTTGTTTATTACAAGGACGACGCGACGGCGGGCAACGGCGCGAAGAAGGGCACCATCGCCGACAAGGGCGTCATGAACAACAAGATGACGGAGTTTTTCTTTAATCTGCTTGAAAAAGAAGGCGTGAAGACGCATCTCGTCAAAGTGACGAGCGATCGTGAAATGCTGGTCAAGAAGCTCGATATGATTCCGTTGGAGGTCATCGTGCGGAACGTGGCGGCAGGCAGCTTTTCCCAGCGCTTTGGCGTGAAAGAAGGCACGCCGCTGAAGATTTCGACGGTGGAGTTCTGCTACAAGAACGACGACCTCGGCGATCCGTTCATGAACAATTATCATATCGCGGCGTTGGGCCTTGCGACGGCGGAGGAAGTCGCCAAGGTGGAGAAGCTGGCGCTGAAGGTCAATGATGTTTTGAAGGCGTTCCTGAAACAGAAGAAGGTCGATCTGATTGACTTTAAGTTGGAATTCGGTCGTCTCAACGGACAAATTGTACTCGGCGACGAGATTTCGCCGGACAACTGCCGCTTCTGGGACAGCGATACGCATGAGAAATTGGACAAGGACCGTTTCCGTCGCGATCTCGGCAACGTGGAGGACGCGTACAAGGAAATGTTGCGCCGCCTGACGGGCGAGGAGCGCTGACAATGGGCGCGAATCTGACCTATCGCGACGCGGGCGTCGATATTGACGCCGGCAACCGCTCCGTGCAATTGATCAAGGACAGCGTGCGGGCGACGTACCGCCCGGAAGTATTAGGCGACCTTGGCGGCTTTGGCGGCCTGTTCGCGCTCGATACGAAGAAGTTCAAGGAGCCGGTGTTGGTTTCCGGCACGGACGGCGTCGGTACGAAACTGAAGCTGGCGTTTATGTTGAACAAGCACGACACTGTCGGACAGGACGCTGTGGCCATGTGCGTCAACGATATTCTCGTGCAGGGCGCGGAGCCGCTGTTTTTCCTCGACTATCTGGCTGTGGGCAAGCTCGACCCGGAGCAGGTGGCGACGGTGGTCAAAGGCGTCGCGGCGGCCTGTAAAGAGTCCGGCTGCGCGCTGATTGGCGGCGAGACGGCGGAAATGAACGGCTTTTATCCCGACGGTGAGTACGACATTGCAGGATTTGCCGTCGGAGCGGTGGAAAAATCGGAAATCATCACGGAAAAGCGCGTGCAGGAAGGCGATGTGCTGATTGGCTTGCCGTCCTCGGGGCTTCATTCCAACGGCTTTTCCCTCGTGCGGAAAATCGTTTTTGAGGTCAAGGGATTCAAGGGTGACGAGCATATCTCGGAGCTTGGGGACAAGACGCTGGGCGAGGTCCTTTTGACGCCGACGCGACTCTATCCGCGCGTCTGTCTGCCGTTGATTCGCGATTTCCGTCTGCACGGCATGGTGCATATAACGGGCGGCGGATTTTATGACAATATTCCGAGGGCGCTGCCGGACAAGTTGGGCGTTGAGATTGACACGTCCGCTTGGCAGATGCCGCCGATTTTCAAGCTGCTCCAAGAATGGGGCGGCGTCGAATGGCCGGAGATGTACCGCACGTTCAATATGGGCGTTGGTATGATCTTGATTGTCGGCGCGGATGACGCCGATGCGGTGACGGCGGCGCTGGGAAAAGCGGGCGAGACGTCGTATCGGATCGGTCACGTGACGCGTGGCAAGGGCGTGACCCTCAAAGGCGGCGTGTTCCATGGCTAAAGAGATATTAGGCGTGCTTTGCTCTGGGCGCGGTACGAATTTGCAGTCGATTTTGGCGGCGGTGGACAGCGGGCAGATTCCCGCGCCTGTCGGTGTAGTGTTGACGGACAAACCCGACGCGAAGGCGCTGGAACGCGCGGAAAAGGCGGGTATCCCGCATTTCTGCGTCGACCGCAAACAGTACGCGGGCAAGCAAGCTTTCGAGGAAGCATTGGTTGAAAAATTACGGGCGCATGGTGTCACGTTGGTCATTCTCGCGGGGTTCATGCGAATATTGAGCCCGTATTTTGTGCATGAATTTTCGGGGCGGATTTTGAACATCCATCCGTCCCTCCTGCCGTCCTTCGGAGGTGCCCACGCCCATCGGGACGTGCTGGCATACGGTGTCAAAGTATCGGGGTGTACGATTCACTTTGTGGACGAGGGCATGGACTCCGGCCCGATCATCTTGCAGACGGCAGTGCCGGTGCTGGATGACGACGATGAGGATACGTTGGCTGCGAGGGTTTTGGAGCAGGAGCACAAACTGTATCCGAGAGCGATTGAGCTCTTTTTGAATGGCAAGCTGAATATCGAAGGCCGGAAAGTGCGGATTATGGAATCAATTTGAGGGAGGCGCGGTTATGAAAATCAAGCGGGCGTTAATCAGCGTTTCGGACAAGACGGGCGTCGTGGAGTTTGCGAAAAAGCTGAACGCGGCGGGCGTCGAAATCGTTTCCACGGGCGGTACGATGCGCGCACTGAAGGAGGCGGGGATCCCCGTGCTCTATGTCAGTGACGTGACGGGATTTCCGGAGATCATGGACGGGCGCGTCAAGACGCTGAACCCGTATATCCACGGAGGTATCCTCGCGGTGCGGGATAACCCGACGCATCAGCAGGCGATGAAGGAGCATAAGATTACAGGCATCGATCTCGTGGCGGTTAATCTCTATCCGTTCAAGGAGACAATTGCAAAGCCGGACGTAACGCTGGCAGAGGCTATCGAAAATATCGATATCGGCGGTCCGGCGATGATTCGTGCGGCGGCGAAAAATTTCAAGTTCGTCACGGTAGTGACGAATCCCGCGCGCTATGATGAAGTGGCGGAAGCGATTCTTTCCGAGGGCACGACCAGCGGAATGCTCCGCATGAGACTCGCGCAGGAAGCGTTCGCGCATACCGCGGATTATGACGCGCATATCCAAGCGTATTTAAAAGAGCAAATCGAGAAGTAAGGGGGCGAAAAGCTCTATGAATTTATTACTGATCGGCAGCGGCGGGCGCGAGCACGCGCTGGCGTGGAAGCTCAGCCAAAGTGTACATACGGATAAGCTTTACGCCGTTCCGGGCAATCCGGGCATCGCGAATTTTGCCGAGTGCATTTCCGGTGTTTCGATTGAAGACAACGACGCGATTGTCGCGTTGGCAAAGGAAAAAAATATCGATCTCGTAGTGGTCGGTCCAGAAGTGCCGCTCGTGAACGGCGTGGTCGACGCGCTGACGGCGGCAGGCATCAAGGCGTTTGGACCGACGAAAGACGCCGCCGAGCTGGAAGGATCGAAGATTTACGCGAAGGTCGTCATGCGTCGTTATAAGATACCGACGGCTCGCAGCGAAGTCTTTGGCGACCCGTCCCGCGCTCATGTCTATGTCCGTCAGATGAGGCAGCCTTTTGCAATTAAGGCAGATGGCCTTGCGGCGGGTAAAGGTGTTATTCTTACGAAAACGGTGGATGAGGCAATCGAGGCTATCGACCTTTTAATGAAAGAAAAAGCTTTCGGCGATGCAGGAAACCGCGTTGTTATCGAAGAGTTCATGGAAGGCGAAGAAGCCTCTATGCTGGCGTTTACCGACGGTGAGACCATCGTTGCGATGCCCGCCTCGCAGGACCACAAGCGGGTCAACGACGGCGACGAGGGACTGAATACGGGCGGCATGGGCGCTTATGCGCCGGCGCCGGTCATCACGCCGGAGCTTCAAGAGCGCGTGATGGAGGAAATATTAAAGCCGACCATCGAGGGCATGAAAAAGGAAGGACGCCCGTTTAAGGGCTGCTTATATGCAGGGCTGATGATTACCGCGAAAGGCCCGAAAGTGGTCGAGTTCAACGCTCGTTTCGGCGACCCGGAGACGCAGGTGGTACTGCCGCTCTTGAAGAGCGATCTCGTCGAGGTCATGCTGGCCTGTGTGGATGGGAAGCTCGCGGAGACGAAGGTCGAATGGTCGGACGAGGCGGCGGTTTCGGTGGTCATGGCTTCGGGCGGCTATCCGGGCGACTATGAGAAAGGCAAGGAAATCAAAGGCGTTGCCGACGCCGAAGCGATGGGTGCGTTGGTGTTCCACGCGGGCACGGCGGAGCAAGACGGAACCGTCGTTACGTCGGGCGGTCGCGTGCTGAATGTGGTCGGCGTCGCGAAGGACATTCCCGAAGCGGTCAAAAAAGCTTACGCGGGCGTCGAAAAAATTTCCTTCGACGGCGCGCACTATCGAAAAGATATCGCGCATCGAGCGTTGGAAAGATTGCAATAGAATTTGAACGAGGACAAACGGGCGGGAGCGATAAAATTTTCGTTTCCGCCCGTTGCATTTGGTTGCCCTATATGATATAATGCCCTGCAGTGTGAAAACGCACGCGCGTCGATCGTCGTGCTGTTCCTTGTTTTCAAGGTGAAGCGGCGGATGAAACGCGCGGAGGAAAAAACAGGAGGTAGTATCATGGCAGTTATTTCAATGAAGCAGCTTTTGGAGGCGGGCGTCCACTTCGGTCATCAGACGCGCCGTTGGAACCCGAAGATGGCGAAGTACATCTTCACGGAGCGCAACGGTATCTACATCATCGACTTGCAGAAGACGGTCCGCAAGGTAGACGAGGCGTTTAATTTTATTCGCAGCGTCGCGCAGGAAGGTAAGAAGGTTCTGTTCGTCGGCACGAAGAAGCAGGCGCAGGAGGCTGTGAAGGAAGAAGCGACCCGCGCGGGCATGTTCTATGTCAACGAGCGCTGGCTTGGCGGTATGCTGACGAACTTCCAGACAATCCAGAAGCGCATCAAGCGTCTGAAGCAACTTGAGCAGATGGAGCAGGACGGTACGTTCGAGGTGCTGACGAAGAAGGAAGTGCTCGCGCTTCGTCATGAGATGGAGAAGCTTGAGAAGTTCCTCGGTGGCATTAAGGAGATGAACCGCCTGCCGGGCGCACTCTACGTCGTCGATCCGCGCAAGGAGCGCATTGCCGTCGCGGAGGCTCGCAAGCTGAACATTCCTATCGTCGCTATCGTCGATACGAACTGTGATCCGGACGAGATTGATTATGTGATTCCGGGCAACGACGACGCGATTCGTGCGGTGCGTCTGTTGACGGGGCGCATGGCGGACGCCGTCATCGAAGGCAGCCACGGTCAGGAAGAGAATGCGGAAGCGGCGGACAAAGACGCTGAGTAATAGGAAACATCAGGGGTAAGGGACACGTTATCCCTTGCCCTTTTCTTTGCAAAAAATTGTCGTGGGGAATTACCCCGGTAGACGGAAAGAGGGAAAAGAAATATGGCACAGATTACGGCGGCAATGGTAAAAGAGCTTCGTGAGATGACGGGCGCCGGCATGATGGACTGCAAGAAGGCGCTGGCGGAAACGGACGGAGACAAGCAGAAGGCGATTGACTATCTGCGCGAGAAAGGTATCGCGAAAGCCGAGAAGAAGGCAGGACGCATCGCGGCGGAAGGCGCGGTCGGCGCTTACGTCAGCGAGGACGCGAAGGTTGGCGCGGTAGTCGAGATCAACTGCGAGACGGACTTCGTCGCGAAGACGGACAAGTTCCACGCGATTGTTGACAAGTTGGCGAAGCATATTGCCGACACGAATCCTGCCGATATGGATGCGCTGAATGAAAGCACGCTGGATGGCAAGAAGGTTTCGGATATCGTGTTGGAGGCCATCGCTGAGATTGGCGAAAAGGTTTCGCTTCGTCGTTTTGCGCGTTACGCTTCCGAGGGTGGTCGCGTCACCAGCTATATCCACATGGGCGGAAAAATCGGTGTGCTTGTTGAAATGACGGGTGGTAGCGCCGAGCTGGGCAAGGATATCGCGATGCAGATTGCGGCGGCAAATCCGTCTTGCGTCGATCGTTCCGGCCTTGATCCCGCTGCTCTCGAGCATGAGCGCGAAGTATTGACGAAGCAGGCTATCGAAGAGAACAACGCGCTGCCCGAAGGCAAGCGTCGTCCTGAGGCAATTATCGCAAAGATGGTCGATGGCCGTCTCCAGAAGAATTTCTACAAGGAAGCCTGCCTTGTGGAGCAGCCCTTCGTCAAAGATCCGGAGCAAACGGTTGCGAAGGTGCTCGGAGATGTCGTAGTGAAGCAGTTCGCACGATTCCAGCTCGGCGAAGGCATCGAGAAGAAGCAGGAGGATTTCGCGGCGGAGGTTGCGGCGCAAATCAAATAAAGAAAGAAAAGAAACGCCGGGGCGTACTGAACTGCTCCCCGCCAAGAGGACAATGAAATAATATACCATTTTTTGGACTGACAGTCTCGGCTGTCAGTCTTTTTTTCGCCGCAATCGTGAAATGCAGGTCGTACTTGTCCATCGGGTCAGGTTCGCTTTAAGACTTCAATCCTTCCTATATACGGCCTCGTCCAACATTCCTTCCTTTCTCGCCAGCAGCAACGAGGAGCAGACGTTGCAGGACACGTTGAGCACGGTACTGAACATATCGACAATAGGGTTCACGCACAGGAAAAATGTGACCGCCGCCACTGGCAGCCCCACGGCGGCAAAAACCGAGCTCATGACGATTAATCCCGCGCCGGGAATGCCCGGAACCGTGGAAACAATCAGTATCGTCGAAAAGATCAGCCGCAGGAAGAATTCGCCGTCCATCGGCAAATCGCAAACCCTCGCCATCATCATGGCCGGAAGCCCGACTGTGAAGCAGGTGCCCGCTTTGTGGAACTGGATGCCGAGCGGAAGCGAAAAGGACGCGAGGCTGCCCGTGGTGCCGAGCCTTTCCGTGGCAAATTTCAAAGTCTGCGGCAAAATGCCGTTGGAACTGGAAACGGCAAACGGCAGTGGTGCAAAGCCCGTCATCTTCCGAAGGAAAGGCGCTGGCGACAGCTTCCCGTAGCCGGCAATGAACAGCGCGAACAGGCCGTAACAGAGTGGTACGGCGATGGCGCTGCCGAAAACGATTTTGCCCAGCTCGAGGAACGCCGAGACGTCCGTATGGAACACCAGCCCCGCCATGGAAAAGAACACGACCAGCGGAATCACGCGGATTACAACGTTCATCACATTCAGGCAGAAGTCGTTCATAAACTCGATGAGTTCCCGCGCGAGGCGCGATTTCTCCCCCATGCTGTTCAACAGGATGCCGAAAAAAATCGCGAGGAACAATACCTGCGTCAGGTTTCCGCCCCGGAAGGGATCCACAAGATTGTCCGGCACGACGCCGAGCAGCATTGCCTTCAACGAAAAACTGTCCGCACCGCTTTCGCCGCTTTCAAACAATACGGCAAGATGGGAGAGATTTTCCCCGAAAAGCAAGTACCCCAGCCCTACGGCGAGAGACGCGGCGCAGAACATGAGTGACACCGACTGGCCGATGAGCCGCGCACCAATTTTCCCGAGATCCGCCGTCTCCGACATATTCGTAATGCCTGAGACAATCGCGCAGAATATCAGAAGCGGCACCATCATGACCAGCGCGTGCATGAACATCGTCGTGACAAGCGACGAAAGATTTGCCTCAATCCAGAGAAACACTTCCGCCGGAACCATCATCCTCATGACGAGGCCGAAAGCCACGCCCAGTACCATAGCCGCGACCATGCGGAGAATCTGCTTGCCTCCGCCCTCGTGAATTTTGATGGAGACGACGTTTTCCCCGTTCCAGCGGGAATAGCCTAAAAGATGACGATGCGTCTTCAGAATAATGGCGCTGGCGAGGTCGGCCTCGTCCTCAATCCATTCAGTCTGGGAGATGATTGGATTCGCAGCTTCGCCTCGGGCGGAAATCTCCAAGCTGATGTCGCCGAACCGCTTTTTGATTGTGACGACAGCGGAAAGATTTGGGGCGTTCATGCCTTTCGAGAGACGCAGATACGTCTCTTCCAAAAGCAGCTCCGCCCGGAAGATTTCCTCCTTCGTTAGGGAGTTGCGCTTTGCAGTGTTGGCGCTTGCAACGATATCAGAAATCTTGTCCTGCGGTAAATGGAAAACAATTTTTTTCATAAACTACCCTCTTCAGCCAAAAATCGCATCTCAATCCGTTGCCACATTTATGTTTCCCTACTTGCGACAACTCAAGATTCTTTCATAGCTTTGCGAAACATAATACGACCAAAAATGATTTTTATATTTGGATTGTAGCAAAAAGGAAAGCGAAGCGTCAAGGAATGTCTCAACGCTCCGATTTGTACTCAACCCGCCCGCGTTCTATCTTCATGCACAACTCTTTTAAATTCGCCTGGAAGAACGCCTCAATCTTGTCCCACGGGATGGCGTTCTTTCCGTCACAGTCGTAGAGGTCGCAGTGGATCCCCAATGCCCTGTACCATCTGGCTTTCTGATATTACCGGAGACCGTTACATAGCGGCCTACGGTTTTCTCGTTTTTGGCAGGAATATAGTAATCGGATGTAGAATATATCCCATCAGACAGGAGGGAAATAGTATGGAATGTACGCCAAATCTCATATTTCATCATGGGAAAATATACACGTCCGACACGCGATGCACGATTGCCGAGGCCGTTGCGGTGAAAGACGACAAAATCATCGCCGTCGGTAGCAATGATACCATCATGGCGATGGCCGATTCAAAAACGGAGACGATCGATCTTGCCGGACGTCTGATGCTCCCCGGTCTTAACGACAGCCATGCGCACCCGTTCATGGAGGCAAATCAGGTGAACGCCGTCTCGTTTAGCGAGGCGCGGAACATCAGCGACTTGCTCGACGCACTGAGGACGCGAGCAAAAAACACAAAGATGGGGGAATGGCTCCTCGGGAGTATGTCGTGGCATGAGACGCAACTTTCGGAAGGAAGACTGCCGACACGCGAGGAGCTTGACCGTGCCTGCCCCGACAATCCTGTGAGCATACCGCGAGGCGCACATGTCAAAGTCGCGAACTCTCGCGCCCTTCAGATTGCCGGGATAGGTGCAGATACAGAGATACCGGGCGGCGTGATTGACCGCGATTCTTCGGGACAGCCTACCGGAATATTGATGGATGCGGCGGCGGACAGGCTGACGGCGGCGGAGCCGAAAGCCGACGCATCGAAATTCGGTGAGGCGATGATTGCCGTCGCCAAAAAGCTGAACAGCTATGGCGTGACGACATCGGCAGAGTCGGGTGCCATCGGCGCGAGCGCAGAGACGTCGGAATATAATCTCAAAACCGTGATGGCGCTTTGCAAGGAGAAGAAACTTCCGCTTCGTCTTTCCGCATCGTTCTTTTCCACTTCGTATGAGATGGCAAAATACGGCGTCACGGCTTTCAGCGAGAAACAAGACACGGACTTCTTCAAGTTTCAGGGCATAAAAGTGATGAGCGACGGCGGCGTGGAGAGTGCGAATCTCATCGACCCATATGAAGTTATCTCTGGAGTCCAGCCCGACCCCGATTATCACGGCATCGAGGTGTGGCCACTGTCCCGACAGGACGAGCTGCGCCGCATCATGGAACTTTGCGCTGAGTCGCATCTCCAGTTACAGATTCATATCCACGGCGATAAGTCCGCAGCGTCGATTATTCCGCTGCTGTCGGAGCAGGGGAATAAAACAGATATCGGCAGGCTGAACTGGACAATCTGCCATCTGCCTCTTTCGACGGACGAACAACTGGAGACGATAAAAGGGCTCGGCATCTGCGTTACCGTGCAGCACCAGCCGTATCTCCTCGGTGAGAATTATCTGCGGTATTGGGGCGACTCTCGTGCCAATGCGATGGCTCGTTATCGTAAAATGATTGACATGGGAATTCGCATGGGCGGCGGTACCGATATGCCGATTGACCCGCTCAATCCGTTCTGTTCGATTGAGTGGATGGTCGACAGGAAGACCATCACGGGAAAGGTACTCGGTAAAGCGAACGCGATTACCCTTGCCGAAGCTGTACACCTTTGGACGCGCGGCAGCGCGGACTGCGAGGGGTGGGGCAGTATAATCGGCTCCATAGAAGCGGGCAAGAAAGCGGATTTCGCCGTACTCAGCCAAGATATTTTCCAAGTCCCTGTCGGTGAGATACACAATACCGTCGCCGTACAGACATGGGTTGACGGGAAATGCGTGTATCGATGCGGCTGATATCCACGTTTTCGTGAAACAGTTTTCAGTTATTGACTGTATCTGTTTTAAGGCAATTATTGTGAAAAACGCGGATATCATCGAATTATAGTTGTTCACTATTGACAAGAAAAGATTACATCAAAATGCCGGGACTGTTTTTGAGTGTCCCGGCATTTTCTTACGAATCCTTTATATAGCGTATATCACAGGTGAAATGCTCTGTTTGCCCGATAGGAGCTGCAATCCGCTGGAAGCCGTATTTCAGAAATCTCTCCTCAAAATAATTAAAAGTGGGCTGCTATGGCATGTCATAGAGAACCAGCCCGCCTTTTCGGTCAAAGCCCGTATCCCAAAGCACCGAGAAATCCAGCCACCGCCAAGTTCCGAAGGTTACCGCTTTGACGAGAAATGTCTCGTCTTGCTCAAGATAACCGTTCAGAAGGTACCAATGCCATACAAATTCTTGCATGGATGGTTGATTGTGCAGAAGCGTCAGACTGGGAATGAGCCAACCGCCATTGATCTGTTTCTTGATGATGTCCTTCGTTTCCGAAAAACTCCGCTCTCCCGGCCACGGTGACATGGATATGTTCTGTTCTCCCCGGTCTCGCAGGAATTGCCCGAAACCGTCCATATAGATGTCAAGCCGATCGACGCCCCCTTGCCTCGGATAAAGATAAGGTTTCATAATATCCGTGAAGTCAACATAATCCTTATGTGAAATTTCGCTTAGAGCGTAGGGATAAAGCTCCCTCCTGCCTTTGCGGAGCATGAAAAAGATACTGCTGTCGCAGGCCGTAACAGCGGCGCATCCGCCGATATACATCCAGAGATCTGTACACCACTCCTGCGATCCGCCGTAGTCCGAACCTATCGCGAAATGAGGGAGTTCCTTTTTCATATAGTTTTCCTCACATCAGAATCCCAAATCCTCGTTGATGAGCATGACTTCCATGTCCATATAGTTCATCTTTCTCCAGTAAATGACCTGCGCGTTACAAATCCTATCAGGGCTTTTGCAATGATGGCATCGGTCTTGCGTGACGGCACAGGGCGTTTTGTAGTTATGGCGGGCGGCGTTCATGGGCGCGGCGACGTTCCTCGCGCGGTGCGCGGCCTCTTGCAGTGTTGGAGCAATCTTGTTTCGTCCGACGACAAAATACACCTTCCGATGGCCATAAAGGGAACCGGCGACACGATTGCCTGTGCCGTCAATGTTCACCATTTCGCCGGTCTCCGAGATGCCATTCACCGAGGTGAGGAATATTTCGGTGGTGAGGCAATCCCGTGCGGTGGAGAAAAAGCCTTTCCCTTCACGACGATGCATTGGATCGTGAACATCGTTGTGCTTGGAGAGACGGTCGAACATTCCAAGGGTTAGGAGCGTTTCTGAATCACCGAAGCCCACCGTGTATCCATCAATCTTATCATCGAGATATTGCGCCGCTTCCTCGCCCGTTTCAAAGCAGGAAACCTCATATCCTTTTCCACGCAATGCTTCGGCGGTTTTCTCAATGGTGGTCATGTTCATTCCTCCCTTAAAACTGCTCAAATGCTTGGAACAAGTCCCCTTCAATCATCCGCACTTCTTCAATCGGAATCCTCGTCCCGTCCACCCTCATTATAACACGTTTCAAGCCATCCGGCTTTCGCACATTGCCGGAGACCGTCACATAACGGCCCCCGATTTTTTTATCGTCCGGCAGGAAGTAGGTGACGGCAATATTCGGCAGTTCCTTGATGTGCTGCTCGATTACAGCAAGGCACGGTTTCGGCACTACTCTCTTTTTTATTGCAGGAAAGATGGTATTTGCGTAAAATAGTAATGCAGAATCATTTTAAGGGGGGTACACAATGAAAATCGCAGTTTTTAACGGTAGTCCGAGGAAAGAAAACACATCCGCTATGGTACAGGCATTCCGCGAGGGAGCCGAAGCCGCAGGTCATGAAGTGGAGGAATACCAGGTCGGACGCATGAAGATCGCGGGATGCATGGCCTGTGAATACTGCCATACCAAAGGCGAGGGCGCTTGTGTGCAAAAGGATGATTTTGAAAAAATATTACCGGCCTATAAAGAGGCGGACATGATCGTTTTCGCATCCCCGATTTACTATTTCGTCATGTCGGCTCAGATGGAGGCCGCAATTCAAAGGCTTTACTGTATAGGCAAGCCCCTCAAGGCAAAAACCGGTGCGCTGCTTTTGTCCTCCCATTCGCCGGAAGTTTACGATGCGGCGATTGCCCAATTCAAAGGATTTACTTCCTACGTCAACATGGAGAATGCCGGTGTCATCACCGCGCATGGCGATGAGAACAAATCCGACAACAAGATGAACGAAATCAGGGAATTCGCCAAAAAGTTGTAACCCAGTCTGAAGCGTTGCTGTGAGACTGGAGATGGACGGAAGGCATGATGGAGTGATAGAAGAAGGCGTTACATCAGGCGTGCGCGTGCTAACACGGGCATGCATGATAATGACAAGGCAATTGTTGATTACCAATATGTAATCGAAAGCGGAAAATATGAGTACAATATTGCTGAGCGTGAATTGCGTGATGTCATGAAGCGCAAGCAGGGATAAGGATGCTCGCAAATACGTGTAGGGGATGAGTATAATGAGGAGCGGAATCGTAACCCAAAAAATCAAAAATGCTATTTCAGGAGTGTGCATGATGTCGTGCCTGCTTTGTGCGCCTGCGGCAGCGGGGGCGGAAGAGGTTTCCCTGCCCCAGCCGCAAATTCAGGAAGGCATGTCTGTCATGCAGGCGCTGGCGAGACGACAAACAAGCCGTAGCTTTGCGGTTGCAGAAATCTCTATTTCACAGCTTTCCCATATCCTTTGGGCGGCCAACGGCATCAATCGTGCGGAGTCAGGCGGTCGTACCAACCCGGCAGCACTGGGCGTCCACAGCGTTGAGGTATATGCTGTGACGGATAAGGGGATATATCTTTACCTTCCCCAAAGCCATGCGCTGCATCTTGTCGCCGAGGGGGATTTCCGCATGGCAACGACCAAGGGACAGGCTTTTGTTGGGGAGGCTCCATTGACTTTGGTTTATGTTGGCAATTCTTCAGCATGGGAAAACGCCCGTCGCGTCCCGTCCGAGGGGGAACAGGTCCTCTATGACAGCATCGCGGCAGGCTCGATGTCGCAAAGCGTGGCGCTGGTGGCCGCAGCCGAGGGGCTGGGCACCTGCGTTCGCGGTTCTATTGATATTGAGGCATTTGGGGAAGCTGCCGGGCTGCAGGAAGGGCAAACGATTCTTCTCGCCCAAACGGTGGGAGTGCTGCAATAAATATTGGAGTGCAATTCTATAAAAATTGTGCGGATGCATTTCCTGGAGAATAAGGAAATGGCTGACGTTTATTATTCTCACGATGGAGTGCACTACGAGCAGGTTTGTTTTGCGAAGACGAGTATGAAAAAGTTTTAAAAAATATTTTCCGGCAGCGTCAATTTTGATGAACCTGTTTTGTATATATATTAAAGGCAGTTAAATATTAACAATTAAGGGAGGAGTCTACTATGTCGATCAACAAAAACGAAATCACGAAAGAAATGCTTGCAAAAGCTATGCAGTGTCGTACTGCTGAAGAACTGATGACTTTAGCCAAATCGGAAGGCTGTGAAGTGACAAAAGAGGAGGCTGAAGCCTATTTGGCCGAGAGAAACTTTGTGACGATGAAGGACCCGATAACCCGGGAAAACAGAGTAAAGTTGCAGGCGGCGGCTATAATATATGCGAAAATTATGGGAAAGCTTGTCCTGGTTATATAAATGTAGGTTAAATTGTCCTGATGATATGAAAGTATGTCAAATTTCAATTTATATGGGGAAATGTCGAAATTGAAAGTCCTCCGCTTATCATAATAAATAAGCGGAAGACTTTTTTTGTCCTAAACTTCTTAACTTAATGACATTGCCGGGTGGACGGAGCACCAGATTGTAGGCGTTGTGCAACCTTTGATGTATTGAATTTCCCCGGGGCGGGGAAGGCAGTGGATATGCGGGCAGACGCTGCGGCATTGGAACCGCTGGCTAGGGCGATTGCCGATTCCGGTATTCCTTCGGAAACTTCGGAGGAGCTGGAGCAAGCGTTATGGGTAAAGTATTCTTTCTTATGCTGACTCTAGTGTTGGTGATTGGAGCAACGTGTTGTGCACAAAGAATTCCGAGAAACCCCAATGCGGTTCCTTTGCTACGTGAGAGGATTGCAGCTTGGCCATCGACTTGGCCGTGATCGTCTTTACTCTGTTTTCCCGGGTTATCGGGTCCTTCATCGTCACAAAGTTTCTCTCGGCCAATATTTCATTCTTCATTGCAAACTACTCCTTTTTGTTATAAAATATCCTCAGATTGTTTTTGGGGATTATAGCAGAAAGCCATTGAGAGACTTTCTTAATATTCCTTAATGTTCCGAGGAATGTTCCCATGCAATCAAAAAGTAGGAATCCCTTGGGCTTTAGGGATGCCTTGTCATAAGGATATATAATATATAGAAGTGATTAAGAGACAGGAGGGTTGCTGTTGAGTACGGCAAAATATAAGCGCGTAGTTTTGAAGCTGTCTGGCGAGTCGCTGGCGGGGGAGCAGGGGTTCGGCATCAATCCGTCGGTGGTCGAGGACATTGCGGCGCAAATTCAGGCAGTGCGCGCAGAGGGGATTGATTGCGCCATCGTTGTCGGCGGCGGAAATATTTGGCGAGGTCTGGCAGGCAGCGCGAAGGGCATGGATCGCGCGACGGCAGACTATATGGGAATGTTGGCGACAGTGATGAACTGCCTTGCGCTTCAGGACGCGCTGGAGAAGCGGGGCGTGGATTCGCGCGTGCAGAGCGCCATTGATATGCGGCAAGTCGCTGAGCCGTATATTCGTCGCAAGGCGATTCGACACATGGAAAAGGGTCGCGTGGTGATTTTTGCGGCGGGCACGGGCAATCCGTATTTCTCGACGGATACGACGGCGGCGCTTCGCGCGGCGGAGATCGAGGCCGACGTGATCCTGATGGGCAAAAAGAATACGGACGGCGTTTATGATTCCGACCCGAACAAGAACCCAAACGCGAAAAAGTTTGACAAGCTCGCGTATATCGAGGTCTTGCAGCGGGGGCTTCAGGTTATGGATTCTACGGCGACGAGCCTTTGCATGGACAACAATATTCCCATCGTGGTATTCAATATCGACGAGCACGAAAACCTCGTCCGTGCGGCGCGCGGTGAGGAAATCGGCACGACGGTCGGAGGGAAGAGAGAATGATCAAAGATATTTTGTCCTCCCGTGAGGAAAAGATGCAAAAGACGTTGGAGGCCCTGAAGCGTGAGTTTGCGTCTCTGCGCGCGGGGCGCGCAACGCCGTCGCTTCTCGACAAGGTGATGGTGGATTATTATGGGACGCCGACGCCTGTGAACCAGGTGGCAAAGGTCTCCGTGCCGGAGCCGCGCATGATCGTGATCCAGCCTTGGGAAAAGACGTTGATGAAGGAGTTGGAAAAGGCGATTTTGAAGTCCGAGCTTGGGCTCACGCCGAATTCTGACGGCAACGCCATTCGCTTGACCATTCCGCAGCTGACGAAAGAGCGCCGCGAGGAACTCAAGAAAACGGTCAACAAGAAGGCCGAGGAGGCGAAAGTTGCACTCCGTAATTTGCGTCGAGACGCGAACGAGGCAATCAAGAAGCTTGAGAAGAACAAGGAGATTGCCGAGGACGAGTCAAAAAAGGGCCAAGACGATATGCAGAAGCTGGTCGACAAGTATGTTAAGATGGTCGATACGGTGAAAGCCGGTAAGGAAAAGGAGATTATGGAGGTCTGATGACGCCGGAAGTCTTGGGGCGTTCCGCGGAGGAAGCGGAAGCGCTTCTCAGGGAGGCGGGCGTCGCCTTTACGACAGAGCTGACGCGCCCCACGAGGAATTTTTTCCCTGTGGACGATGCGAAGCTATATGTGGTTCGGGCCGTTACCTGCCCGGACGCTTCCTGCCGCCTGACACTGGCGGCGAAGCAGAAAAAGCAGTGAAGGAGGTGTAAGACGACATGGCATACAAGATTGGAGACGATTGCATTTCCTGCGGTTCCTGTGCAGCTACTTGCCCGGTGGGCGCGATTTCGGAGGGCGAGAAGCATTACGAGATCGATCCGGAAAAGTGCGTGGAGTGCGGCGCCTGCGCGGCGGGCTGCCCGGTTTCGGCGATTGCCGCTCCTTGAGGAATCATTGAACAAGTCCCGCCGCAATATTGTCGGGTCTTTTCCCGCCTGTCGTTGTCGAATCCCTCTCGACGTAGCGATGCTACGCATTAGAGGGCTTTTCCTAGACAGTCGGAAAAATCCCTCGACAGTGTCACGACTTGACTTATTCAGTGCTTCCTTGATGGGAAACTCCATGATGGGAGAGAATGAGAGGTCCCTCTTGGAATTGTGAGAGGGGCCTGTTTTTTCGCTTAATAGGAGGGCGACATGTGGAAAAGAATATTTAAGGATTCCGCGCCTTCCGAAGCGAAGGCTATTTCGGAAAATCCGCTGTATCAGGACATTGACCGTGAGCGCTTGCCTGTGCATACGGCTATCATCATGGACGGAAATGGACGATGGGCCGAAGGACGCGGGCTGCTCCGGACGGCGGGGCATACGGCGGGAGTGGACGCACTGAAGCAGATTTTGAAGGTCGCTATAGACTTGGAGCTTCCGGCGCTTACGGTTTACGCGTTCTCGACGGAGAATTGGAAACGGCCCCATTCGGAGGTCGATTTCCTGATGCGGCTTTTTGTCGATTACCTGTCAAAGGAAATCGACGAGATGGACGAGGACAATGTGAGACTGCGTTTCCTCGGGCGCATCGACGAACTGTCACCCGCGTTGAAGGATTTGGCGCGGACGGCAGTGGAACGGATGGCGGACAATACGGGCGTCCGTTTCAACGTTGCGATGAATTACGGCGGGCAGGATGAGATCCTGCGCGCGACGCGGGAGATAGCACGTCGCGCGCAGGCGGGAGAGCTATCGCCGGAAAATGTGGACGGGCAGCTTTTGGAAAGTTGTCTCGATACGGCGGGCTTGCCGCCTGTCGATTTCGTCATTCGCACGAGTGGCGATATGCGTCTAAGTAATTATCTGCTTTGGCAGGCGGCGTATGCGGAGTTTTGGTTTACGGATACGAATTGGCCGGATTTTACTCCTGCCTGCTTTATCGAGGCGCTCAAGGATTTCGGGAAGCGCAAGCGGCGTTTCGGAGGATTGAAGAATATCTGATATATTGAGGTGCGGTTTTGGCAATTCGTATAATTTCGGGAATCATCGGCATCGCGATGGCCGCGTTCATCATCCAGACGGGCGGTGCGGCCTTCGGAGCTGCGGTGCTTCTGTTGATGATGGTAGGATGGCATGAATACTCGCAGGCGTTCCGCCATAAAGAAATGCCGCCGGCGTATTGGAGCGGCATGGCGGCGATGATTTGTTTTTGGGCTGCGGTTTATTTTGGACGGGTGGAGCTTTTGACAGCGGTGGCGACCTTGGCTTCACTTTGGTTGATGCTTCAGGCGGTGCTGTTTTATCGTAATTTTTCCGTTCCACAGGCGCTGATTTCCGTAGCGGGCGTCATGTATGTGGGATTATCCCTAGTGCATTTGTTGCTGCTCCGTTTTTGGAAAGCCTCGGAAGTGATTTCAACGCCCGCCGGTGATATGGAAACGGGATGTGCATGGCTCTGGGTGGCATTGATTGGTACTTGGGCCAGCGACACGTTTGCGTATTTTTCCGGTTTTATGTTTGGAAAAACGAAGCTTTGTGAACCCATCAGCCCGAAAAAGACACGGGAGGGGTTTTACGGCGGTGTCATAGGAACGGCGGTGTCCGTTGCCGCGATTGGCTATTCCATCGGTTATCCCATACCGTTGATGCTCATATTGGGTGTCGTGATTGCTTTAGTGGCGACGGTGGGCGATCTTGTGGAATCGGTGGTCAAGAGGTATACGGGTGTCAAGGATTCGGGAGTCCTGATTCCCGGTCACGGCGGTGTGCTTGACCGTTTTGACAGCGCGATGTTCGTGATTCCGTTTGTATATTATTTTTTGCAGATTTTGGAGGCATTGTAAGTGGCGGTAAAACGTCTTTCGATTCTCGGTTCTACTGGCTCCATCGGTACGCAGACGCTCGATGTGGCGCGCAATCATCCAGAACTTTTCCAAGTCGTTGCGCTGTCGGCAAATACCAGTGACGAGATTTTGGAGCGGCAAATGGAGGAATTTCATCCGGCACTGGCCATTTTGGTAGACGAAAAAGCAGCGGCGCGACTTCGTGAGCGGTATCGGGGAAAAACGGAGATTTTGAGCGGCGCAGACGGTTTGCGTGTCGCGGCGACCTTCGGCGAGGCTGATACGGTCGTGACCTCGATGGTGGGATTCGCTGGGCTTGCGCCGACGTTGGCGGCTCTCGAAGCAGGGAAGACCATCGCATTGGCGAATAAGGAAACGCTGGTTGTCGCGGGCGAGCTTGTCATGGCGCTGGCGAAGAAAAAAGGTGTGCCAATTTTGCCAGTGGACAGTGAACATTGTGCGTTGTTTCAGTGTTTGCAGGGCGAGCACCGGGACACGGTGGAACGGTTGATTTTGACCGCGTCCGGTGGTCCGTTCCGGGGAAAGACGACGGAAGAGTTACGTTCGGTGACGGTGACGGACTGCCTCAAGCATCCGACTTGGTCGATGGGGAAAAAAATAACTGTGGATTCGGCGACACTTGTCAACAAAGGGCTTGAAGTCATTGAGGCGCATTGGCTCTATGACGTACCCTATGAGAAAATCGAGGTTGCCGTGCATCCACAGAGCATTGTTCATTCGATGGTGGAATTTCGCGACGGTGCGGTGATGGCGCAGCTTGGTTTGCCCGATATGCGGTTGCCGATTCAGTATGCACTGACTTATCCGACGCGTAAAGCGGCGGATTTTGGACGCATGGATTTTTCCACTCGTATGAGTCTTTCTTTTGAGCCACCGGACATGAACACATTTCGTGGCTTGGCGCTGGCCTATGAGGCTGGGAAGGCGGGCGGCACGATGCCCTGTGTCTTGAATGCGGCGAATGAAGAGGCTGTCGCGGCGTTTCTTGCTGGACGCATCGGCTTCTTGGATATTTACGATTGTATCGAGCGCGCGATGGAAGCGCAGGAAAATGTCCTGCATCCGACTTTTGAGATGCTTTGTGAGGCGGATGCGCAGACGCGGTCATTGGTATGTGGGATTTTGAAAATGAGGTGAGATGATGGGGATAACCATCCTTGCATCTATTTTTGTATTTGGCCTATTGGTGTTGTTTCACGAGTTTGGGCATTTTATCATGGCGAAGGCGACGGGAATGCGGGTCGACGAGTTTGCCATCGGCTTCGGACCGAAGCTCGTGAGTAAAAAAGTCGGAGAGACGGAATATTCCATTCGTGTGGTGCCGTTAGGCGGTTTTAACGATATCGCGGGGATGGATCCGTCGGATAACGATGCGGGTGACCGTGGCTATTGCGAAAAATCGGTCTGGAAGCGAATGATTGTTATCGTCGCGGGACCTCTGATGAATTTTCTCCTGCCGATTGTTATTTTCTTTTTGATTTTCATGGTCGTGGGTGTCAGCGCACCGTCGACGCGTCCGGAGCTTGGTGAGGTCATTCCCGACCAGCCGGCGGCGATGGCTGGGTTGCAAAAGGGAGACCGCATCGACGCTATCAACGGCGAGCCGGTAAGTGAATGGAACGACATTGTGCGTCTTGTACGCGAGGCGGACGACAGCCCAATGAAAATAGTGTACAGCCGGAATGGAGAAAAGCGGCAGGCAACGGTCATTCCCATCTACGACAAGCAGGAAAACCGCATGATGATTGGCGTGATGGGTGCGCTGGACACACGGAAGCCCGGCGTGATGGAGGCGGCGAGTACGGCGGTTTGGAAGACGGGCTATGTTATTTATACCATGGTACTCGGCCTTGTACAGATATTTACGGGCGAGGCGGCGGCGGAACTGGCCGGACCGTTGGGCGTCATGCAGATGACTGGGACGGTGGCGAAGCTTGGCTTCGCGGCGCTGATGAATTTTGCGGCGCTTTTGAGCCTGAACCTTGGCGTCATCAATCTTTTGCCCGTGCCCGCATTGGATGGCGGCCATTTTGTGACATTGCTCCTCGAAGCGGTTCGCGGCAAGCCATTGGGCGAAAAAGCATTGCATTATACGCAGATGGCTGGAATTACGGTACTCGTTGCGTTAATGCTTTTTGCGACGAAAAATGATATTGTACGGATTTTCTTTGGAGGCTAACGATATGGAAAGGAAAAAAACGAGGCAAATCCATATCGGCAAGGTCACAATCGGCGGCGGCGCACCGGTGTCCGTGCAGTCGATGACGAACACGAAAACGTCGGACGTGTCCGCGACGGTTGCCCAGATCCGCGCGCTGACGGAAGCGGGTTGTGACATTGTGCGTCTGGCTGTACCGGATATGGACGCGGCGAAGGCGCTGGGCGAGATTATTCGTGCAGTGGACGTTCCACTTGTCGCCGATATTCATTTTGACTATCGGTTGGCATTGGAGGCAATCCATCAGGGAATCGCGGCGCTTCGTCTGAATCCCGGCAATATCGGCGGCGAGGAACGTGTGCGCGCCGTCGTGCGCGAGGCGAAGGCGGCGGAAATTCCCATCCGCATTGGCGTCAACGGTGGTTCACTCGATAAAAGACTCTTGGAAAAGTACGGACACGTCACGGCGGAAGCTTTGGTCGAGTCCGCGATGGAGCACGTGCGTATTTTGGAAGCGCAAGACTTTTACGATATGAAAATCTCGCTGAAGGCTCACGACGTACCGTTGACGTTGGCGGCGTACCGACTGATGAGCGAAACGGTCGAATATCCTCTTCATCTCGGTATTACCGAGGCGGGGACGCCGACTACCGGCATGATCAAGTCTGCCGTTGGCATTGGCGCGCTCTTGGCGGAGGGGATTGGTGATACTATCCGCGTCTCTCTGACTGGCGATCCCGTTGTTGAGGTGCGGGTGGCGAACGAGATTTTGAAGTCTCTAGGGATGCGCGAATATGGGCCGACGATGATCTCCTGTCCGACTTGCGGCCGCACATCTATCGACCTTCCGGCGATTGCCGCTGAAGTTGAGAAGCGCCTCGGATCCATCAAAGAGCCGATTACGGTGGCAGTTATGGGGTGTGTGGTCAATGGCCCCGGCGAAGCACGAGAGGCCGATGTGGGGATTGCGGGTGGTAAAGGAGAAGGACTGGTATTCCGTAAGGGCGAGATTTTGCGCAAAGTGCCCGAAGCCGAACTTGTCGGCGAGCTTTTCAAGGAAATTGAGGTATTGCTCGCTGAACGCCGCGGCGCGTGATAATTTATAAAAAGTTTATTTTAGCGATATTTTGGATATATTTTTTTCTTAGGAGGAATTGTATTGCGTACTTCACAGCTTTATGCGCCGACGCTTCGGGAGATTCCGGCGGAGGCCGAGGTCATCAGCCACAAACTTATGCTTCGTGCAGGAATGATTCGAAAGGCGGCGGGCGGTCTTTACACCTATTTGCCGTTGGCGTGGCGCACGATCAAGAAAATTGAGCAGATTATCCGTGAGGAAATGGATGCGGCGGGCGGTCAGGAGATTGCGATGCCGATTGTTCAGCCATCAGAGCTTTGGAAAGAGACGGGGCGCTGGGAGGTTTACGGTGACGAAATGTTCCGTGTCAATGACCGACACGGTCGTGAGTTCTGCCTCGGGCCGACCCACGAGGAGAT
Source organism: uncultured Selenomonadaceae bacterium (assembly GCA_902777615.1). Classification (GTDB taxonomy): domain Bacteria; phylum Bacillota; class Negativicutes; order Selenomonadales; family Selenomonadaceae; genus RUG12372. The sequence continues at coordinate 24,212 of CACYUQ010000015.1, forward strand.
GGTCACTTCCATCGTGCGGGATGAGGTGCGTTCCTATAAGCAGCTTCCGTTGTTACTCTACCAAATCCAGAACAAATACCGGGATGAAATCCGCCCGCGGTTCGGTCTGATGCGTGGCCGCGAGTTCATCATGAAGGATTTGTACTCGTTCGACAAGGACGAGGAAGGGATGCGCGTCTCCTACAAGAAAATGTACGACGCCTATACGAATATCTTCACGCGTTGTGGACTGACTTTCCGTCCGGTCGAGGCGGACAACGGCGCTATCGGGGGCGGCGGTTCTCATGAGTTCACCGTGCTTGCCGAGGCGGGCGAATCGAGTATCGCATATTGCGAGAAGTGCGACTATGCAGCCAGCGACGAAAAGGCCGAGCTGAAAGTTATCCACGCGGAGCAGGAAGAAGCGTTACCGTTGGAAAGGGTCGCGACGCCGGAGACGAAGACCATCGCACTCTTGGCCGATTATTTAAAAATTCCCGTGGAAAAGACCATCAAAGCCGTCGCTTATCAGAACGAGAAAGACGAAGTCATTTTGGCGTTTGTGCGTGGCGATCACGAGGCGAACGAGATTAAAATTCAAAATGCCGTCGATGCGATTGCGCTCCGCATGGCGGACGAGGCAGCGATTCGCGCCGTGGGCGGCGAGCCGGGATTTATGAGTCCTATCGGCGTCAAAAAGGGTACTAAAATCGTCGTGGATGCGACGGTCATGGAAATGACAAATGCTGTTGCGGGAGCGAACGAACCTGACGCACATTATAAAAATGTGACGCCGAAGCGCGACTTTGGCGAGCCGATTATCACCGACATCCGCCTTGTGCAGGAAGGCGACCCTTGTCCTCATTGCGGCGCACCTCTGAAAATGACGCGGGGCATCGAAGCCGGGCAGGTCTTCATGCTTGGTACGAAATACAGCGCGGCGTTGGGGGCGACGTTTCTCGACGAGAACGGCAAGGAAAAGCCGTTGGTCATGGGGTGTTACGGCATTGGCGTCGGCCGGACGATGGCGGCGGCCATCGAGCAGAACAACGATAAGGACGGAATTATCTGGCCGCGCTCCATTGCACCGTTTGAGGTTGTGGTTGTGCCCGTCAATGCGAAGGTGCCGGAGCAACTTGAACTTGCCGCAAAAATATACGGCGAGCTGAAAGCGGCGGGTGTCGATGTGCTGCTTGACGACAGAAAAGAACGCGCGGGTGTCAAATTCAAGGATTGTGACTTAATCGGCTACCCGCTACGCATCACCGTCGGACCTAAAGCCGTTGAGGAAGGAGCGATTGAGCTTCGCGTCAGGAAAACCGGTGAGACGTTCACCGAGCTGCGGGAAAATTATCTTGCGAAAGCGCTGGAAGTTTTGAAGAATTTATAAAACGCGACATTTATGGTTGTAAAGGAGAGTCGATGTTCAGACCGAACGTCGGCTCTTTTGTTTTGTACGTTTCCGTTTGCGTTTTTTCATTATCCGTACTAAAATAAGATGGTATGTGAAATTTTGAAAATAATTTCGGGAACTTTTCGTTTCCGTTTAGGAGGCAATTATGGAGGAAAAAATCGCACGACTGAAACAGGCGGCGGCGGAGAAAATCCGGCAGCACGCGGATACGCTTTCAGCGCTGAACGACGTCCGCGTGGAGTTTTTGGGCAAGAAGGGCGAATTCACGACGCTCTTGCGCGGGCTGAAGGAGCTGGCGCAGGAGGAACGCCCCCGTATCGGACAGATTGTCAATGAGGCGCGCGGCCAGATTGAAGCGCTGTTGGAGAAAAAGAAGGAGGAACTTCGCGTTCGCGATATGGAGGAAAAGCTCGCGAATGAAAAGCTCGACGTGACGCTTCCGGGGCGCCATCAGTGGCAGGGGCATCTGCACCCGCTGACGTTGACGCTGGACCGTATCAAGGCGATTTTCATGGACATGGGCTTCACCGTCGAAGAGGGGCCGGAGATTGAGCGCGATTATTTCAATTTTGAGGCGTTGAATCTGCCGAAGGATCATCCGGCGCGGGATATGCAGGATTCCTTCTACATCACCGAGGAAATTTTGATGCGCACGCAGACGTCGCCGGTGCAGGCGCGGACGATGCAGGCGCATGAGCCGAATACGCCGATTCGCATGATTGCGCCGGGGCGCGTCTATCGTCGCGACGATTACGACGCGACCCATTCGCCGATGTTCACGCAGGTCGAGGGGCTTGTGATTGACAAGGGCGTGCGTTTTTCCGATTTGAAGGGGACGTTGGAGCTGTTCTTGCATCGTATTTTCAATGATAATATCGGTGTGCGGTTCCGTCCGAGTTTTTTCCCGTTTACGGAGCCCAGCGCGGAGGTCGATATTTCTTGCGTGATGTGCCATGGCAAGGGCTGTCGCGTCTGCAAGGGCACGGGGTGGCTCGAAATCCTTGGCGCGGGCATGGTGCATCCGCATGTGCTTGAAATGAGCGGTTACGACCCGAAACAGGTTTCGGGTTTCGCGTTCGGCCTCGGCGTTGAGCGTATTGCGATGTTGTCCTACGGCATCGACGATTTGCGCTTGTTCTATGATAACGATCTGCGTTTTTTGCGGCAGTTTGAATAAAATTTTGTTGATTTTCGACAGAAGGAGAAAAATATATGCAGGTTTCAATCCAATGGTTGAAGGACTATATTGATTTTGACGAGACGCCGGAACAGCTTGCCGATTTGTTGACAATGGCGGGCGTGCCGGTGGAGAACGTGGTTCGCGCGGACGAGGGACTGGACAAAGTCGTGACCGGAAAGCTTGTGGAAGTTGTACCGCATCCCGATTCCGATCATTTGCAGGTCTGCACGGTGGACGTGGGCGAAAAAGAACCGCTGACCATCGTGACCGGCGCGCCGAATGTCAAACAGGGACAGGTCGTTCCGGTGGCGTTGGTTGGTGCGCATTTGCCGAACGGGCAGAAAATTTCGAAGGGGAAATTGCGCGGCGTGGCGTCGATGGGGATGCTCTGCTCGGCGGACGAGCTGAAAATGGAGCTCGCGAATCTGCCGGAGGAGCAGAAGACGGGTATTTATATCCTGCCCGACGATACGCCTGTCGGGCAGCCTGCAGCAAAGGCGCTGGGGCTTGACGACTGCGTACTGGAATTTGAATTGACCGCGAACCGCGGCGACTGTTTCAGCGTGTTCGGCATCGTGCGGGAAATTGCCGTATTGACCGGCAAGACGCCGCACTGGCCGGAAATCGGCGCGAAAGAGGACGACGAGGCAAGGGCGGATGATATGGTGATAATCGCCATCGACGCGCCGGATCTTTGCTCGCGGTTTTCCGCCCGTGTGCTGAAGAACGTGAAAATCGGCCCGTCTCCGGAGTGGATGCAGAAGCGTCTCGAGGGCGCTGGCATTCGCGCCATTAACAACGTGGTCGACGTGACGAATTTCGTGATGGTGGAGCTTGGCCAGCCGATGCACGCCTACGATTACGATGAGGTGAAGGGGCACAGCCTGACGGCACGACGCGCTGCCGAGGGGGAAAATGTCCACACGCTCGATGATTCCTCGCGGCTGGCGAAGGGCGGAGAACTCGTCATCGCTGACGCGGAGAAACCGGCAGGACTGGCCGGCGTCATGGGCGGTCTGGAGACGGAAATTACGGAAAAGACGACGACGGTCGTCTTGGAGGCGGCGTCCTTCAACGGCCCCTCGATTCGCCGCACGTCCCGGGCGCTGGGGCTTCACTCTGAGGCGTCGGGGCGCTTCGAACGTGGCGTAGACGTAACGGGTACGGTGCGCGCTCTCGACCGGGCGGCGCAGCTCCTTGCGGAGATGGGGGCCTGCACGGTGACGAAAGGCTTTGTTGACGTCTACCCGGTGCAAAAGGAAGCTGCGACGGTGTCGTTCACAGCGGCGGAGGTCAATGGGCGGCTCGGTACGGAGCTTTCCGGTGCAAAAATGAAGGAAATTCTCGAAAGCCTCGGCTTTGTCGTCGAAGAGAAGGGGCAAGAGGCGTATCGCGCGACTGTTCCGTCCTGGCGCGGCGACGTGTCCTGCATGGAAGATATTTCCGAAGAAGTCGCGCGGATTTACGGCTTCGACAATATTTCTTCCACGACGCCCCGGGGCGCGGTTATGGAGGCGCGACAGAGCGCGCGGCAGGCGTTCTCGGACAAAATCCGGCGCGTCCTCGCTTCTCTCGGGATGGATGAGGCGCGTTCGTTCGCGTTCACTCATCCGTCGCTGTTTGACAAGCTGAACGTACCGGAGGACAGTGAGCTCCGCTGCGCGATTCCGATTATGAACCCGTTGACGGACGAGTACCCGCTGGTCCGCACGACGCTTTTGACGAACCTTATGGAAAATGCCGTTCGCAATTTCTCGCGGAAGAATGAAGACGTCCGGCTCTTTGAGATTGCCCCGGTCTTTTTGCCGAAGGCGCTGCCGGTGACGGAGCAGCCGGACGAAGTGTTGAAGCTGGCAGGCATTTTGACCGGGCGGCGGGCACCGGTCGGCTGGGGACAAGACGGCGCGATGATCGACTTTTACGATGCAAAGGGAGTCGTCGAGCAGCTTTTCGCTTCGCTTGCGATTTCCCGCTACACTGTCGAGCCGGGCGAGCATTTCGCGTTGCATCCGGGAAAGACGGTGGTGTTCAAGAAGGGAAAAGACGTATTGGCGGTGGTCGGCGAAGTCCATCCGGCGGTGCAGGAGGCCTTCGGCGTCACGAAAAAGCTCTATGTGTTCGAGATGGATGTGGCGACGCTGCTGGCAAGCGCGGCGAAGAATTTCACCTCGCAGCAGCTCCCGAAATATCCGGGGGTTTCCCGCGATCTCGCGCTGATTGTTTCGAGCGAAACGAACGCGGCGGATGTCGAGCGTGTCATCAAGAAGAACGCTGGTCCCTATTTCAAAGATGTCACGCTGTTTGATCTTTACACGGGCGCGCAGGTCGGCGAGGGCAAGAAGAGCCTCGCGTTCGCGTTGCGCTTCCAGTCCGGCGAAAAGACGTTGACGGACGAGGAGGTCGACGCGGCCGTGAAGAAGATCGTCGAGGCGGCGGGGAAGGAATTTGGCGCAGAGCTTCGTATGTAAATAAGGAGCGATAGTATGGACCAAAAAGTTGTCGTTGAAATTTTCGGCGAAAAATTTTCGCTGAAGACGGATCAGGATCCCGAATATCTCCAGAAGCTGGCCTCCGTTGTCGACAAGGAAATGCGCGCGGTCTCGCGGCAGGTGAACAACCTCGCCCCCGTGCGCGTCGGCGTCCTTGCCGCGCTGAAGCTCGCCGACGAATACTTCCAGCTCAAGAAGGATTTCGACGAAATGGCGGATTTGGTGCGGAAAAGGTAGGCTGTTGCCGACAGAAGGAATTCATGCTATAGTGTAGTAGGTTTCTTTTGTATACAATGTGCGGGGGGATCGCATGTTCAATTTTCAACGGAAAAATACGGAGTTCTTTGACCACTTCGTTGAGAGTGCCAAGTGCTTTTACCGTGGCGCGTTGATGCTCGACGAGGTCATGCTCGACTATACGCGGGCGGCGGATAAGATGAAGGAAATCATCGACCTCGAGCATGAGGCTGACGCCGTCAACGACCAGATCATCGACGAGCTGAACCAGACCTTCATCACACCGATTGACCGCGAGGACATTTTCGCGTTGGCCAACGGTCTTGATGACGGCGTCGACTATTTGCAGACGACGCTGCAGCGGATCGTCATTTACCGGACGGGTGAGGCGAAGGCAGGCGTCGTTTCGATGACGAAGCTGCTCTTGGAGTCTACCGGCGAGCTCATCAAAGCTTTTGAGCTTTTGAATGACATCAAGAAAAACCGTGAGCTGATTTTGGAGGCCACGCATAAGATCGGCAAGCTTGAAAGCGAGGGCGACCGCGTCTATCGGCAGGAAATCGCGTACCTGTTTGACAACGTAAAAGACCCCATTGAGCTGATTAAGTGGAAGGATATTTTGGAAAACCTGGAGGACACGCTTGATCATTGCGAAGATGTTTCGGATATGATTCGCGGCGTGGTCATGAAATATGCCTGAGCTTCAATATATGATTTTTACGGTCATCGGGCTCGCGCTGATTTTCGACTTTATCAACGGCTTTCATGATACGGCGAACGCGATAGCGACCTCCGTGTCGACACGGGCCATTTCGCCGAGAAACGCGATCATGATGGCTGCTGTGTTGAATTTTCTCGGCGCGATGTACTCGACGGGCGTCGCGAAGACCATTGGCAGCGACATCGTAAGCAGCGCGATGCACGTGGATGAGCACGTGCTGATTGCGGCGTTGGTCAGTGCGGTCTTTTGGAATTTGTTCACATGGAAGTTGGCGCTCCCTTCCAGCTCGTCCCACGCAATGGTGGGCGGCGTCATTGGCGCGGTGCTGGTTTCGGCAGGCGTCGTCGGGCTGAATCTCGTCGGCATCGGAAAAATCATTCTTTCGTTGATCTTGTCGCCGTTGATTGCCATCATCACGGGTTATTTCGTGATGCATCTTTTGTACCTCTTGTTCGGGCAGTGTACGCCTTATATCGTTAACGGGCGGTTTAAGAAAATGCAGCTTGTTTCGGCGGCAATGATGGCTTTTTCCCACGGTTCGAACGATGCGCAGAAGTCCATGGGCATCATCACGTTGGCGCTCCTTTCCGGCGGCTATATCGACGTATTCGAAGTGCCGACGATCGTCAAAATTTTGGCGGCGACGGCGATGGCCTTCGGTACGGCAATGGGCGGCTGGAGCATCATCAAGACCATTGGCGGCAAGATTTTTAAGCTGGAGCCGATCAGCGGATTCGCGGCGGACCTCAATTCGTCCATCGTCATTTTTGCGGCGACGATCTTGCATCTTCCGGTCAGTACGACGCATGTTGTTTCCGGATCGATTATGGGCGTCGGCACGGCGAAACGTATCCGGGCGGTGCGCTGGGGCGTCGCGCAGCAAATGCTTGTGGCATGGGTACTGACGATTCCTTGTACGGCGCTGATTGGATCGCTGGTCTATCAAATTGCGCTATGGGTTTTTTGATATAATTAAAATGAGGTGATTTGGCTTGGAAGGGCAAAGGCTTTTCCGGGCTTTTTTGTTTTTTCGGACAGGAGGAGTTTAGGAGCATGAGCGAAAAGGAAACGGCGAAAAAAACGCTGCGTGAGCTTTCGGCGGGACAGTTTTTTGAAAATGATTTGATTGTCGCCGCGCAGGTTGGCGGGGAAATCCGGGAATTGAGCGAGACCGTGGACGAAGGGGAAAAGCCCGTTTGGGTCAAGCTGTCGAGTCCCGCGGGAGAACGCATTTATCGGCGTTCTGTTTTGTTCCTGACTATCATTGCGATGAAGGAACTTTACGGCGCGACGGATACGGAACTGATTGTGCGCGCCTCGCTGAACGGCGCCCTCTATTGCGATTTGGAAATTCCGGGGGGCGTGACGGAGGGGGGAGTCTCGGCCATCGAGGTGCAGATGCGCGCCATCATTGCGGAGGACCGCGAGATAGGCCACCGGGTCGTGTCGAAGGACGAGGCGGTGCACCGGTTCAAGGAAGCGCGGCAGATTCCGAAGGCGAATCTCTTGAACGGTTTTCCCGAGGAGGAGATTGTCCTCAGCAGCTGTGGCGAGTATTACGACGATTTGTACGGAGTCATGCTGGACAGGACGGGAACGCTGGGATGCTTTGATCTGATGCGCTCCGGAAACGGCGTTCTGCTCAGGACACCTCGGGGCGGCATGGGGCTTGAGCTTTCTAAGCCGGTGGAGCAGCCCAAATTTACCCAGACGCTCAAAGAGTCGAAGAAGTGGGCGAAAATCCTGCACTGCGAATATCTGCCAGATTTGAACCGCTGCATCCAATTTGGGCAGACGGGCAACCTGATTCGCGTCTCTGAGGCGCTTCACGAGAAAAAGATTGCTGAAATTGCCGACCAAATCATGGCGGGAATCAAAAAAGCCCGGCTTGTGATGATTGCCGGGCCGTCGTCTTCGGGTAAGACCTCGTTCGCCCAGCGGCTCAAGGTTCAGCTTCGCGTCAACGGGCTGGAGCCGGTCTCGATTTCGCTGGACGATTATTTTGTGAATCGAATGGAGACGCCGCTGACGCCGGAGGGCGTCTATGATTACGAATCGCTGCGTGCGCTGAACGTGGAGCTTTTCAATAAAGACCTGGTGGCGTTGATGCATGGTAAGGAAGTCGCTTTGCCACGTTACGATTTTATCACCGGCGAGCGGAACGACGGGGCGGGGCCGCGTCTTTCCATCGCACCGGAGCAGCCAATCATCGTCGAGGGCATCCACGGCTTGAATGAGGAATTGACCCATGCCGTGCCCCGTGACGAAAAGTTCAAGGTTTATGTCAGCGCGCTGACCCAGCTCAACATTGATATGCATAACCGGATCCCGACTACCGACGCGCGATTTGTGCGCCGCCTCGTGCGCGACTATCAGTTCCGCGCGTCCAGCGCACTGAAGACGCTGCGTCAGTGGCCGGATGTCAGGAAAGGCGAGGAGAAAAATATCTTCCCGTATCAGGAGGACGCCGACGCCGTATTCAATTCCGCGTTGATTTACGAACTGGCGGTGCTGAAGAAATACGCGGTGCCGCTGCTCTCGGCGGTGAAGTCCAGCGAGGACGGCTACGCAATGGCGCAGGATATTCTGCGATTCTTGCGCTTCTTCGGCAGTATCGACGACGAGAGCGACATCCCGAACAACTCTATCCTGCGCGAATTCATCGGGAAATCCTGTTTCTTCACCAGCAGCGGCGAGCTGAAGGAAGAGTGAAGGAGTGGGCATAATGAAAAAAGTGCGGATTGTCGTGATGCGGAAGATATGCCATCAAGACCTGATCGATAAATACGAAAATCCCATCGAGCACCCTTGCGACATGGAAGAAGGGCAAGTCTTCATCGCCGAAGGCTGGAAGCGTCCCGACGGCTTCTGCGAAAGCGCGTGGGACACGCTCTCACCCTTCGTCATGGCACTTTCCCATGGTGCGGAGAATTTTTACGACGGCTGGATGAAAAACAAAAAATCGGCGATGCTTTCATGCAATGACGGCTTCCGCCCTGTGAGCTTCCTGGTGGAAACGCTGGAGGAGGACGCGGAAGGATAATAGACACATAAAAACACCCTGTACGCCATAATTTACAGCGTACAGGGTGTTTTTATGTTGTTACATTCTGCCTTTGCTCTTGAAAAATTCCTCGGCTACTTGCGGGAACAGCGCATAGGACAGCACGTCCTCCTCCGGCGCGTTGGCGTAGCCCTTGGCCGCCATTTCTTCGCGGAACTGAGCGACGGTGTTTTCTTTCGCGTCTTCTTTCGCGCAGTCGTCGATGATCTCGTTTTCGGGGATACCGAGGGTGTTAATCAGGAAGTCGCGGTCGATGGGTTTCGGCGCGCGGCCAAACTTGCCGCGGGCGAGATCTTTGACCTCTTTCGGCACCATCTTGTAGCGCTGGCCCATCATTACGTTCATCGTGGCCATTGTGCCGACGATCTGGCTGGACGGCGTGACGAGCGGCGGATAGCCGAGGTCGGCGCGCACGCGCGGCATCTCGTCAAGGAGATCCTGATACTTGTCTTCCATGCCCATCTCCTTAAGTTGGTTCGTCAGGTTTGACAGCATTCCGCCAGGAATCTGGAAGTCCAGCACGCTCGGATTCACGTCGAAATAGCCTTTCAGGTCAAATTCCTTGATTAGATCCTGCTTGACCTTCAAGAAGTGCTTGGAAATCGGGATCATCTTCTGACGGTCGAGGCCGGTGTCACGCTCGGTGCCGACCAGCGTCTCGACCATCGTCTCGGTGCAGGGTTGGGACGTGTCGCAGGAGAAGGGCGCCAGCGCGCAGTCGATGATGTCTACGCCCGCCTCGATGGCCTTCAGGTACGCCATCGAGCCAAATCCGCTCGTGTAGTGTGTGTGCAGTTCAATCGGAACGGAGACGGAGGCCTTCAGTTTTTTCACGAGGTCCTCCGCCACATAAGGCTTCAAAAGACCGGACATATCCTTGATGCAGACCGAATGGCAGCCCATTTCTTCCAGTTTCTTCGCCAGATCCACGAAGGTCTCGTTCGTGTGGTATGGGCTGACCGTGTAAACCAAGCAGCCTTGCACATGAGGCTTTTCGGGGCATTTGAGCGCCTCGTCGATGGCCGTGGTCAAGTTCCGGATGTCATTCAGCGCGTCGAAAATGCGGAACACCGCCACGCCATGCTTCGACGCCTGACGCACGAACGCGCGCACCACGTCGTCGGAATAATGGTTGTAGCCGAGAAGGTTTTGGCCGCGGAGCAGCATTTGGATTGGAGTCTTTTTCAAGTGAGCCTTCAACGTGTCGAGACGCTCCCAGGGATCCTCCCCAAGGAAACGCAGGCACGAGTCGAAGGTTGCGCCGCCCCAGGCCTCCAACGCGTTGTAACCGATGGCGTCCAACGCTTCGAGCTGCGGTACCATCTGTTCGATACGCATACGGGTCGCACAAAGCGACTGATGCGCGTCGCGCAGAATCGTTTCCGTGATTTTTACGGGATTGTTTGCCATGTTTTTTCTCTCCTTCACCTTTTGAATTCAGCTTGCGGAAGAAAAAGGCGGCGACCATGCGTCGCCCCCGCAGGCATTTGATTATGTGGTTTTCTTATAGTATAGGAAAACGTTTCGCTATTGTCAATCGCAAGAGACGCGGACTTCGCGTTTATTGCAGTATTGTTTTTGGATTATATTCCATAATAAAAGGATAAATCTAGTTCTTTCTTTATCTAAATATTGTTTTTCGTTGACATTTATGGTATTATGCGTAATGGTATGTTTGTCTTATGTGGATTAACCGCAGACAATGTGCGAAAGAAAATGGATGGAGGGCATTTCAGGTTATGAAGGTTTCCAGAGAGAACGGGGAAAATCAGCAGGTTATTCTTACGATTGAGGCGCCGGCCGAGGATTGGGGCAAGGCGATTGCGGACGCTGCAAAGCGTATCGCGAAGGAAGTGAATATTCCGGGGTTCCGTCGCGGCAAAGCACCGCGTCATATCGTCGAGCAGCGCATCGGCAAGGAGGCTCTGATTGACGAGGCTTATGAAAAGTTCGGCCCGAAGGTTTTCGACGAGGCGATGGCAGAGGAGAAGCTGGAGCTTGCGTCTTATCCGAATTTTGAGCGCGTTCAGACGGAGGAAGGCAAGCCGTTCATTCTGAAGGCGACGATTACGCCGAAGCCTGAAGTGAAGCTCGGTGACTATAAGGGCCTGAAGATTGAGAAGAAGGTCGAGGCGGTCACCGACGAGACGGTCATGCAGCATATCGACAAGATGCGCGACCGCAAGGCACAGATGGTGGATGCGCCGGAAGGCGCAGAAGCGCAGATGGGTGACCTGACGACGATTGATTTCAAGGGCTTCGTGAATGGCGAGGCGTTCGAGGGCGGAGAAGGCACCGATTATCCGTTGCGTCTCGGTTCCGGCAGCTTCATTCCGGGCTTCGAGGATCAGCTCGTCGGTATGAAGGTCGGCGAGGAGCGCGACGTGAAGGTCACGTTCCCCGAGAATTACCATTCGGAAAATCTGTCCGGCAAAGAAGCTGTGTTCCACTGCAAGCTGAACAAGCTGAAGAACAAGAACCTGCCGGAGTTAAACGATGAGTTCGTGCAGCAGGCCAGCGTGTTCAAGACGGTGGACGAGCTGAAGAAAGACGTCCGCGAGAAGCTGGAGAAAGCCGCGGAGTCGAAGGCGGAGAACGACCGCCGGGTGGCCGCGATCGACAAGGCGGCCGAGAATGCCACGATGGATATTCCCGAGGTGATGGTCGAGGACCGCATCGACCAGATGCTTCAGGAGTTTGCAATGCGCCTCGAGCAGCAGGGCATGAAGTTTGAACAGTATTTGCAGCTTTCGGGCGGCGATATGACGAAGCTTCGCGATCAGTACCGCGAGACGGCGGAGAAAAATGTCCGCACGGATCTGATGCTGGAAGCGGTAGCCAAGGCGGAGAAGATCGAGGTTACGGGTGACGATATCCGTACGGAGATTGCGATGATGGCGCAGCTTTACAATGCGACACCGGCGCAGGTGCAGAAGATTGTGCGTCAGCAGGGCCGTCTGAACGATCTTGCGGTGACGGTCATGCGTCGCAAAACGGCGAAGTTTATCGTCGACAATCTTGCGGAGTAATCGCTTTTTGAGGAGAGCGGAATATGAATTTTGAAGATCCGAAGATGAATTATTATGTGCCGATGGTCGTGGAGCGCACGAACAGAGGGGAGCGCGCCTACGATATTTATTCTCGGCTTTTGAAGGATCGTATCGTGTTTGTCGGCGGACCTATCGACGACAGCGTTGCTAATGTGGTCGTGGCGCAGCTCCTGTTTTTGGAGGCAGAGGATCCGGACAAGGATATCAATTTGTATATCAACAGTCCGGGTGGCGTCGTGACGGCGGGGCTTGCCATTTACGATACGATGCAGTATATCCGGCCGGATGTGTCGACAATCTGCATCGGGCAGGCAGCCAGCATGGGGTCATTGCTTCTTGCGGCGGGTGCGCCGGGCAAGCGATATGCGTTGCCCTTGGCCCGCATCATGATTCATCAGCCGCTGGGCGGTGCACAAGGACAGTCTACGGACATCCAGATTCAGGCGAAGGAAATCCTGCGTCTGCGCGAGATTGGCAACGATATTCTCGTCAAGCACACGGGACAAGATCGGGAGAAAATCGTACAGGACACGGAGCGGGATAATTTCATGAACGCGCAGGAAGCGAAGGAATACGGAATTATCGACGAGGTGATTTCCAACCGCCCGCCCACAAAGGATGAGAAATAAGAGGGGAGCCACGGCAGATGAAATTCGGGGATGACAGGGGACAAATGAAATGTTCCTTCTGCGGAAAGGCGCAGGAGCAGGTCAGAAAGCTTGTAGCAGGCCCCGGTGTCTATATCTGCGACGAATGCATCGAGCTTTGCAACGAGATTATCGAGGAGGAGTTCAGCGGCGAGGAGGAAATTGATTTCCAGAATGTCCCCAAGCCGAAGGAAATAGCCAAGATTCTCGATCAATACGTAATCGGGCAGGACGAGGCAAAAAAGGCTCTTTCTGTCGCCGTGTACAATCATTACAAGCGTATCAGCCTCCCTGCGGGTAAGTCGGGGGATGACGTAGAGCTTACGAAATCCAATATCCTGATGCTCGGTCCTACGGGCAGCGGAAAGACGCTTCTGGCACAGACATTGGCGCGTATCTTTAATGTGCCCTTTGCGATTGCTGACGCAACTTCTCTGACGGAAGCCGGTTACGTGGGCGAAGATGTCGAGA
>CACYUQ010000016.1 GCA_902777615.1 uncultured Selenomonadaceae bacterium
CTGTTCATCGCCGGAAATTTCGAAAAAGATTCTTGCGTAAAGACAAATAGAAAATCTCCGTATAAACAGAAAAATCATGGCAAAGAAAAACACGCACCTTTTTTAGGTTGCGTGTTTTTTACTGGGGATTGTATTTCGGCGATGGGGTCCGTTTACAATAAAAGCGAAAAAATCTATAATCAAGATAGGAGTTGCGACGTATAAAGAGGATAAATCCAATTGTTTTTATAGGGGCGATGCACGAAATGAGAATACGAAGCGCGACCGTCGGTGATGCGGAGCGGCTGCTTGAAATTTATGCTTATTACGTGGAGCACACGGCGATCTCTTTTGAATACGATGTGCCGTCGGTCGAGGAATTCCGAAGCCGTATCGAGAATATCCTGAAAGCTTATCCTTACCTCGTCGCGGAGGAGGACGGAAAAATCCGGGGGTTTGCATACGCGCACCCGTTTGTCGGAAGGAAAGCCTATGAACATTCCGCCGAGCTGACGATCTATCTGGCGCGCGACGCGAAAAGGCGAGGCTACGGCAAAAGCCTTTACGAAGAACTGGAGCGCATCCTGAAGGGCAGGGGAATCACCAATCTCTACGCCTGCATCGGCGATCCCATCGAAGAGGACGAGTACCTGACAAGGAACAGCGAGCAATTCCATGCGCACATGGGCTTCGCCAAAGTCGGGACCTTCCACAAATGCGGTTATAAATTCAACCGCTGGTACAATATGATATGGATGGAAAAAATCATCGGGGAGCATGAATGAAATAAAGAGGAGGCGCATTCAATGAGAAACAAGAAACGGGAAGTCGTCGACTTCAATGAGATTTTTGACATCCTTTCGCGGTGCGATACGGTGCGGATCGGCATACAGGGGGAACGGTTTCCCTATATCGTTCCGATAACGCCCGCCGTGGAAATGGCGGACGGGAAGGCCGTCGTCTATTTCCATTGTGCGAAGGAAGGGCGAAAGATCGACCTTTTGCGGGCGAATCCCAACGTCTGTATAGAAGGAGACATTTTTATCAAGACCGAGAAAATAGCGCACGGTATCACGACGCGCTATGAGAGCGTGATCGGCTTCGGGCGCTGCGAGTTTTTGGAGGACGAGGGTGAGATCGTGCGGGCGCTTCGCCTGCTGGTCGAGCAATACGGTTATCCCGATTTCCCGCTGGAGGACTGCAAGAGCCTGTCCCATGTGCTCGTCGGAAAAATCGTGCTGGACGAGATCACGGGGAAACGAAATCTCGCGTGAAATCGTAATCCATATAGAAGGTGTAACAGTATGGCAATTCAGACCTGTACCATCTCCGGGGAGAGCTATCACGAGACCGTGCGTTGGCTGGAGGAGCGTCTCGCTGAGATGGATGTGCCGAAGCAGGAAATCCTGACGGCGGAACTCCTGTTGGAGGAAAGCTTCTTTCGCCTCGCCGATTCAACAGGGGACGCAGCTTCCTTTTCCGGAACCATCGTGCTCCGCAAGAGGTTCGGCGACGTCAACCTGCGTCTTTCGGCGAAGGGGATGCCGTACAATCCCATCGTCGATATGGACGAGATGACGGATGACGAGGGGGCGATGTCCAGCCTCGCCATCCTGAAGGCCCATCGGGATGACATGAACTATTCGTGGCGAAAGGGAGAAAACATCGTCTCCATCCGGATCCATAAGTCCGGCAGTAAAGTGACTTGGGCCATGGCGGCAGCGTTGCTTCTTGGCCTCCTTTTCGGCGTGCTGGCCAAGACGTTCCTCGACCCGGCGACGCTACCCCTGATCGAGCAGAACCTCCTGCATCCCGTGCGGAAGATCATCATGAACGCGTTGATGATGCTGGTGACGCCGATGATCTTTTTCGCCATCATGTCCGGCTTTTCCGGATTGTCCGACGCGGCGGATATTGCCCGATTCGGGGGGAAGCTGGTGCTGGTGTCCTTGGCGAAGCTGGGCGTGCTCGTGGCCGCATCTATGGCCGTAGGCATGGGGCTGGGCGATGTGCCGGAGCTTTTGCCCATGCTGCAGGACAGCACCGAGCCCCCGTCGGCCTTCTTTTCCGTCACCGATCTCCTCGTGGGCATCGTGCCGGGGAATCTGCTTTCGGCGTTTTTCAACAACAATCTTTTGCAAGTCCTGTTCCACGCCTGCTTCTTCGGTGTGCTTCTGGCGAAGTCCGGGGAGCGGGGCGTCTGGGGGCGGGAATGCGTCGCCTTTTTTCATCATTTCCTGACGGACGCGCTGGGGGTTGTGCTGCCCTTCATGCCGCTGATGGTCGCGGCGTCCATGATGAAACTGGCCATGATGACGGAGCTTTCCGTGCTCGTCGGCTACGGCAAGATTCTGATCGTCACGGTCATCGCGTTTCCTCTCTGCCTGCTCATTTCATCTTTTTGCGTGATGGTCGGGGGACGGATATCACCAATCCCGTTCCTGAAAAAGTATATGAAATTCACCATCATCCCCTTTTCTCTCCAGAGCAGCAGCGCCTGCCTCCCTCACACGCTGAAGTTCTGCGCGGAGAAGCTCGGCATGGACGAAAAGCTGTCACTGTTTTCCGTTCCGGTGGGCATACAGTTCAACAAGAGCGGTACGACGATCTATCTCGCCTTCATGGGAATCCTGATGCAGAACACGATGGGGCTTCAGATAGACGCCGATTTCCTGCTGTCGTTTTTCATCGCGGTCTTTGTCGTATCGCTTTCCGTACCCGGTATACCGTGCTCGGAGGTCATCGCCCTGGCGGCTGTCTTCAATCTCGTGGGAATCCCGGCTGAGGTGTCGGCGCTGTTTTTCCCGGTGAACCCGATTGCGGGGATTTTTATCGTGGGCTCCAACGTGATGGGAAACATCGTGTCCGCGTTCCTCCTGGCGCGGCAGGAGGGCAAGGTGGACGCAACCGTCTATGTGAAGGATTGATACTTGCCCTCGCATTGAAGGGAGGGTGTTGCAAAAGCGCCATGCAGCTTATTATCTGCACGGCGCTTTTTGTATATTCAGCTCTTGCCGTTTGCCAAGAACGACATCAATCTTTTCGTCGTATGAATTTCACGAAATAAAGGATTTTTCCCTTTTGTATCGAATAAATTTTATGAGTATAGGCAAACGAGGGGACCGACGAATATGGTTACAGGAGAACTGAAGAATAAAATCGACGGCTTGTGGGAAATCTTCTGGACGGGCGGCATCACGAATCCGCTTTCCGTAGTCGAGCAGATGACCTATCTGATGTTCATTCACGATCTGGACGCGATGGACAACCGCCGCGCCAAAGAGGCGGCGATGCTGGAGCTCCCGCATCAGAGTATCTTCGATACGAAAGTGAAGATCGGCGGGGAAACGGTAGAGGGCAAACAGCTCAAATGGAGCGTATTCCATGATTTCCCCGCCGAAAAAATGTATAAAATCGTGCAGGAGGGCGTCTTCCCCTTCATCAAGAAACTGGACGGCGACAAAGACAGCGCCTATTCCAAGTACATGAACGACGCCATCTTCATGGTGCCTACCGCCCTGATGTTGGACAAGATCGTCACGGCCATGGACGCCATCTATGAACAGATGGCGCAGCTTCAGGAGAAAGACGTCCGCGGCGACGTGTACGAATACCTGCTTTCCAAGCTTCAAACAGCGGGCGTCAACGGACAGTTCCGCACGCCCCGTCACATCATCCGCATGATGGTGGAAATGATGGAGCCGAAAGCGGACGACGTGGTATGCGATCCGGCCTGCGGCACATCGGGCTTTCTCGTGGCGGCCAGCGACTATCTGCGCGAAAATCAAAAGCAGGAAATATTTTTCGTTCAAGAAAACAAAGCGCATTACATGACCCGCATGTTCCACGGCTACGATATGGACCGCACCATGCTCCGCATCGGCGCCATGAACATGATGCTCCACGGCGTGGAAAACCCAAAGATTGAATATCGGGACAGCCTTTCCGACCAGAACACGGACAAAGAGAAATACAGCCTGATCCTCGCCAATCCTCCCTTCAAAGGGAGCCTTGACGCGGATATTGTTTCTGCGGATTTGCTGAAAGTCTGCAAGACGAAAAAGACGGAGTTGCTTTTCCTCGCGTTGTTCCTGCGGATGCTGAAAGTCGGCGGACGCTGCGCCTGCATCGTGCCGGACGGCGTGCTTTTCGGCTCGTCGAAAGCCCACAAGGACATCCGAAAGGCGCTGGTGGACGGCAACCGTCTCGAAGCCGTGATCTCGATGCCCTCCGGCGTATTCAAGCCCTACGCGGGCGTGTCCACCGCCGTTTTGATTTTCACCAAGACCGGGCACGGCGGCACCGATAACGTCTGGTTTTATGACATGAAGGCGGACGGCTTCACCCTCGACGACAAAAGAAGCGAGACGGAGGAAAACGATATTCCCGACATTCTCGTGCGGTTCCGCGCGTTGGAAAAAGAAAAAGACCGCAAGCGCACCGAGCAAAGCTTCTTCGTGCCTGCGGAGGATATACGGAAAAACGGGTATGATCTGTCGGTCAACAAGTACAAAGAAGTCGAGTATCAGGCAGTGGAATATCCGCCAACGAAGGAGATACTTGACGAGATCGAGGACTTGCAGAAGGAATTGGCGGGGGAATTGGAGAAGTTAAGGGATTTGATAGGATGAAAGTCAAGGACTGTGCTGTCCAAATCCGTGGAGTTTCATATAAGCCAACGGATTTACATAGCAAGCTAAACGATAATTCAGTCACACTATTTCGCGCCAATAACATCAAAGATGGGGAAATAATCTTTGATGATGTTCTTTATGTTGATAAGAAATGCGTTTCTGATGAGCAATATCTGAAAAAAGGTGATATTTTAATCTGTGCTTCAAGTGGAAGCAAGGCATTGGTTGGAAAAGCTGCACAAATTGATTTTAATGGAGAATACACTTTTGGTGCATTTTGCAAGGCTGTACGACCAAATAAAAATGATGATGCAATCTTGGGAGTATTTTTTCAAAGTCATGCATATAGGCGTATGATTTCTGCTTTGTCGCAAGGCGTTAATATAAACAATATTCGGAATGAACACATTGATAATTTGGAACTTCCATTTTTTACAGCAGAAGTGAAGCAAAAATTTATCAATCAAATTCAAATAGTTACGAAAAGTATTGCTTGTTGCCAGCACTTGCTCCAAAAACTTGACACGCTCGTCAAATCACGGTTTATCGAGATGTTTGGCGACCCGGTGACGAATCCGATGGGGTGGGATAAAGTACCTATTGAACAAATTTGTACTTACTTAAAAAGTGGCCTTTCAAGAAAACTGTCAAGTATGGATATTGGAATACCAGTTATACGTTCAACTAATATGATTGGTGGCGCGCTAGATGTAAGTGATATCAAATATTGGTATATCGATGATCCTCAAGGGGCAAACACTAACGACTATATATTGCAACAAGGGGATGTATTGGTAAATTTTATCAATAGTGAAGCCCATATAGGAAAAGTTTGTATTTTCAAAGATATTGGACGTGAATGTATATATACAACCAATATTTTTGCTATGCGATTAACAACGATGTGTAATTCCATATTCTTTAATGAATTTGCAAAGACTCAATACTATGCGAGAGAAATACAAAAAATAATTCAGCCAGCTGTGAATCAAGCGAGCTTTACAACATCAAACTTTAAAAAGATAATGATCCCCCTTCCGCCCATCGCCCTTCAAAATCAATTCGCCGCTTTCGTAGCTCAAGCCGACAAATCGAAATCGGTACTCCAAAAGCTCCTTGAAAAGCAGGAGCTTTTGCGGGCAGCGCTGATGCAGGAGTATTTCGGATGAAGGCATGAAGCATCTTAGTCCAAGTTAGCCAATAGAGCAGAAACGCATTACAAGGAATACAATTCAAGCAATTCATAGGAAAACATTAGAGGTGTCCATATGTTTGGGAAAGTTATTTATTACGACAAAGCCACCGTCAATGATTACAAGGCAATCATAAAAGGAAAGCCCGCTGTGGAAATTACAGAATACAATATTTCTAATGACAAGGAAGCTGGTGTAGATTTTAAATTCCTATCTGCTGGTGGAACAGCGTCAAAAGCTTATACAGCCAAGGTACAGGAATCAAACCTCTATGATTGTAATGAATTTGAAGAAATGTTAGCTGACCGAGACGATTATTTTGATTTTACAAGCTCATCCGACTATGCCAGTTCAACCATCCCTAACAGAGCTATTGTAAAAATGGACGGAATAATTGAAATACCAGAAGAGTTTGACATGGTCAAAATGCTTGATATGTTTAAAGCTGTACTGATGGGAACAAACGAATTCCAAAACATGGAAGAATCAAGCCGTGTGGCGCTTCAGGTCTTTTTAAAAAATGCTCATGCGACAAAAATACCCCTAATGTTTGAGCACGAAGATACATTGTTCTGTTCCAAAATTCTACAAGATAATTTGCAGATAGAATATGAAGAGTTATCTGAACTCGACGGAGATGTAACGATTTTAGCGAGAATTATGACATCGTTCATTAAAAGCAATAAGCCGTATTATGATCCATTAAAAGATTTTATGTCATTGAATCGAATGATGAGAAAGTCAATGGGGGATAGAGGGGCGGAATTTAAGCCTATTTTTGCAAATACGGAATATCGACTTATGGAAATTCTTGCAATTTATAGATAGATTATAGGAAGTGGGCGCATGACCAACTTTGACCTCTTCACAAAGAAAAGAACTTTGCCGTTTTTATGAGCGGCGCTGATGTAGGAGCATTTTGGGTGAGAAAGGAACGTGATAAACGATGATAAAAAGAATGGAACTTCGGAATTTCAAATGTTTTGATAATTTTAGCATGGATTCGATTTCCCCCATTACTATCATAGGCGGGCCTAACAATGCCGGGAAATCGACTGTTTTGGAAGCTGTCTTGGCAAATTACGCGGCAGGAAATTTGGGTGTATTTTGGTCATTGGTGAGCCTCCGAAATGCTTACACAACACGCCCGTTATTGCCGCATCAAGTATGGGGACCGTTGTTTTGCAATGAGAAAGATTGCAACGAGCTTTATATCAATAGCGAATGGACTGATGGTATGGAATCAAGGTTGAGCCTGTCCAAGATATATGATTCTGGTCTCCAACATCAACCGAAGGATACACTTTCATCCGTTCACATGACATTTGAAAGTCAGGATTACAAACGGTCAGGAAAGTGCATGATTCAAAAGGATATGATGGGGAATAATAGGATTATTTATCAACCTGATACGGGAAACGACATCAATTTGGAAGAATTTACACACTGTTTTGCGAGTTCTATGTTATATAAGGGGCTACCGTATGCCGCTGAACTACCAGAACGTATAAGCCAGCTCGTTTTAGATTTCGAGAAAAAAGAATTACTGCTGGAAGTCCTGCAAAGATTTGATAAGAATATTGTAGATATAAGAACTGTTTTGGACAATGGGATTTTTTATGCTTACGTTATTACAAAAGACGGAAGGGCATTGCCCGTTAATTATATGGGAGATGGAATCAACAAGGCGCTTATCATTATCATGAATATCCTCACCCTTCCAGACGGTATTTTACTGATTGATGAAGTGGAAAACGGATTTTATTATGAGATGTATGAACAATTATTGAAGATATTCTTTGAAAATGCGTTGAAAATGAATTGTCAAATCATTATGACGACTCATAATTTAGATATTATCAAAGCATCCTTTTCTGCCATGGAGAATTTAGGGGAAATAGAGAAATTCAACTATCAAAGAATTGATATTTCACCAAAAGCAGGGAAAAGAAAAGCATATAATTTCCCTAAAAAAACACTTGACACTGCATTCGCGAATAATATGGAGATACGCTAAATGAAAACTGAGAATATAAAATTCAACCCCGAAAAGCCCTATGTCATTATTTGTGAAGGTGCAGATGAATACCACTTTATGATTGCCTATCTGAATTATTTGGAACGAACAGAACGGTTATTTCAGGACTGTCATCATGTGATAGATTTTGGGGGCATAGATGATGTAGGAAAAGGAATAGATGATATAAAAATTTATCCTCATTATGAGGAGATGAAAGGGTTCTTGATTATTCGCGATGCGGAGACAAATGCTACTTCTGCCGTAGATTCCTTACAACATCATATACGACAAACATGGGGACTTGAAATGGAGGCCACCGGACAAATACAAAAAGATGAGGAAGGCGTGAAAGTCGGCTTTTTTCTCTTGCCTGGAGTCAATGAAGATGGGCATTTTCGCAATGGGACCTTAGAAGATTTATGTTTAGATATAATCACCGATGCCGAAGAACCAATATCTGTAAGCAATTTGTTGCCAGAAATTGATAAATATTTGTATAAAATACAGGAAACACGCGGCGCCGAAATGCGGCATCTACACAAAAATAAACTGTATTTGTATCTTTCAAGCACCGACACATTTGTAGGAAGCAAAGTCGGAGAAGCTGCGAAATGTGGCGCATTTAATTTAAATAGCGACAAACTTGCATATTTGAAAGATATGATTTTACAAATGCAAGATTGATATTATCCTCCCGAGGAGGGTTTGGCATGACCAACTTTGACCTCTTCACAAAAGAACAGGACTTCGCCGCCTTTGCGGAGGCTGCCGTGGCGGCGGAGCGCATCTATCAGATCGACCCTGCGGCCTGCGTGCTGAACTGCCGCCGGGCGATGGAGTGCGCCGTGAAATGGATGTATTCGGTGGACGACGCGCTCAATCCACCTTATCAGGATAAGTTGGTCAGCCTGATGAATACCGAGGATTTCCGAAATATCGTGGACGACAATCTGCTGCGGCGGTTGGATTATATCCGCCTGACGGGGAACGCCGCCGCCCACGTCGGCAGGAAGATCACGAAGGAACAGGCCGCGCTGTGCTTGGAAAATCTCTATATCTTCCTCGATTTCGTCGCTTATTGCTACGGCAGCGACTATCAGGAACGGCCCTTTGACGCCTCGCTGCTGGAGCAGGAAACGCCTGCCGAACCGTCGGCAAGCAAATCCGAAGCGGAACTGAAACTTGAAGAGCTGATGAAAGAGAACGCGGCGCTCCGGGAAGAGCTGACCGCGCGGCGCGAGGAGCAGCGGCAGACGTATGTGACAAAGCCGCTGGAAATCTCCGAATACAAGACGCGTAAACTCTATATCGACGCGATGCTGGAAGACGCCGGATGGGTGGAGGGCAAGAACTGGATCAACGAATACGAGCTTCCCGGTATGCCGAACAAGTCCGAAGTCGGGTATGCCGATTATGTGCTGCTGGGCGACGATGGACGCATCCTTGCGGTGATCGAGGCGAAGCGCACCTGCGTGGATGTTTCCAAAGGGCGGCAGCAGGCGAAGCTGTACGCGGATATTATCGAAAAGAAACAGGGCCGACGTCCGGTGGTGTTCCTGACCAACGGATTCGATACCCGCATCGTGGACAATCAATACCCGGAGCGGAAAGTCGCCGCCATTTACTCCAAGCGCGACCTCGAAAAGCTGATGAATCTTTCGGTCATGCGCTCCGACTTGAAGAACATTGTAGTCGATCAGAAAATTGCGGGCAGATATTATCAGACGGCTGCCGTGAAAGCCGTCTGCGAGAGCTTCGGCCAAAAGAACCGCAGAAAAGCCCTGCTGGTCATGGCCACGGGCAGCGGCAAGACGCGGACGGTCATCGCACTCTGCAAGGCGCTTTTGGAGCAGGGCTGGGCGAAGGATATCCTGTTTTTGGCTGACCGCAATTCTTTGGTGACGCAGGCGAAGCGGAGCTTCGTCAATCTGCTGCCGGAGTTTTCCGTGACGAATCTTTGCGAGGAGAAAGACGACTACACGGCCCACGGCGTTTTTTCCACGTATCAGACGATGATGAACTGCATCGACGCGGTACGCGACGAAGAGGGAAAACTGTTTTCCTGCGGCCATTTCGACCTCGTGATTTGCGACGAGGCCCATAGGTCCATCTACAATAAGTACAAGGACATTTTCAATTATTTCGACGCGCCGCTGGTGGGGCTGACCGCGACGCCGAAGGACGACATCGACAAGAATACCTACGCGCTGTTCGAGCTGGAGAACGGCGTGCCGACCTACGGCTACGAACTGGCGCAAGCGGTGAAGGATGGTTTTCTTGTCGATTTTTTGTCTGTGGAAACGACGCTGAAATTCATCCAGCAGGGCATCGCCTACGACGAGCTTTCCGACGAGGAAAAGCGCATCTATGAGGACACTTTCGCGGACGAGCACGGGGAGCTGCCGGAACGGATCGCGTCCTCCGCGCTGAATCAATGGCTGTTCAACAAAGATACTATTCGGGAAGTCCTGCACGTCCTGATGGAGCACGGGCTGAAAATCGACTACGGCAACAAGCTCGGCAAGACCATCATCTTCGCGAAGAACCACCGCCACGCAGAGGAAATCCTGAAGGTTTTCGGAACAGAGTATCCGCATCTTGTCGGCTGGGCGAAGGTCATCGACAATTATACGAACTACGCCCAAAGCGCCATCGACGAATTCTCCGACCCGAAGAAGCTGCCGCAGATCGCGATTTCCGTGGATATGCTGGACACGGGCATCGACGTGCCGGAAGTGCTGAATCTCGTATTTTTCAAGAAGGTCATGAGCAAGGCGAAGTTCTGGCAGATGATCGGGCGCGGCACGCGTCTCTGTCTGGGGCTGATGGACGGGAAAGATAAGGAGAAGTTCATCATCTTCGATTTCTGCGGAAACTTTGAGTTCTTCCGCATGAACAAGGGCCGCCCCGCCGTGAGTATGCTTCCGATCCAGGGAGCGATTTTCAGCCTGCAATTCGAGATTGCTTTCAAGCTGCAGGACTTGGCGTATCAGACGGAGGACTTGATCGCGTTCCGCAAGTCGCTGGTGGAGGAAATGACCGGAAAGGTCAAGGCGCTGAACCGCGAGAATTTCGCGGTTCGCCAGCATTTGAAATATGTGGACACATACGCGGCGGCGGAGAATTATTTATCGCTGACCTACGAGGACACGCTGAATGTGCGGGAGGAACTGGCGCCTCTGATCGAGCCGGAAAACGACGAGGCTTCGGCGCTGCGTTTTGACGCGCTGATGTACGGCATCGAGCTGGCGTATCTCGTCGGCAAGACGTACAAGAAGGGCAGAAGCGACCTTCGGAAGAAGGTTTCCGCCGTGGCCGGGGTTGGTAATATACCGGAAATCAAAGCGCAGGCGGAGCTGATTGACAAAATCCTGCACACCGATTATCTCGACAATGCCGGAATCAACGAGTTCGAGCATATCCGCGACAAGCTGCGGGATTTGATGAAGTATATCCCGAACAATCAAAGAATTTACGAGACGGATTTCGACGACCAGGTGCTTTCGATAGATTGGCACGAATCGGAGCTGGAAAACGACGACCTGAAAAATTACAAGGCCAAGGCCGAGTATTATGTCCGCCAGCATCAGGACAACGCGGTGATTGCCAAGCTGAAAGGGAATGTGCCGCTGACAAGCGCGGACGTGAAGGCACTGGAAAAAATCCTCTGGAGCGAGATCGGAACCCGGCAGGAGTATGAAAACGAATACGGTCAAAAGCCTTTAGGGGAATTCGTGCGGGAGGTTGTCGGCCTCGATATGAACGCGGCCAAGGCAGCCTTCGCGGAATATCTTGACGAAACCCGGCTCGACAGCCGACAGATTTATTTCGTCAATCAGATTGTCGAATATATCGTCCACAATGGAATGATGAAAGACTTATCGGTGCTGCAAGGCCCGCCTTTTACCGATCAAGGAAGCGTCGGGGAGGTTTTCACGGATTTGGCCGTTTGGGCGGGGATCAAAAAGACGATTGAGAGAATCAATGCGAACGCAATAGAGGCGGCGTAATCGAAGTAATATAAGAACGTGTCAATTTTGTTTTGACGGAAGGCGCCCATCCTGTTTTAATGCAATGGTTCGGCGAACAAAAGAAAAAACGAAGTCAAAATTTTTGACTTCGTTTTTTTCTTGACAGAAATGGACGCTTGGAAATCTCTTGCACGACAAGGCCTTTTGAGACCTGAATGGAAAATCCTTGATGACGGAAATGGGCTGGCACGGGAAGAAAACTCTTCACGCGCCAGCCCTTTCTTTGTGGGGACAAACCCGCCGCGGTCACTGCGCGACGATGCTTTCCTGCAGTTCTTTGTTCCTGCTCCATTGGCTGATTTTCCGGAAGGCCGTTACGATCAGGATGAAGAAGACGACGATCGTGGCGACGGCTACGTATCCAAGCGGTTCGAGATATTCCCCGTAGGGCAGCGCCAGGAGCTCTTCCTCGGTGAGGGTGTCGGCGGCGGTGCCGGCTGCGTCCAGGATGTGTTTTATCGCGACGATCCACATATCGTAAAACGTATGGCCGAGCAGCGGGACCGCCAGCGAAAGAATGTGATATTTCGTGCTGCCCGTAGCTTTCGCTTTTCCGTAATAATATCCCATGATCGTGCCGAAGAAGGCGTGCAGGGGGAGGACGGCGCGGATCAGCGTGTAAAAATTGCCGAATATGGAATACTCCACGTCCTCGATCAGCGCGAAGCCCATGGCGATCAGGGCGCCTACGAGGACGGCGTCCAGACGGCAGCGCGCTTCCGCGTTGTTCCGCATGGCCAGCCGAAACGCGCCGTATTTCAGGCCTTCCTCCAGTATGGCGGCCATGGTCAGGGCGTCTATGAATCCGACAAGGATGGGGTTGGGCATGTCGGAGGGGGACGCGTCCGGTGCGAAAAGGCTGGCGATCATGATAATGAACGCGGTTGCGGCGCCAAAGAGCAGGATCTTGAGGATGGCCTTTCGGGAGAAAGGTTCGCCGGTTTTCTTACTGATCAACCATCGGATGATCGTAATAGATACGATGACTTCAATGACGGCTACAATGATCATTTCGATATTCACCTCGTTGGATGGGATTCGTTCCGCAGCGGTTTTTCCTATGGAATACATCCTGCCGATATTTTACCATAAATTTATACGTCCTGTCATACGCGCTTGTTGTTTCGTTGCAAGGGAGGACAGCTTTGGCATGCCTGACAGGTATATGCCGTTATAGAAACAAAGTATTTGTAATGCTCATTTCTTTTTCCTATAATACATAGTAGAGCAGTTTTGTTTGAAATGCGAGGTGGAGTATTTATGAAGGAAAAAAGGATGACGCGGAGGAAGTTCCTGAAATTTGCGGGGGCTTCGCTGGCGGTGGTTGCTTTTTCGGGCTGCAGCCCGTCGATGGCGGAAAAGGCAAGCACGACGGAAAAATCCAGAGCTTCTTACGGCAAGGACGGCAGCCGGTATGTTCCCTATGAGGAACGGACCGGGGCGGAGTCGGTTGTTTATTTCACGCGGGATTTGTCGGCGGCGGGGCTGGTGCGTATCTTTGACAAGGTGAAGGACGCGCTGGGCGGCAAGGTCGCCATCAAGGTGCATACGGGCGAGCCGCACGGTCCGAATATCATTCCGCGTCCTTGGGTTAAGGAGCTGATGGCTTCGCGCCTGCCGGATGCGACCATTATCGAGACGAATACGTATTATGACGGCGGACGCTATACGACGGAGGATCATCGGGAGACGCTTGCCGTCAATGGCTGGGATTTTGCGCCGGTGGATATCACGGACGAGCATGGGACGGCCTTGCTTCCCGTGCCGGGCGGCAAATGGTTCAAGGAGATGTCGGTGGGGAAGGGAATGCTGGATTACGATTCTTTCCTGGCGCTCACCCATTTCAAGGGGCACACGATGGGCGGCTTCGGCGGCTCCGACAAGAATATCGGCATCGGCTGCGCGGACGGCCAGATTGGAAAGAAGTGGATCCATACCGCCGAGGGGCAGGGACAATGGAGCATCGCCAAGGAAGAATTCATGGAACGCATGACCGAGTCCACCCAAGCGACGATTACCCGCTTCGCGAAAAAGATTGCCTATATCAATGTGATGCGGAACATGAGCGTGGATTGCGACTGCGCCGGGACGAGCGCGTCCCCGGTGGTGACGCCGGACGTCGGCATCCTGGCGTCGCTCGATATCCTGGCCGTCGATCAGGCCTGTGTCGATCTCGTGTACGCGCTGCCGGAGGAAAGCCGCCACGATCTCGTGGAGCGCATGGAGTCCCGTCACGGCCTGCGCCAGCTTTCTTATATGAAGGAAATGGGCATGGGCAATGATCGCTATCATCTGATCGACCTCGACCACGGCGACGCAAGGATTACTGCGAAGGAAGCCGTCAAGGGCATCAGCGGGCACTGGGTCGGGTAATCGGATTTGGCCCAAAAGGGCTACATAGAGTCGATTTGCTTTTTCCCGGAAAGAGGTGTATAATTCCCTCTTGTGTTTCGGGAACGGCAAAGGTTCCCCGCGTTGTGCATGGAGCACGACGCGGGGGTTTTTGATGAAGAAAAAGGAACCACTAAATAATCCATTGCCATCTGTGGTACAAACTGATATAATAGCGAAATACTAGGAGATTGTATTTCCCTATTTATTTATGAGGTGTGTGAAGCAGTATGAAAAAATTGTCCATGAGCGCGAAGGTGTTCCTCGGCTTCGGTATCGGCGCGGTGTTGGGGCTTGTCTTTCAGGAAAAGATCCTGTTCGTGCAGCCTGTCGGCGACCTCTTTTTGAAGCTGATCCAGATGATCGTGATTCCGTTGATCTTTTGCTCGATCATCAGCGGTGTCTCCAGCATCGGCGACGTGGCGAAGCTGAAGCGCATCGGCGCGAAGGTCATGGGATTCTACATCGTGACCACGGTTCTCTCGACGATTCTCGGTCTTGCCGTCTCGCATTTGATGCAGCCGGGGCGCGGCTTTGGCATCGCGAGCATCGTGGAGTCCGGCGAGCCGATCAAGGCGGCCGAGCCGATGACCGTCGGCGCGGCGATTCTCGGCATGGTGCCGTCGAATCCCGTGGCCGCGCTCGCGAAGGGCGACTTGATGCAGACCATCGTCTTCGCGGTTTTCGTCGGCGTCGCGCTGACGATTCTCGGGGAAAAGGCCGCGCGGGTCAAGGGCGTTATCGACGAGGCGACGCAGGTCATGTTCAAGATTACCGACCTCGTGATGAAAGCGACGCCTTACGGCGTCTGCGCGTTGGCCGCGTGCAGCACCGGCGCCTATGGCCTTTCGGTCTTCGGCATCATGGGGAAATTCATCCTCACGCATTATATGGCGGCGGCGTCCATTGTCATTTTCATCTATCTGTTCATCATCAAGGGCATTGCGAAAATCCCGCTGTCCGATTTCTTCCATAAGATTTCCGAGGTCTGGTGGGTGGCGTTCAGCACCACGTCCAGCTCCGGCACGCTGCCGGTCACGCTGCGCGTCACGGAGCAGGAATTCCACGTCAAGCACGAACTGGCTTCGTTCACGCTGCCGCTGGGCGCGACGGTGAACATGAACGGCATCGCCGCCTATTACGCGGTCACGGTGCTTTTCGTCTCGCAGATTTACGGCGTGGACCTGACGCTCTATCAGCAGGCGATGTTCATTTTCATGACGACGCTGATCTCCATCGGCACTCCCGGCATCCCGAACAGCGGCATCGTGCTGACAGTCATGCTGCTCGGAACGATGGGCCTGCCCGCGACGATCATGGGCATGGTCGTCGGCATCTTCCGCCCCATCGACATGATCCACACCGCGCTGAACGTGACCGGCGACGTGGTCTCGACGCTGGCGGTGGCGCGGCTGGAAAATATGTACGAGGACGAGGAAACGCTGCCCGAGGGCGAAGGCGAATTGGTACATTCCTGAAAATAAGCAAAAGATCAAGCTGTCCGTGAGGTTATTCTTCGCGGACAGCTTTTTGTTTTCCGTTTGTTCCACGTGAAACAATTTGTGAGAAAATTTTCAGGCTATGTTCTATTGTTTCACGTGAAACATTTTTTCGAAAAACAGTTTTCTCCTCTTGTGAATTTTCCCGGTACAAAATCGTGAAATGCTTTTGATGTTGCGGCTTCCAGAAATTGTGCTAAAATTTTCAGGTTATGTTCTATTGTTTCACGTGAAACATTTTATGAGAAAACTGCGTTCCGAAAAATTGGCCGGTGGAGTCGGGACGGGGATTTACAGGTGAAAATCGTATAAAAATAAACGAGGCACAGCATTTTTCGGCTGTGCCTCGTTTTGTGCTATCCGAAGAGTTTTGAAATGAACCCGCCGAGGCCGCTTGGCTTTTCAAAGGCGTCCTCGATGCGCAGCCGCTCGTGCAGGAACGGCTGCTTTATATATTTTACGGGCATAGGCGGCGAAAACATGGTGCGCTCGCCGCCCTTCGTGAAAAGATACGGCGTCGTCGGCTCGATTGCGCGGATGACATCGTCCTCGCCTTCGTCCAGGACCAGCCCCGCCGCTTTCCCGGTCTGTCCGTTCACCATTACGCGGGTCTGTCGGGCGTTTTCCCCCGCGTCTTTTTTGCAGTCGAGGAAATAGATCGGCAGCAGCAGGAACGCGAATTTATGCTTGCGAAGGTCCCGAGAGACTTGCAGCAGCTCGCACTGCTCGATGCCGAAGGCTGCCTTCAGGCGGGCGGGCGTCTTTCGCTGCAAAATAAAGCTGGGGATGGCCGCCTGCCATTCACCGATGTTTTGCGACGCGAAGAGCCGCACATTTCCTTCCAGATACGCGGGCTTCAAAATCGAAAGCTCGCCGTAGTCCCACGGCGCCAGCTCGTCCAAGAGGTACGCGTCGAACATCAGCGTGCGCGTCCACGCCCAATCCAGACACTCCTGATAGAACCAGAACGTGCCTCGCTCCGACTTCACCTGCATTTTCCAGCGCAAGTCCGCGAGCTGGACGGGAACGTAGGCGGCAATCAGCTCGTCTTTCGCGCGGGCTTCGATATTGTCGTCCGCGAAATCGTTCATGTACCGCCGCCGAAGGGACGCGACGGCCTGCGCCGCCTCCTCGCGGCTCAGATGGAACGGCAGGCACTTCCCGAAAAAGTTGTACTTCCGGCCTACGATCAGATTCGCGTCAAAGTCACCCGTGGACAGTCGGTCGTAGTCGCCGAATTTCTGCCCGCAATAGGGGCAGGTGAAGATGTTGTCCGTGAGACGCGGCGCGAGCTGTTTCCCGCAGTGCGGGCAGTTCATTTCGATATAGGCCTCGTCGTTGATCGCGTCGAGGGCCGACGCGTCGTACTCCCGGATTTTCTCGTCCAGCTGCGTGCGCCGTATCCGCCGCTCGACGGACGGCGGGGGCTTCAGCGCGTCCTTGTCCATGATGGCGACGTGGCCGAGCTTCAGGCAGCCGTCGACGATTTCCAGCGGCTTATGGCGAAACGTCATCGGCGGCACGAAGTCCTCGTCCGTCGGCGCGAAGGGGACGAAATGGCCGCAGTAAGAGCAGCTCATACCGCCCTTCGTCATATCGGGGTACATCGGCGCGCCGCAGTCTTTGCAGGCAAGCGCGCTGACGGCGATTTTTCCATGTTCGCGGTCGGCCATCGTGTTGTCAGCTCCTTTTTGTCGTTGATATGGTAAATATATCGAAGATTTTCGCGAAAGGCAATATTTTTCTGCTTCCCCTTTCGGGCGCCCTGTTGTAAAATAAAAACAAGCAAATATTTTGGAGGGAACGGCGATGGCAGAACGGGACTATACAGAGCTGATTGAAGCGTTTCATAAGACTTGGGAGCTTTTTCCGGGGCAGGCGCGGCTGATCGACCGTCAGCATCGGGTCATTGCCGTCAACGCTTTCGCGGCGAACAACGGGCGAAAGCCGGGGGAAATCTGCGCCAAGTTCGGCGCGCCGGAAAGCCATCGCGGCTGCCGGAAGATGGCGGCCCTCGATACGGGCGTAGGGCAGCTTGACCGTCCGTTTGCGGAGCGTGTGCGCGGCTGGGTGCCGCTGGCCGGTTACCCGGACGTGGTCGTGCATTTCTCGCTGGCCGTGCCTGAGATCAATTCTTGACAACCAAAGAAGGGGGAGCTTATCATGCCGTATGTCAACATCAAAATCACCAAAGAGGGCAACGTGACCGCCGACCAAAAGCGGCAGCTCATCGAGGGCGCGACAAATCTCCTGCACGACGTGCTGGGGAAGAACACCAAAACGACTGTCGTGACTATCGACGAAGTCGACACCGACAACTGGGGCATCGGCGGCGTGCCGGTCACGGAAATCCGGAAGCAGCAGAAATAATACTAATCTCGGGCCAAAATCTTGAACTGAGATACGCCTGCTTCGTAGGCTGCAGCCGCGCCTACGGCACGGCTGCCGTCTCATAAATCGCAGTAAAGATTTAAAAATCTTAACTGCGATTAGTATAACGATTGCAAGGCGACAAGAAACGCGGGCGTTGCGAATGGAGCCCGCGTTTCTTGTCGCCTTTTGTTTTTCCTTGTCTCTTTTGTGGAAACGCGCGCGATATGGTAAGATAGAGATAAGGAAGTGAAATGATATGAGAAAACCGGCGGCGCTTTTTGCGGTGTCAGCGGCGGCAATCATGTGGGCGGCCAGCGGCACGGCGGCGCAGCATTTTTTTGCACATTCGGATCGGAGCGCGATGGAACTGTCAAATATTCGCATGATTTTGGCGGGATTGTTGCTCTTGGCTGTCGCGTGGCAAAGCCGCGGTCTCTCGCGCGGATGGAAGATCTTGCTGGAAAAGCCGCGGCTCTGGCTCGATATTACGTTGTATGCGGCGGTCGCCATATTCCTGGTGCAGTACACGTATTTTCAGGGCATTGCTGTCGGCGGCGCGGCGGCGACCACGGTGATTTGCTACACTTGTCCGGCGATGGTGATTTGCTGGAACTCGTTTGCCGGACGGCGGCTGCCGAAGCTCAGCGAGGCGCTGGCGGTCATCATGGCGATTATCGGCATCGTGTTGCTTGTCACGGGCGGCGACCTGGAGCGGCTGTCCGTACCCCTCGCCTGCATTGCATGGAGCCTCGCGTCAGGTGCTTGCTTCGCCTTTTCCGCGATTTATCCGCGCCATTTGCTTTTGACCTTCGACCCGTATTTTTTGCTGGCGGCGGGGATGCTGATCGGCGGCATCGCGTCCTCGGCTTTCGTTTCGTCCCTCGACTGGCGCCCTTTTTTCGTGCCGGAAGTAGCTTTCGACATCGTCTATATTATTGTCGGCGGTACGGCGATGGCGTTCTTACTCTTTAACGCGGGACTTCTCTATCTTTCGCCGGAGCAGGCCACGGTGACGGCCACGGTGGAGCCTGCGGCCTCGGTACTCTTGGCGTCGGCGGTCTTCGGCACGCGCTTCGGCGCGGTCGAGCTCCTCGGTGTCGCCCTGGTACTGACAGCAATCCTGCTGCCGGTCCTGCCGATGGGAAAAGACTCGACTTAATCAGTGTTTCCCAGAGAATTTCTGATGTGTACATGGCAGGATATTCGTCTCCCTTGTCGAAGATAACGGTGTAAGTTGTTGAGGGCCTTTGCAAAGCTTTTGACCGCGTGAAGGGACTACTGGCGGGCAAAATTGCCGTCAAGGGCATCAGCGGCAAATGGGTTTCCGATGGGCTTTAAGGTTTCCATTCGATAGCAGTATTAGATAGTTTCGATGGATAAACGGAGGTTTGGCAAATGAAAAGAATTTTTTTGCTCTGCACCGTGATTTTTGCGGCGGCGGTTTGCTCGTTTGGTTTCAATGCGCGGGCGGAAGCCAGCGGGAAGATTCTTGTCGCGTATTTTTCCTATCAGGGACATACCGCAAAAGTTGCTCGGGAAATTGCCGCGCAAACGGGCGGCGACCTTTTCGAGATCAAGCCTGCAACACCGTATCCCGGTTACGCCGAGTGCCTAGACATGGCGAAGGCAGAGAAAAACAACAACGCCCGTCCTGCGATTGACGGGCGCGTGGAGAATATGGCGGACTACGACGTGGTGTTTGTCGGCTATCCGATTTGGTGGTACGACGCGCCGATGATCGTGCGGACGTTCCTCGAAGGCTACGACTTCTCCGGCAAGAAGGTGATTCCCTTCGCGACCAGCGGCGGCAGCCCGCTGGAGGAAAGCATCGACAGCGTGACAACGTCGGCGGCTGGCGCGACCATCCAAGAAGGGCTTTTGGCCAACGACGCAAGCGAAATCGCGCCTTGGCTCTCCAATCTCGGCTACGCGAAATAGAGCGGAAGCAACAGGAGACAATATGAAACGAATTCTTTTGGACGTGATGCTCTTCGCGCTGCTGATTTTTTTGATGGCCTTCAAGATGTTTCCGAGGCGGTATCACGAGGCCATGGGCGTCGTTGTGATTCTCCCCATACTTTTTCATCTCGTATGGAACCGAAGCTGGTTTTCCTCTTTTCGACGTGAAGAGTGGAGTTCCTTTCGGAAACTTTCGGCAGCCGTCGACGTTCTCTTGATCGTGTCGACGATTGTTGCCCTGGTCAGCGGCGTAGCCATCGCTCACCGTATCTTCAAGGGCGTGTTCGGCATCGTGTGGCAAAAGAGCATTTTCGTCCATCAGCTGCATATCACGTCTTCGTATTGGATGTTGATTTTTTCGGGACTTCATTTGGGCCTTCATTGGAACGGTCTTTGGAGCCGCTTCGTCCGTTGGCGTGCGTGGGACGTTTCTTCACGCGCCTATCGTCTCGGCGCGCGGCTTGCGGTCGTCGGCGTCGCGGTCCTTGGTGTCGTCGGTTCGTTCCTGCATCAGGTCGGCGACCGTCTGCTAATGGAGCACGTTTTCTTTCGGACGAACACGCCGGCGCGAGGATTGCCGCCCGCCGTGTTTCTGCTTTTGTTCGTCGGCATATTTGGTATGTATGCGATTGCCGGATATTGGATGGGAAAAAGAAGCCTGCAAAAGAACGGATAGGAAAGAAGAGCCATGATATTCCAATCTATCGACCATATCGTACTGACCAC
This sequence comes from uncultured Selenomonadaceae bacterium, assembly GCA_902777615.1. Classification (GTDB taxonomy): domain Bacteria; phylum Bacillota; class Negativicutes; order Selenomonadales; family Selenomonadaceae; genus RUG12372. Next base: position 20,806 of record CACYUQ010000016.1, read on the forward strand.
GGCAAGCCTTGAGAAATGCCTTGCGTTTTATGAAGGGCTGTTGGGATTTCGTGCGGAGCAAACGGGCGGAAGATACGCGCTGTATTTCGGCGCGCAAAAAATCAATATCCATACGCGTCCTGCGGAATTTTTGCCTGCGGCAGACTATCCGTTGGCGGGGAGCCTTGACTTGTGCTTCGCAGTGGAAGGGGAGGCAGAGGAAGCGCTGCGGGAGCTTCGTGAGAAAAACGCGCCGCTCGTTTCTGACATCGTCATACGGAATGGAGCGCGCGGTACGATGAAAAGCATCTATCTTCGAGATCCGGACGG
>CACYUQ010000017.1 GCA_902777615.1 uncultured Selenomonadaceae bacterium
GGTCCAAGATCGATGATAAAATCTGCCGACTTGATAACGTCAAGATTGTGCTCGATGACAATGACCGTGTCGCCGCCATCCACAAGACGTTGCAAAATCAACAGCAGCTTCTCGATATCCGCCGTATGCAGTCCCGTCGTCGGTTCATCAAGAATATAAAGCGTTCGCCCTGTAGAGCGACGGGAAAGCTCCGTAGCAAGTTTCACGCGCTGCGCCTCGCCGCCAGACAGCGTCGTAGCAGGCTGCCCCAGCCGCACATAGCCTAACCCCACGTCCTGAATAACTTGGAGCTTCCGCGCAATCGTCGGTACATTGGCGAAAAACTCCACTGCTTCGTCGATAGTCATGTTCAGCACATCGGAAATCGTCTTTCCTTTATATGTGACTTCCAGCGTTTCGTGGTTGTAGCGCGCCCCTTTGCAGACTTCACAAGGAACATAGACATCGGGCAAGAAATGCATTTCAATTTTGATGATACCGTCACCACGGCACGCTTCGCAACGTCCGCCCTTCACGTTAAAGCTAAACCTTCCCGCCTTATAACCGCGCATCTTCGCCTCCGGCGTTCCGCTGAAAAGCTGCCGGATTGCATCGAATACGCCCGTATAAGTCGCGGGATTCGAACGCGGTGTACGCCCAATCGGCGATTGATCGATATTGACGATTTTATCAATATTATCCAATCCATGAATAACCTTATGGCGTCCCGGTTTGCCTTTGGCTCTATAAAGACGCGCAGCGGCGCCTTTGTACAAAATTTCGTTGACCAACGTACTCTTGCCAGAGCCGGAAACGCCCGTGACAAGAACGAACGCCCCCAACGGAAACCGCACGTTCAGATTTTTCAAGTTGTTTTCCGATGCGCCCACAATCTTGATGCAATTTCCGTTGCCCGCGCGTCGTGTTTTCGGTACGGGAATAAACCTCTTGCGGCTCAAATACTGACCGGTCACAGAAGCCGCCACACGCTTGACTTCTTCTGCCGTTCCCTGGGCTACAATCTCGCCACCATGCTCCCCTGCTCCCGGTCCGATGTCGATAATCTGATCCGCCGCGTACATCGTGTCTTCGTCGTGTTCGACGACAATCAATGTATTGCCGAGGTCACGAAGACGTTTCAATGCTTCTAGTAAACGGTCGTTATCCCGTTGGTGTAAACCTATACTCGGCTCGTCAAGGATATATAGTACACCTACAAGACCAGAGCCGATCTGCGTCGCAAGACGAATGCGCTGCGCTTCGCCGCCCGAAAGCGTACCCGCCGCCCTAGAAAGCGTCAAATAATCGAGCCCCACATGGACGAGAAAGCCAAGCCGGGCATGTATTTCCTTCAAAATTTGCGCTGCGATTTTTTGCTCGCGAGCAGTCAAATCCAGGGAAGAAAAAAACTCGGCCGCGTCCCGAATCGTAAGTTGTGTCGCCTCATGGATGCTCTTACCTCCCACCGTCACCGCCAAAGCCTCCGGCTTTAAACGCGCACCGTGACAAACCGGACATGGCGTAACCGTCATGAAATTCTCGTAGCTCTCGCGCATCTCGTCAGATTCCGACTCACGGTAACGCCGAGAAAGCAACGGCATGACACCTTCAAAGGGATTATAATACTCTTTGTATTCGCCATACATATTCTCATAGCCATATTCGAAACATTCCTCACCAGAACCATACAGCAGGATATCCCGCACCTTCTTTTTCAGCTCAGAAAAAGGTGTGTTTACTGTGTAGCCGTACTTTCGAAGCACACCATCCATCTGACACATCGCATAGGAATTGAGATTTTTCGTCAACGGCGCGAAAACACCCTGTGCGACAGAAAGTGACGGATCCGGCATGACCAAATCCTCGTCGAATTCCATCTGGCTTCCGATACCGCTACAAGCTGGGCAAGCGCCGAAAGGACTGTTGAACGAGAACATGCGCGGCGCAAGCTCCGGCAAACTGACGCCACAGTCGATACAGGCAAAATTCTGGCTGAACATCAAAAGATCGCCGTCCACCACCTGCACATAAACTACTCCCTCACCAAGCTTCAGCGCCGTTTCCAAGGAATCGGCGAGTCGCTGACGAATGCCGTCCCGAAGGACAAGACGATCAACCACTACCTCAATCGTGTGCTTTTTATTTTTTTCGAGAGTAATCTCCTCACTGGTATCAAAAATTTCCCCATCCACGCGCATCCGTACATAACCGTCGCGCCGAATCTGTTCGAATATTTTGCGATGCTCGCCCTTTTTTCCGCGCACAATTTGCGCAAGCACAAGGAACTTCGTACCGTCCGCGAGAGCCAAAATCTGGTCGAGCATCTGGTCCAGCGTCTGTTGCGAAATTGGCTTCCCGCAGTGAGGACAATGAGGCCGTCCTGCCCGGGCGTAAAGTAAGCGCAAATAATCGTAAATCTCCGTAACCGTACCAACAGTAGAGCGCGGATTGCGGCTCGTCGTCTTCTGATCGATGGAGATTGCCGGGGAAAGCCCTTCAATCAAATCCACATCCGGCTTATCCATCTGTCCAAGAAATTGTCGCGCATACGAAGAAAGTGACTCCACATAGCGCCGCTGCCCCTCGGCGTAAATCGTGTCAAACGCTAAGGAAGACTTCCCCGACCCGGAAAGTCCCGTAATCACAATCAACTTGTCCCGAGGAATCTCCACGTTGATATTCTTCAAATTATGCTCCCGCGCCCCGCGGATGCGAATGGTATTTTCCATTTTAGATTAGCCTTTCTATTTTCCTTCCAGCTCGAAAATCATATCCCGCAGCTCCGCCGCGCGTTCGAATTCCAGAGCTCTTGACGCATCCTGCATTTCCTTTGTTAGCGTGCGGATCAGCGCGTCCTTTTCTTTCTTCGTCATCTTGTGTTTCTTCTTCGTACCGTATTCTGCCTGTTCCTCAGCGACAAGCGTCGTCTCAATCAATTCTTTGACCGGCTTCACGATGGTTTTCGGCGTCACATGATGTTTACGGTTGTATTGTGCCTGTACTGTGCGGCGACGGAGTGTTTCATCGATGGCTCTTTGCATAGAGTCCGTGATTGCATCCGCATACATAATGACCTTACCGTGAACATTCCGGGCTGCGCGGCCGATAATCTGGATGAGCGACGTATCGGAGCGCAAAAATCCTTCCTTGTCCGCGTCGAGAATCGCAATCAACGAAACCTCCGGCATGTCAAGCCCTTCGCGCAAAAGATTGATGCCCACAAGCACGTCGAACACGCCCGCCCGCAGATCTCGAATCAGCTTCGCGCGCTCGATAGTCGCAATGTCCGAATGCAAATAACGAACGCGAACGCCAGCGTCTTTCATATAATCCGTCAGATTTTCCGCCATTTTCTTCGTCAGTGTCGTCACTAGTACGCGTTCATTGACATCCGTGCGTTTTTTGATTTCTCCCATCAGGTCGTCAATCTGCCCTTCCAGCGGGCGCACCTCCACCACGGGATCAAGCAATCCCGTGGGACGGATAATCTGCTGTGCGACCTGCTGCGCCCTTTTTAACTCGTAGGGTGCAGGCGTTGCAGAAATATAAACGATCTGATTGATGCGTTGCTCGAATTCCTCAAAGGTCAATGGACGGTTGTCAAAAGCCGACGGCAGACGGAAGCCGTTCTCCACCAGCGATTCCTTGCGCGAACGGTCGCCCGCGTACATCGCGCGAAGCTGCGGCATCGTGACATGTGACTCGTCCATCACAATCAAAAAATCCTCGGGGAAATAATCGAGCAGTGTATATGGCGCTTCTCCCGCTTTTCGGTGCGTCAGATGACGCGAGTAATTTTCAATGCCGGAACAATATCCCATTTCCTGCATCATTTCGAGGTCATAGTTCGTCCGTTGCTCGAGGCGCTGTGCTTCGAGAAGTTTACCCGCACCGCGCAAGACGGCCAGCCGCTCGTCCAATTCCTCTCGGATGGTCCTCATCGCAATTTCCATATCTCCGCGGGAAGTCACATAATGAGAAGCCGGAAAGATCATCGAATGCGTGCGTTCACCGTATATTTCTCCCGTCGTTACGTCATACTCCAAAATGCGGTCAATCTCGTCACCAAACATCTCAATACGAACGGCACGGCTATTGTACCCAGCAGGATAAACCTCGACCGTATCTCCACGCACACGGAACCGCCCACGATCAAAGCCGACGTCGTTTCGCTCGTATTGAATAGCCACGAGTTTTCGCAAAATCGCGTCACGGTCAATCTCCTGCCCCTTGTGCAATGAAAGCACCATCTCATGGTAGCTCTCCGGTGAGCCGAGGCCGTAAATACACGAAACACTGGCCACCACGATCACATCCCGCCGCTCAAACAATGAACAGGTCGCCGAATGACGCAATTCGTCAATTTCATCGTTGATGGAAGCGTCCTTTTCTATATAAGTATCCGTCGAAGCGATATATGCCTCCGGCTGATAATAATCGTAATAGCTGACGAAATAACCGACATAGTTATCCGGAAAAAACATCTTGAACTCGCTGGCAAGCTGCGCCGCTAACGTTTTATTGTGCGCGATGACCAGCGTCGGCTTTTGCACTTTCTCAATGACTTTTGCAATCGTGAAGGTCTTGCCCGTCCCCGTCGCACCGAGCAAGACCTGCGCCTCCATGCCATTCTCGACGCCTTGCGCCAGATCCTTGATGGCCTGTGGCTGGTCTCCCATAGGCTGGAAGGGCGCTTCCACGCGAAACGGCATTTCCGTATTGAATTTCATCGTATTCAACTTCGGCACCATCGCCACGGTCTCCGCCTCCCGCACGTCATTTCGCTTATTGCTTGTCTATTATATCGTAGACCATCCCAAAAAGAAAGAGACAGGCTCCGCGCCCGTCTCGTTTTCTTTCTATATTTTTATGTCGTCGCTTCCGAAACTGTCATCAGCTCCGCAATCTTAACCCGACTGTCATGGGCGAGATCGTAAAATTTTCCCTTCGTCGTTTCGACAATGGGCAAAGAATTCGTCCGGCTTTGGTCAATATAGATGATTTTTGCCTTTTCCCCGTTCGTCAGCCGCAGCCAGCTTCCCGTCAGCGCGTGGCAGATTTTCTTCACAAACAGTACGCCGTACTCCGCATCGATCTTGTCGTCCATCATATCGGAATTCAAACGGTCGAAAATCTCGAACGGCGAAACCTTATGCGCGTAAGAGCGATTCGCCGCCATCGCATCGTAAATATCGAGAATCGCAAGAATCTTCCCAAACGGTGAGATAAGCTCTTTTTGAAGTCCGGACGGATAACCGCTGCCATCGCCGCGCTCATGATGCTGCAAAACGCCCGCCATGATGTCAGCCTCGCCGGAAAGACCGCACTTCGCAAGAATTTCCGCGCTGTAGGCAGAATGATGGCGTACCATCTCCATTTCCTCAGGCGTCAGCTTACCCGGTTTGTTCAAAATCTCCTCTGGAATTTTCAGCTTGCCCACGTCGTGCAAAAGTCCAGACAACACCAAGCGTTCCCTATGCTCGCGAGGCCAATGTAACCAACGTCCCATCAATCCCGCCAAAATTGCGACATGTAAACTGTGATGCAGAAGATAGCTGCCCTCGCGGTTCATATTATGAATTTGCGCTACGGCCCGTGCTCCGTCGCAAAGCTGTTCAAGCTGACGATCGGCAATCAATTGGCCAATCGCGTCCAAATCAAGCCCCTTATTCACATTGGTTGGATCAAGCAACTTTACGAGCATCTCCATGACGCTGTCATAAAGTGCAACATATTCGGGATCCAACAGGCTTTCTTTCGCTGGATCGGGCGGCATCCTCACGTCGTCGGCAGGTTCCGTCCCCACATGGGACAAATCCTCCACGGAAAGCGCTCCATGCTGCTCGGCAACGAACACATTAAGCGTCATTTCATTGAAGCCCACGCCCTTCGGTAAAATTTCTTCCATATAGACCGGGTCTTGCAACATTTCAATTACAAATTCCGTCAAGAGCGTCCCTGCGTCCACTACAAGGCTGCCTGCCCGTGAAATAAGTGGCTGTGCCAACACCATCCCCGGCTTCAACTCTTTTAAAGAAAGTTGCCTGAACATATCGTCATCCTCACCTCTGCTCCTGCACAAATTGAATAAAATCTTTTGTATCCGCTTCCGTCCGTAATCGCGCCGTATACATATAATTTCCCATCTGAGGCTGCATCATTGGCGGCATTGCCTCGTGCATGACAATATTGTTTTCGTATCGCGCCATCACTTCCTCATGGGTGTGTACATAATCATGGCAATCGCGCCGTCCAGCGTAAGCGCAAAACTGATGATCGCCGCTATCCGTCACGAGCCTTTTATCCGCCGTCACCATATCGGCCCAAATCTGATAAACATCCGTCGAATGTGCAAAATTCATCATATCCGGCGTGTAACCTCCCGCCGGACGCATATTGACCTCCAAGCCGACAATCGCGCCTTTCTTTCCCAGTCCCTTTTTCGCCTCGTCCAGTCGGAAAAACTCCAAATGCACGAACCGACTCTTTACGCCAAATGCCTTAACCGTCGCACGTCCCGCTGCCCTGAGGTCGTCCGGCATATCCGCCGCAACGTAATAGGCAAGGTCAGTCTGCTTCAGTACGATATCCATAATAGACGGCGGCCACGCCGTCATCGATTCAAACAGTGGCTCCCCCGTGGAACTCACAATCGCGTCATAGGAATAAATATTACCGCTGACAAATTCCTCCATCACATAAGGTACAGGCGGCTTCTCTTTGAAAAACCATTCCAACTCCGCGTCCTTATCAAGACGATACGTGTCATTCGCGCCGACACCAATATCCGGCTTCACAATCACCGGATAGCCAACCTTCTTCAAGAACGCTTTAGCCTCCTTGATGGTCGGAATCTCCGCCAAACGTGCCGTTGCAATGCCTGCTTTCTTATAGTACGCTTTCATGCTTGATTTATGCTTCAAGCGTCCGATATCGTCTGCCTGCTCCCCCGTCGTCACATGAAAATCCGTCCGAAGCTGCGCGTCCTGCTCCAGCCAAAACTCATTGTTTGACTCGATCCAGTCAATCTTTCCGTACTTGAACGTAAAGAAAGCCACCGCTCGGAGCATCTGGTCATAGTCCTGCATATTTTCGACAAAATAATACTCGGTCAACGATGCCTTAACATGCGCCTCCAGCGCCTCATACGGACAATCGCCAATGCCAAGTACATTCGCGCCGTTCCTTTTTAGGCGATCACAAAACAACCAATACGTTTTCGGAAAATGTGGGGAAATGAACACGAAATTCATAAAGCGTCCTCCTTACTTCTCCCCCAATAGATACGGCAAAAAGTACATAATCTGCTTCTTCCACCAAGGCCAGTCATGATCGACATCATAACCCCAGAAATCCACCCATGCGTGAATTCCCTTCGCCTCGAAAATATCCCGGAGCCGCGCCGTCGTCACACGTCCTTCGTCTTCCCATTGGCCCTGCCCAATACAAAGCACCATCTTCTTTTCGTTATATAGAGACACATACGGATGATCCGCCGGAAGCCCTGCAAGAAAATCCACCGGAGAATTCCAATATAGTGTCTCGTTCATCCAGCCGTCGAAAAAATACCGCGCGTCGTAAACGCCGGACATCGCCAGCACACCGGAAAAAAGCTCCGGACGACGGAAAAACACAATCGCCGAATGGGTCGCGCCCATGCTGCACCCTATCGTAATCGGAAGTTCACCGTTCGACTCCGATCGAATGAACGGCAAAACTTCTTCAATGATATAGTTATAATACGTCTCCTGCCGTACTGCGCGCCAATCCTTGTCGCCCCAGACGTTCGACCAAGACTCCGTGTCCACCGTATCGACGCAGAAAAGCCGGATACGGCCGCTTTCCATTGGCTTCGCCAACGTATCGATCATGCCAAAATTCTCGAAGTTATCGCACATCGAATCCTGTGTTGGGAATACCAGCACCGGCGTCTCTCCATGTCCGTATACGCGAATATTCATGTATTTTCCAAGCCGTTCGCTGTGCCACCCCGTATCCCATCGTTCCACCAGTTTCACCTCATACAAATAAATTCATATTAGAATTGTATTCTCCACGCGTTGCAAAAATCCTTTTCTTTATTACAAAAAACATTCACACAAACAAAATATCCGACATCCACAACGGAACACAATAAACCAAAAACCGCGCTCCATAAAGGAACGCGGAAACTATTCTGACGGAGATGAATCATACATACATGTCATAATAAGAGTACCTTTTAACCGCTTTATAAAAATTCCTCCCTGAGAATAATACACAGTGAGGCTTATGTTATTGACTATAACGTTTTCGTAAGCTTATTATATATGTATATCGCGACAGTAATACGAAGGGAGATTCATAAGAATGCATAATGCTAAAACAATAAAGCGATTATTATTGCTGGTGGTAACTTTAATAATCATCGTACCGGCAGTTCTGGTGAAAACAGAAAATCCTGCCAGCGGTACAAACAAGACAGCTGCACAGGTTGTCTCAGACATGACAGCAGGTTGGAATATTGGAAACAGCCTGGACGCATATGGCCAGAAGGATAATTTCCCATATACAAGCTCAAATGAGACATACTGGGGGAATCCAAAAACCACAAAAGCATTAATTGACGCTGTTGCAGCGGCAGGCTTCAATACGGTTCGTATTCCTGTTTCCTGGGGACAGTACACAACAGGTTCTGATTATCAGATTCCTGATTTCTTCATGAATAGAGTTCAGGAGGTAGTTGATTACTGTATCGAAAATAATATGTATGTAATTCTTAATACACATCATGATGTTAACGGCAATTATTGCTTCTATGTTCCAAATAATGCTAATAAGAGTCGTTCAGAGGCTTACTTTAAGTCAGTTTGGACACAGATTGGAAACAAGTTCAAGGATTATGATTACCATCTTGTTTTTGAAACAATGAATGAGCCACGACTTATTGGCCACAGCGAGGAGTGGTGGTTCCCAAGAAATAATCCAAGCTCAGATATTAAAGAAGCAGTTGCATGTATCAATGATTACAACCAAGTTGCACTGGATACTATCAGGGCAACAGGGGGAAACAACGCTACAAGATGCGTTATGGTACCGGGTTATGATGCATCAATCGAAGGATGTATGACAGATACATTCGCAATGCCAAATGATTCTGCATCAGACAGACTGATCCTTTCGGTTCATGCTTACCTCCCATATCATTTTGCTATTGCAAACAATTCTTACACAACGAAGTTCGATGATAGCAACAAGGGAGAAATTGATTCATTTTTTAATGACATTAACTCTAAGTTCTTATCAAAGAATATTCCAGTCGTGGTTGGTGAGACAAGTGCAACAAACAGAAATAATAGTGCAGACCGCGTAAAGTGGGCTGATTATTATTGGGGAACAGCTGCAAAATACAACAATGTTGCAATGGTTCTCTGGGATAATAATATCTATGATAACAACGCAGCAGGTTCAGATGGTGAGTGCCACAGATACATTGACAGAACCACATTACAGTGGATGGTTCCGGAAATCATCAATGCAATCATGAAGCACGTTGATGGAACACCCGCTGCTATTAATGGCAAGGTGTCTCCAACACCAACACCGGTAGTAACACCAACACCACCTTCTCCTGTACCAACACAGAAGCCTGCAGCTGATGGTTTAAAGGCGGAGTACACAATCAATAATTGGGGTTCAGGTTATCAAGTATTGATCAAAGTAAAGAATGATTCATCTTCTAAGGTTAATACATGGACAGTTAAGGTAAATAAGAAGGATGTAAAGATTGATTCAAGCTGGTGTGTAAATATTGCCGAAGAGGGTAACTATTATGTAATCACACCAATGTCATGGAATTCTTCTATCGAGTCAGGTGCGTCTGTAGATTTTGGGATTCAGGGCAATGGTTCAATTGGTTCAACAGTTGATGTAACAGTTCAGTAAGAAAAATAAAAAAGCACACGAAAAGGCCCTAACCACAAACGGTTAGGGCCTTTATAATATAGTCAAAGTTTTCAACTTCGACCGAACTTCTGGTGGAGATGAGGAGAATCGAACTCCTGTCCGAAAGCATTGTTTCACAGGTTTCTCCGAGCGAAGCTCACGATTTGCTTTAAGAACTCAGGCGCCCATGAGCGGGCTCAAAAGCTCCGATCCCTAAAAATTTCCCGGAAGATTTAAGGGAGGCCGTCCCCCGGTATCCCGCAGCTTGCCTCTTTCCCGCCCGTGCGGGAGCGAATGGGAAGAGGTTGGCGTTAAGCCGCCAAAGCGTAGTCTTCGTTAGCTTTTATATTTAATAAAAGTTTCACCTTACTGACGGGATGGTGACCCCCCGGCTCGCTACCTATGCACCAACTACCCCCGTCGAAACCTTTACATCCCCGTGGGTTGTAGTACATATATGTATGATAACATCTCACCGGATTTTCGTCAACAATAACAATACCTTTCGGATGTTTATCTCTCTGGATTTCCATAGAATGACGTGAAATGTGCAATGGTTTTGACTGATGATGATGTTCAAAATAAATTGTGATAAGAGGATAATCAGAGCCCGGCGTCCTGTGCAAGACGGCCGATTGCTTCCTGCAGGATTTGGGATTCGTCCGCTCCATCTATATCAAAGCCCACGGCTTTAATCAGCTTCACATTCTTGATTCCGTAAAAATTTTCGGCCAAAGCTTTTACGTACCCAAAGCCGTATTCTTCCGGACAGAATGCCCCTCCCGCCGTAGTCACATAGTACAACACCTTTGCTTTGCATAACGGTTGCGGAAACCCGTCACTTGTATAAGAAAATGTGATTCCCATTACGTTGATCTGCTCGAAATATTGTTTGAGAATTGCCGGAAAGGAAAGATCCCAATAGGGCGCTGCCACCACGAGCTTTTCCGCGGCCGCAAACTCCCTCGCCAATGTGAACATAGGCGCATCATAAGCCTCTTTCTCCAGTAGGGAATCCCTAGTCTTGAGAAAATCCTCATCTACCCGCGGCATTTCTAGATCCAGAAGCCGAACCTCATGGACAGGCTCACCGATTCTATTGATCAGTTCATCTGCCAGCTTCTTCGTTCTCGACTGACTCCGTGCACAGGAATTAATAAACAAGACCATAGGTTTAATCCTCCAAAATATGAAAATACCAGTCACGGCGTAGATTTCCGTGCTCAGTCCGATTTTTCCAAGCCTTTCAGCAAAACATTCAGAAACGGGACATACAGGGAAACAAAATCGCGTGTACCCCTCCCTACATCCTTGAAAATCTCAATATGCATACGTTTTTTATATTCGAGACTTGCTGGATAGAGTGTCAGTGCATAGCTGCTCGCGCAGTCCACAAAAAGAGCCGCCTGTTCCAAGGTAAACACAGGAAATAATTCCTGTACCAGCTTGACAAGCTCGCCGAAGATTTGGCCGATCTCCAAGCGGAACCGCTTGTGCATCTCCGCGGAAGCGTCTTTCAGTATCACCGTGTTCGCAATGCTGAACAGGGCCATCATCCGCTGGTGGCGCAGCAACATCTTCGCCCAATCAAGGCAGAATGCGTCCCGGTCTGTCACAGCCCCCGAAAAGGTATTCTTGGCGTCTTCCAACGTATTCCATCGGTCCTGCAACAAAAGCGTAAGAAAGATATCCTCCTTACAGGGGTAATAATTGTACAGATTCAGGCGAGTAAAGCTGACCTTCCTACCAATTTGAGAAAATGTGACCTTGTCATAGCCCACTTCTGCGTAAAGCGACGCCGCAGCGTCTACGATCTGCTGTCTTCTGATTTTTTTCTGCTCTTCTCCCCGCGCCCGAATAAAACTCTCGCCTTTTTTCAAACTCATACCTCCAGCCTGCCAAAATAGGATTGCTTCATCTGGTAGTAGGCCGCAGATTCACGATAATTTTGCAACGCCGTATTCAGCTTGTCAAGCATTTCTTTGTTGCCTTTGGCAACGGCAATCCCAATATCTGTTTCCGTGCCGTCGGTCAAGTCCGCTATAATGCTCAGCCTATCCGTATAAAAATAGGTAATATAGAATCGCGCGGTGTAATTATCCATGACGGCAAAGTCAGCTTTATTGTCCAAGACCAGCTTCAACGCCTCTTCCGCGCTGCCGCATTCAATGACGGCACCGAAATACTGTTTCGCCCGGTTCACGTAAACACTGCCGGCCTCAACAGCAATACGTTTATCCTTCATAGCCTCCAAGCTGCGGGACGCTGTACCAGCAGGCGCGACCACAACGTCCTTCACTCCTTCAAGATAAGGCGCTGTAAAATCAGCCGCTTCCCTGCGCTCATTCGTGACCGTCATGCAGGAGATGACTGCGTCCACTTTTCCCTCTTGCAGGGACGGAAGCAAAGTATTAAAGTCCGTTTGCACAAATTCCACTTTGTCGTAGCCCATCTCTCTGCCCAATCCTTGCATCAGCTCTATGTCAAAGCCGAGATGCGTTTGGGTTGCTTCCTGAAAATACGCAAATGGCGGATAGTCGGTCGTGGTACCCACGCGCAGCACCTTTTCCGCCGGAACCTCCCGCTTGGCGCGCACATCCGCTTGATTCGTTCCGCCGCTGAAACCGGTAACGGCAAGCAGACAAATAACTGCCAACACTACGCCCATAATTCTTTTCATGACGTTTACCTCCTTTGTTTGCTTCCACAAATAAGTTACACATTGTTATTTATCTACGCATATAATATCACATAGTAATATAAATTACAACATGTAATTTATATTTTTTTTCTAACTGGGAAATCTCTGACAACTCATAGGCGTTATATTCTGCCCAATCATCTTCTCAAATAAAAATAGACTGCCATCAAAGCAATCAGCTTTACACGGCAGCCTTTAGCTCTATTCATCAAAGAGATCCACCTGTCCTAAGTCCATCCTTCTTTCCTTAAAGGATTTCATCTTACGGACTGTTATCTTGTCTTCCGGAAGCAATTCCCCCACCAGCAGTGGTGATTTCTCGTTATGCTTCGATGTAAATGTCGCTACACTATGTGGACTGAAATTTGCATAACAATAACGACAATTATTTCGGCAAGTATTATACTGCCCGACATCCACGCTTTCTATACAACCGCATTCCATGCGCTGATTTTTGTCTTTTGATGCACGGATTTCGTAACCGGTAAGCCGACGGATCAATTCGGGGTCAACGCATTTGCAATGTTGGATTCCATATGTTTCCAAATCAATGCTTTCCGCGCAAGTTCGCAGTTGCAGGTGTAGTCGCTTGCCGATTTCTGCGAATGCTTTCGCTATTCGCCGCATTTCCTCCTCCGTGCATTCTCTTGCCTGACACGCTTGAAGTTTTTTCTCGATTTTCAAATACATATCCAAAAAGCTGAACACACAGCTTTCCACATAGGATGATAAGTCTTGCGCCAGCTTCTCGAAGCTTTTTATATGCCAATCTACAGTGTACTTTGGAGACAAGAGGATAGGATCATAACGCCATACTAACCTTTCTTTCCCTATAGTGTCCGACAATGCTTGAAATGTTGCTATCCTGTTTTTTAACGATGGTATCTTTTCTTCTATATCCCATTCGTATGCGTTTAACGTATATTGGAAATAAAAAGGATATATTGAACCGATTTCTTTCAAATATGGAACTATCGGCTGGGCGTTTTTCGTCCAAAAGACAATGCAATCAATCCATTCCGGAGATAATCCGATTTTGCTGACTTGATGATAGTTCATCGGGTTTCGGACCAACACATAACCTTCTCGAAGACGCCGCATAAACCAGCGAGGGAAAAAGGCCGGAATATCGGTGCGTCTGCTTACGCTCAATATCATAACGGCACATCCCCTCCCCAAACTTTACAAAAACGCAAGCGACCTTTCCGGCGCGCTTGCGTTTTCGCTTTAGATTTCAAACATTTTCTCCGTCTCGTGTAAGATATTGTCTCGACGCTTTTTCGCAGCGGCGAAAAAGTCGTGCACGGCAGCGCGATCTTTCCGACGGACAGCGTCGACCACCTTGTCCAAAATTTGCTGCATCTGCACGAGGTGCGCTTCGATGGCCGCACCGTTCGTCATGCAAATGTCCGCCCACATATCCGCGTTGGACGAAGCGATACGCGTGGTATCCTTGAATCCACCGCCGGCCAGCTTCAAGCTGTCTTCGTCATCCTCGGGATTTTCCGCGAGCAATGTCACGAGCGCGGCGGCAGTAATGTGCGGTACGTGACTGATCAATGACGCACAGCGGTCATGTTTCCTCGTGTCCAGCGTAGTCAGGTTTGCCCCGGTCAGTCGAATGAGATTGACGACTTTGTCGAAGACATCCTTCGGCGCGGTGGTCTCCTCCAAAATGACATAGCATTTATGCAGGAACAAATCCTTGTCCGCCGCCTCGACGCCGCTTTTTTCCTTGCCCGTCATCGGATGGCCAGAAACATAGTAAACGTGCGGCGGAAGCAATGAACTGATAGTATCCCAGAGGTACGATTTCGTACTGCCCGCGTCAGTCAGTACCGCGCCTTCCTTGACAAAAGGTAATAATCTTTTGACCATTGGCACGATTTGAAGCACCGGTGTACTTAAATAAATGAGGTCTGCATCTTTTACAACTTCAGCAATGTCAGACGAGGCCTCATCCACCGCTCCCCGTGCCACCGCCGCATCCATCGACGCCTGCGTTCTGCAAAGCCCTGTGATATGCACGTCGTCCCCGAGACGGCTCTTCAGCGCAAGACCGAAGGAGCCGCCGATGAGTCCGACACCAATGATGGCGAGATTTAGCTTTGCCATTTATTTTCTCCCCATGATAGCGGCAATCTTTTTCACTTCATCCATCGTCGCACGGAAATTTTTCGGCGTCAGCGACTGGTCGCCGTCCGACAGCGCCACCTCCGGATGCGGGTGCACTTCTATAATCAAACCGTCCGCGCCCGCAGCCACCGCCGCCCGCGCCATCGGCTGCACCATCTGCCAGCGGCCCGTACCATGGCTCGGATCGACGATAATCGGCAGATGAGAAAGCTCCTTGACTGCCGCAACCGCCGACAGATCAAGAGTATTCCGCGTAAAGGTCTCATACGTGCGAATGCCGCGCTCGCAGAGCATGACATTTTCATTGCCCGCGCTCATGATATACTCGGCGGCATTCAGCCATTCGGTGATCGTCGCCGAAAGTCCGCGCTTCAAAAGCACCGGCTTCGTCCCATGCCCGACCGCCTGCAATAGCCGGAAGTTTTGCATATTGCGCGCGCCGATTTGCAGCACGTCAGCGTATTTCGAGACAAGCTCCACATCATTCAGGTCGACGATCTCAGTGACGACGCGCAAATCGAATTCGTCACCCACAGAGCGGAGCATTTTCAGCCCTTCCTCAGCCAGCCCTTGGAAATCGTACGGCGAAGTACGCGGCTTGAACGCACCGCCGCGAAGGAACTGCGCACCGCCCTTCTTGACCTCGGACGCTGCCTCGCGAAGCTGCTCGATGCTCTCCACCGCGCAAGGACCCGCCATGATAGCCAGTTCCTCCCCGCCGATTTTGAAACCACGCACGTCGATGACCGTCGGCTCCGGATGGAACTCACGACTGACGAGCTTGTACTTCTCTGTAATGCGGACAGCCTTTTCCACACCGTCCAGGACGCTCATATTTTCCTCGATGCTGCCGATGATTTTCTTGTCACCGATAACACCGACGATCGTGCGGGTCTCCCCGACGGAAAGATGATACGACAGCCCCGCGCGCTCGATCTTCTCCTTGACCCGCGCAAGGTTTTCCTCGGTAGCGTTCGGCTTCATCACGATAATCATTTGAAATTCCTCCCTCAAAACTTTTTAGGAAATAAAAAAGCCCGTCCCCCTGCAGGGACGAGCTGGAACTCGCGGTACCACCCTGCTTGCCAAAGACAAGCCTCTCTCTTCGGGCACAAAAAATCTATGCCTTAGCCCATGATAACGGAGGCGCCCCGGCGCGGCCTACTCGGTTTCAGCCTGCTGCTTGCGGGTGTATTTCGCGAAATTCCTCCGCCGCGTCGCACCGTCCCGCGGCTCTCTGTGGGATTCCTTCCGTTACTTCTCCCGCGCATCGCATTTTACTATATGCAAATATAGCATCTGCGAGAATAATTGTCAAGCGCGCCGAAAATCATTCCCGACGCGAATTGACATATCCCCCATATGGGGATATAATCAAGAAAAAGCGAAAGGGGACGACGACAATGAACAAAAGAAAAGTATTGATTTTATCGGCAATCTCTCTGTTATGCCCGGCAGTCTGTTTCGCACACAGCGGAAATTTTCTTCGCGCCGCGATGAATTTCATGCCGTTCCTCGCGCCGATGTTCGCCGCCGGAATTGCCGCACTCCGCAACTATTTTCACGACCGCAAATAATCCCCCGCCCATAAAATATCCCCCTCCATTTTTTGGAGGGGGATATTTTTTCATTCCACATCATACGTCGAGAATCATCGCGACCTCGTCGCAATTCGGAAATTTCGGACATTCGATGCAGTCCTTCCAGACCTTCGGCGGAAGCTCCTCCTTCGCCACCTTGCGGAAACCCATCGCCGCGAAAAAATCCACCTGGTACGTCAGCGTGAAAACGAGCGACGCCCCGTACTGCCGCCCTTCCTCAAGGAGCCGCCGCACGATCTCCGCGCCGACGCCCCGCCGCGTGTAGCCCTCGGCCACCGCCATCGTCCGCACCTCGGCCAGCTTGTCCCAAATGAAATGCAGCCCACCGACGCCCACGACGCGCCCGTCCTCCTCCGCCACGACCATATCGCGCAGCGTCTCGTACAGCGTATTGCGCGAGCGCGCCAGCATCGCGCCCTCCTGTGCATAGTCGTACACCATCTGATAAATCGCCTCGACGTCGTCAAACGTCGGCTTCCGGTAAATCACGCTTTCTTTCCTCCGCTCGTCTTTTTCTTCCCGTTCGCCTTTTTCTCGTCTATACCGTCCGTGCCGAAACTCGGACAGAGCTTCGCCAGCGGACACTCCGCGCAAAGCGGGCGGCGGGACTTGCAGATTTTCCGCCCGTGCCATATCAGCCAGTGATGCGCGTCGCTCCACTTCTCCTTCGGTATCGCCTTGTTCAGTCCCAGCTCCACCTCGTCCGGCGTCTCGCCCACAGCCAGCCGCAGACGGTTCGCCACGCGGAAGACATGGGTGTCCACCGCGATCGCCGGACGCCGGAACGCAATGCTCGTCACCACATTCGCCGTCTTGCGCCCAACGCCCGGCAGCTTCAAGAGCGCATCGAAATCCTCCGGCACTTCGCCGTCATAATCGCGCACGAGGATTTCACAAGTCGCAAGGATATTTTTCGCCTTCGCATGGAAAAAACCGCACTCATGGATTTCTTCCTCCAACTTAGGAAGCCCCATCGCCATAATCGCCTTTGGCGTTGCCGCCTTCGCAAACAGTCGCTTCGTAACGATGTTGACCCGCTGGTCGGTGCATTGCGCGGAAAGTATCACCGCGACGAGTAATTCAAACGGATTTCTGAAATGAAGCGCCGGTTTCGCGTCCGCATACACCTCAGACAAAATGCGAATCATCTCGTCCTTCGTCTTCTTCGTAACCCGCACGCGCCGCGCCCCCTTTGAAAAATGTACAATCATTATACCTTATCTTCGCATCGGCGTATAGAAAAATTTTGTGTGATTGCTCATTTACCATACAAAAAAGACCACCGTTCAATGTTAAGAGCAATGGTCTTTTTATGCGCTTCTTTATATTGTTTAATTCGTCAGACTGCGAATCGGAGCGGGGATGCGTCCACCTCTTGCGATGAACGCTTCCGAGCTGAACTCGCTCTTGACGGGCATGACCGGGCAGGAGCCCAAGAGGCCTCCATATTCGACCGAATCTCCAACTTTAGCACCCGGCACGGGAATTACGCGCACCGCTGTCGTCTTGTTATTGATCATGCCGATAGCCGCTTCGTCCGCGATAATGCCGGAAATCGTCGCCGCTGGGGTGTCACCGGCAATGGCAATCATATCAAGGCCAACCGAACAAACGCAGGTCATCGCTTCGAGTTTCTCCAGCGACAGGCTGCCACGATTCACCGCGTCAATCATACCCGCGTCCTCGCTGACCGGGATGAACGCGCCGGAAAGTCCGCCGACGTGGGACGACGCCATCAGGCCACCTTTTTTCACCGCGTCATTCAGAAGCGCCAGCGCCGCCGTCGTTCCCGGCGCGCCGCAGCTTTCGAGGCCCATTTCTTCCAATACATTCGCCACGCTATCACCGACGGCAGGCGTCGGAGCCAACGACAAGTCGATGATGCCAAAAGGAACGCCGAGCCGTTTGGAAGCTTCCCGCGCCACAAGCTGACCGACGCGCGTGATTTTGAACGCCGTGCGCTTTACCGTCTCAGCAATTTCCGTAAAGTCCGCGCCCTTCAAATCTTCCAACGCATGCTTTACCACACCGGGACCGCTGACGCCTACCGAGACCACCGTCTCTGCCTCGCTGACACCATGGAAAGCGCCCGCCATGAACGGATTGTCCCCCGGCGCGTTGGCGAAGACTACAAGCTTCGCGCAACCGATAGCCTGACGGTCACGGGTCAATTCCGCCGTACGCTTGATGATTTCCCCCATCTCCCGCACGCAGTCCATATTGATGCCCGCCTTCGTCGAGGCGAGATTGACCGACGAGCAGACCAATTCCGTCGAAGCCAAAGCCTGCGGAATCGACTGGAGCAAAATTCGGTCGCCCTGGGTAAAACCCTTTTCCACCAGCGCCGAAAAGCCGCCGATAAAATTGATGCCGACTTCTTTTGCCGCCCGATCCAGCGTCTCCGCAACCGGCACATAGCTGTCCGTCGTGCATGCCTCTGCCGCTATGGCAATCGGCGTCACCGACACCCGCTTATGGATAATCGGGATGCCATATTCCGCCTCGATGTCCTCGCCCGTCTTGACGAGGAACTCCGCCGCCGTCGTGATGCGGTCGTAAATGTTGTCGCAAAACTGCTTCATATTCGGATGGGAACAGCCGCGAAGAGAAATTCCCATCGTGATGGTCCGGACGTCGAGCTTGTTCTCGGTAATCATCCGGTTTGTTTCTAAAATATCGTCAACCGTAATCAAGTATGCACGCCTCCCTTACACAACGTGCATGACGTTGAAAATGTCCTGATGCTGCGCCTTGATTTCGACGCCGATTTCCTCGCCCTTTTTCTTGAGCTGCGGCGCCAGCTCGCCGAGCTTCACCGACTCATCGGTGGTCTCCGCCAGCATGACCATATTGAAAAAACCGTCCATGATGTTCTGGTTGATGCTCAGGATATTCACCTTGTTCTCCGCCAAAAGGCTGCTGACCGTGGCGATGATGCCGACGCGATCCTTGCCCACGACCGTGACTACAATTTTCATAGCTTCTCCTCCATTGCACAAAAATCTTTTACATTATATATCATCTTTGCGGCGACGTATATAAAAATTTTTCCTTTGAGCAAAATTCATGCCAAAAAAAGTACACCATCCGTTATGGACAGTGTACTTTATCTTTTCCGCGCTTAGGTCTCGCTCTGTCGCGCTTCCCTGCGCTCCTTGTATTCCTCCGCCATCATATAAATGAGCGGTACGACGACGAGAGTCAAAAGCGTCGAAGTCGTGAGTCCACCGATCAGGACGACACCCATGGACTGACGAAGCTCTGCGCCCTCGCCGATGCCGAGAGCCACCGGAAGCATTCCGAGCAGCGTCGACAGCGTTGTCATCAGGATTGGACGCAACCGCAAAGAACACGCCTCAAGAATAGCGTCGCGGATGCCCATCCCTTTCTCCCGCGCTTGGTTGGCATAATCAATGAGCAAAATCGCGTTTTTCGTCACGAGACCAAGGAGCATCGTAAAGCCGATGACGGACATCATGTTCGCTGTCTGGTCGGCCACGAGCAGACCAAGCACCGCGCCGATAATCGCGAATGGCAGGCTCATCATAATAATGAGCGGTTGAGACAGGCTCTCGAACTCAGCGGCCAGCACCATGTAAATCAACACAATCGCCAATACGATTGCCTTGGCTACCTCGCCGAAAATTCGGCTCATCATATCAGACTGTCCAATCATTTTCGCCCGATAGCCGATGTCCATATTCAGCGCCGGGATATAATCGCTCTGGATTTTTTGCAGCAAATCGCCGGGAGACGTGCCCACGGTGTCGGCGTAGACGGCAATCTGCCGTTGGCGTCCCTCGCGGTTGATGCGTGTAGGGCCGGACTCCAGCGTAACCTCCGCGATGTCGCCGAGGCGGATAAAATTGCCGCTTGTCGTCGAAACGCGCAGATTTTTCACGTCGTCGACGGTACGACGGTTTGCTTTTTCCATCTGAAGGATAATGTCGTAGTCGTTGTTGCCGATGGTGTAGGAATTCCTAGTGCTTTTCCCTTGAAACGCATATTGTACCACAGAACCCACAGCGGAATTATCCAACCCAACGCGGCTCGCTTTGAGCTGGTCTAGACGAATCAGGATTTCCGGCTCGGTGTCGTTACCTTGGATTTCTACATCCGTAGCGCCAGGGAAGCCGCGAATCATGTCCGCCAATTCATTCGCGTAATGCATCAGATATTCAAGGTCGCTGCCGCGAAGGCCAATCTGCACAGGGCGTGACTCACCGCGCCCGCCGCCTCCGCCGTGGGCGGAAACGGACTGCTGGCCCGCGTGGGCGCGTACTACCACGACATCGGCAAGCTCAAGCGCCCCGCCTATTTCAAGGAGAACCAGATGGGCGACAACCCCCACGACCGCACCGACCCCCGGGTGTCCGCGGCGATCCTCACCGCC
>CACYUQ010000018.1 GCA_902777615.1 uncultured Selenomonadaceae bacterium
CGGCGGACGTAAATCGGCTCCAATTCCATCGGGCTTTTCCCTTTGCCGTTCTTGAGACGGTCGATTGCCCGGACGGCAACGAGCGCAGCGCGTGGCATGAGATGCGTCATCGGCGCGAGCTTTGCGTTTCTCGGAAGTTCAACACCCTTCGCGACCAGCTTTCGCGCAAAATCCCCCGCCAATGTCACTGAACTCTTTTCTCCGACAATCGCCTCGACAATCTCCTGCGGTGACGCGACGACGACCTCTTTTTCGCAGATGAGACCGTTTTCCATAAAACGATAAAGCGCAAAATAGGCGTTTCCTTTCTGCGCGTCTATCAGCGGCGCAACCAACGCCCCCAGCGACGGAAATGCCGCCGCCAAGACCTCCAGCGTCGGAACGCCGACCAGAGGAATCGACAACGCATAGGCAATCGCTTTTGCCGCCGCCAATCCGATACGGAGACCGGTAAACGAGCCGGGGCCAAGACTTACGGCCACGGCGGAAAGTTCCTCGCGCTTCATGTCCGCAAGCCGCAAAACTTCGTCGATATTCGGCACCAATGTCTCCGAGTGTGTGAAGCGCGTCTCCGCCGTCAGCTCCGCCAGTACGCGTTCCTCCGTCGCAACCGCGACACTCGAAACCATTGTCGCCGTGTCCATTGCAAGAATCGTCATTTTTCCGTCAACGCCCGCCATAGCGCGCTTTCCTCCTCCGTCGTGAAAAACGCGAGCCGCCTCTCGTTTTCTGCTTTCCCCCGCTCAATCGCCAACCAAACATGCGGCTCCGGCAGCGCATCGGGAAATTTATCCGCCCACTCGATCAGCACCACGCTCCGAATATCTTCAGCGTATTCGTAAAAACCGATTTCGTCAAGTTCTTCTTCCCGCTCCAATCGGTAAAGGTCGAAATGCGTGACCGGAAGCCGCCCCTGATATTGGTTCATCAGCGCGAATGTCGGACTTGTGACCTCTCCCGTCACGCCAAGTCCCCGCGCAAAGCCCTGCGTAAAAAGCGTCTTTCCTGCGCCAAGATCGCCGACAAGGCAAAGCACCGTTCCCGCCTCTGCCGCCGCACCGAGGCGCTCCGCCAGTGCATCCGTCTCTTCCGGCGCATGCGTGACGACCGTAAAAGAAAATTGTCGCATATAATATAAATCTCCTTTGCCGCTAAAAAACATAAACATATTATACCGAAATCAACGATATAAAAAAAGAGCGGCTTCACAACCGCTCAAAATGCGCCTCATCTTATACCCGCATCACACCATAGCGAACATTGCTGTACTTCCCGCCTTCAAATTCCGTAAAACCAAGGCGCGCAAATTCTCCGCTTTTGCTCGATTCCTTTAATACGACGCGGCAACGGGCGACGCGACGCGCCTCGTCGACTGTTTCTTCGGAAACCGGACGAGGATCAGCGAGAAATCGCAGTGGATGAATCCCCGCACTCTCCGTGAACGGATGGCGAAACATCGGATCAAAATAAACGACGTCAAAACTTTTGTCGGGCTGCATGCGTAAAAAATCCAGATAGTCGGCGCAGATGACGCGAACGCGACGCATCGCCGCCACCGTCATCGGATGCTCACCTTCGGCAGTTTGCAGTCCGTGTGCAATCAGCGCAGCAACGACAGGACTCTGTTCCAACGCAATGACCTCGCCTGTTTCACCCGCACCGAAGCTCTCGACAATGGCGTCCGCTCCCATGCCAAGCGTACAGTCGAGTACACGCATTCCCGCCACAAGTCCGAAAGCGTCCATCAAATGATCGCGCTCGCCATGCCGCAGATTTTTCAGCCTGAGATGAGCCATTCCCGGATGAAAGAAAAGCTCGCCGCCTTCCGTATCGACGACGAGCTTTTCCTTTATTTCCCGCGCCAGCTTGAAATGCTCCGGCTTCGCCTTATGCCCGACCGTCACGACAACGTCGTTTTTCCCTTCCATCGTCATGTCCTCTTAAACATTTTCGCCAGTTCCGCGCCCGTGAAGCGCAGAATTGTCGGTCTGCCGTGTGGGCAAGTGTATGGGCGCGCTGTTTTCGATAATTCTTCCAAAAGCAGCTGCATCTGGCGCAGGTTCAATTCATCTCCGCGCTTGATTGCCGCCTTGCAGGCAGTCATCGCAATACAGGCGTGACGGATTTCCGCCGCCGTCGGCGCGTGCATTTCCATCAGCCAGCCAAGAATTTTCCGCAGCGTCGTTTCCGCTTCACCAACGGGAATGTCGGCGGGCAACGAGCAAAGGCGAAATTGATTTTCGTCGCTTTTCGCGAGGTCAAAGCCAAGTTTTTGAAAAAGCTCCTGCTGCTCCTCCAAAAGTTCCGATTCCCGTGGGCTGAAATCGAGCAACAAATGCACTAGAAGCTGTTGCGACGGAATATCGTCCGCCAACGCAGAAAAACGGTCGTACAAAACCCGCTCATGGGCGGCGTGCTGATCGACTATATACAATGTATCTCCGTCCTGCGCAATAATAAAGCACAGAGCGACTTGCCCAATCGGAACCATCGAAAGCTGCGTTTCATCCTTTGCGTCCGGCGCGTCGGCAACGAGCGGCTCAATCTGTTGCTGCTCGTAAGAAATATGCGCCTCGCCGTTTTTTTCCGCCATCAGTTCCTTCTGAACCTCGGCAAAATTTTCCGTTCCCTGTTTGTCCGCAAACGGAACCGTCGGCATAAATGGCCGCGGAAGAGACGCCGACCCCGATGCGTCAGTGTTCGTAAACGACGCGACAGAAAACGTCGGCGTTGGAACTCCACCTCTATGTTCCGGCACATGTGCAACGGCAGCAACCTGTTCAAGACTTTGCCCTTCCGGGCGCACGGCGTCGACGACAGCCTTGTAGACGGCTTTGAAAATCCGCCCCTCATCTTCGAATTTGATTTCCGCCTTACGCGGATGAACGTTGACGTCAACGCTCCGCACCGGCACCTCAACAACGAGTACGGCCAGCGGATAACCCGCTTTCGGCAACAGCGAATGGTAAGCGTTGTCTATAGCGCGAGCCATCGCTTTGTTCTCGACGACGCGCCCGTTGACAATGAAAGTTTGCCATCCGCGGCTGCTACGGAGCATCGAAGGCTTTGTCAAAAATCCTGTAATCTTGACATCTTCGTCCTCAAAAGACAAAGGCAACAGCGACTCGCCTACCGCGCCGCCGTAAATAGCGACAATAGCGTCACGCAGCGAACCGGTGCCGGGCGTCTTGACGACGGTTTTATTGTTGCTAATCAGCCGGAACGAAATTCCCGGCTCAGCGAGCGCCGCCTTCACGACGCAATCGTTAATTTTCGTGCCTTCGGTATGCGTCGTTTTCATAAATTTCTTGCGCGCTGGCGTATTGAAAAACAAATCCTCTACCTTTACAGTGGTGCCGGGCGCCGCACCCGCATCGGTAATTTCCGGATTTTTCCCACCCATGATACGAACGGAAACGCCAAGCTCGTCCTCCGCACGACGCGTAACAAGAGAAAATCTGGAAACGGCGGCGATAGTTGGAAGTGCCTCACCGCGAAAGCCCAACGTCGGCACGGACAAAATATCCTCGCTGTCCTTGATTTTGCTCGTCGCGTGCCTCCGCACGGAAAGCTCCGCATCCTCCCGGCTCATGCCGCAACCGTTGTCGGTGACGCGCATCAGGCTCTCACCGCCTGCCATGATTTCCGTTTCAATAACAGTAGCCCCGGCGTCCACGGCGTTTTCTATCAGTTCCTTTATGACGGACGCGGGCCGTTCTACAACCTCCCCTGCCGCAATTTTATTGATGGTATCGTCGTCCAGCAGATGAACGATGCTCATGCTCTGCCCGCCTCCTTCTGCGCTTTTTGCTGTAATTTGTACAATTCGTTCATCGCCTCAATCGGCGTCATCGCCATAACATCGAGAGACAATAATTCATCGGACAACGAAGAGGCGAAAAGAGACGTCATGCCCGTTTCATTAGTTATATCCGTTTCCTGTTGTTCCTTCGCCTGTATAGGCACAGGCGCGCATTCCTCCAAACCTGCGAGAATTACTTCTGCGCGATCAGTGACGGACTTCGGCAGCCCCGCGAGACGCGCGACATGGATCCCGTAAGATTTGTCTGCACTCCCCGGCACAATGCGCCGCAGAAAAACGACCTTACTGCCGCGTTCCCGCACCGCGACGCAGCAATTTTTGATATGCTCGCTTTCCATATCTGTCAATTCGTGATAATGCGTAGCAAACATCGTCTTCGCGTGAATGCAGTCGCGGATATGCTCAACGACAGCCCGGGCTATGCTCATGCCGTCGAAGGTACTGGTGCCGCGCCCAATCTCGTCGAGAATTACAAGGCTGTCCTTCGTCGCGTATTTCAGAATCTGCGCGACCTCGTTCATTTCAACCATAAAGGTGCTTTGACCGCTGACAAGATCGTCGCTGGCACCGATACGCGTAAAAATACGGTCGACGGGCGAAATTGCCGCTTCCCGTGCCGGAACGAAACTTCCCGCCTGTGCCATCAGTACAACTAGCGCCGTTTGCCGCATATAAGTGGACTTACCCGCCATATTCGGGCCGGTAATCAGCATAATTTCGCTTTCTTCATGATTCAGCTCGGCATCGTTCGGTACGAAAAGATCCTGCGTCAAAATCCGTTCCACCAAAGGATGACGACCGTCTACGATATGAATCACGCCATTTTCCCGCAAAACGGGCCGGACGTAGCTGTGCGCATCCGCCGCCTCCGCCATTGACACGAGCACGTCAATGACGGCCAATTCCCGTGCTGTGCGCTGTATGCTTTCCAACTCGGAAACGACACGTTCCCGCACCTCGTTGAAAAGAGCATATTCGATAGCAACGATTTTTTCCTGCGCGCCAAGAATTTTCGTCTCAAATTCTTTAAGTTCCTCGGTGATAAAACGCTCCGCATTCGTTAAAGTTTGCTTTCGCACATAATGGACAGGAACGAGGTCTTTGCCGCTGTTTCTGACCTCGATATAATAGCCGAAAACTTTGTTATAACCTACCTTCAGTGTTTTGATGCCCGTCTTCTCTCGCTCCCGCTCCTCAATTTCTTGGAGCATTTTCTTACTGTCATGAGCGATTCGTCGATACTCGTCCAGTTCTGCATCGTAGCCTGACTTAATGATACCGCCCTCACGAACAGAAAAACCCGGTTCGTCAACGATGGATTGCTCCAATAACGTAACCAGTTCGTCATATGTGCCGATACGATCCCGACTGCGGCAAAGCATCGCCGACTGCGCCGACGAAAGCATTTCCCTGATCCCCGGCAAAGCGCGGAGAGAAACTTTAAGCGCCACAAGATCGCGCGCATTCGCCGCGCCGACCTCCGCCCGTGTCAAAAGTCGCTCGAAATCATAGATCTCTTTCATGCTTTCACGCAAGCCTGAGCGCACCGTAAAATTCTTCAAAAGTTCCTCGACGGCGTCGTGACGCGCGCGAATATCGGCAACGACAACCAGTGGCTGTTCGAGCCACTTTCGAAGCAGTCGTCCCCCCATTGCGGTGCCCGTGAAATCAAGAACGTCAAGCAATGTATTTTTTTTGCTTCCGTCGCGCAAATTTCGCGTAATTTCAAGATTGCGCAATGTCGTCGTATCCAAGACAAGACGTCCCGACGATTCCAAACGCGTCAGGCGACTAATATGGCTGAGATCTGTCATGACCGTCTGATGCAAATAATCAAGAAGCGTCGAAAGCGCCGCTTCCGCCCCTCTGTCGCCCGGCCGACCTTCCGTACCGAAATGGCGAAGCATCATCTCTTCGGGACGCTCGACTGGAACAAGCGACGTGAACGCGCATTTTTCCATCCGCTGCGCAAAAAACTCCTCAACTTCCACTCGAAAAGACGGTTCCCCTGCAAACAGCATTTCCGCCGGAGCCAATCGATACAACTCGTCAAGCAACGTCTGAATTCTGTTTTTGCCTTCGTATACGCCGTAAAAACATTCACCGGTGGAAATATCCGCGCCCGCAAGTACTGCACGCTCCCCGTCCTCGTAAAGCAGCGCAATATAATTGTTCTGCGCTGCCGTCAAAGCATCCTCGGAAAGAATCGTTCCCGGCGTGACCACCTTTATGACTTCACGCTTCGTCAGTCCCGGCGCCTTTGGATCGCCGATTTGTTCCGCAATGGCTACTTTATACCCGCGCCGAATCAGCTTTGTGACATATCTTTCCGCCGCATGATACGGCACGCCGCACATCGGCGACTTTTCCGTGTCCCCGCTGCGGCTGGTCAGCGTTAATCCCAATTCTTTGGAAACAAGCACTGCGTCGTCGAAAAACATCTCATAAAAATCACCCATCCGAAAAAATAGTATTTCGTCCGGATGTTGCTCCTTCGTCGCCTGATACTGTCGCATCATCGGCGTGAGTTCCATAAAATTTCCCTCTCTTTTGAAAACTTCGTCATAAACAAATGAAGGAGTGATGTCCCCATCACTCCTTCACCCCAATTTCTTTTACTCTTCCGCGTTCTCTTCCAATTCTTTCGCCGCTTTCGTGATGCTCAACGAAATGCGCTTGCGCGCCGTATCAATACGGAGAACTTTGACCTTCACCATATCGCCGGTATGAACAGCCTCGTCCGCCCGCGCGATGCGCTTGTCGGAAAGCTCACCCATCGGGATCAAACCGTCAAACCCTGGCTCAATTCTCATGAACGCACCAAAGTCGGTCAGCTTGATGACCTCGCCTTCAATAATCTGTCCTTCCTGATAACGTTCCGCACGCTCAAACCAAGGATCGGGCAACGTATCTTTGACGCTGAGCGAAATCCTGTGGTGCTCTTGGTCGATATCCTTGACAAAAACATCAAGTTCCTGCCCGACCTTCAAAACATCAGACGGATGCTTGACGCGATCCCAAGCGAGATCGGAAATATGCGCCAGACCGTCCACGCCGCCTACGTCGATGAACGCACCATAATCGAGGAGACGCTTAACCGTGCCTTTGACCGTCTGACCGGCTTCCAAAGTGGAGAAGACACGCTCCTGTGCTTCCTCGCGTTCCTTCGTCAAAAGTTCTTTGCGCGAAAGCACCAGCTTATGGTTCGATGCATCAAACTCAATCGGCAATGCCTCAAAAGCTTTCCCTTCATACGAAGAAAGATCCTGTACGTAATGAAGCCCAACATGGGATGCCGGAATAAAACCACGCAGCCCCTGCACACTAACGGACAGACCGCCCTTGATTGCTTTGAGTACCGTAACTTCCAACGGCTTCTTTTCCTCGACACAGCCTTCGAGATTCTTCCAAGATTCCTCTTGATCCGCCTTCAGCTTGGAAAGCGTATAGCCATGCTCTCCGCCCTTCGAGACGACATAAACGTTGATTACATCGCCGACCTTGACGACATCTTCCGCCGAATCTGGCTCGGGATAGGCAAGCTCCTTTTTAAGAATAGGAACGTCCTGCTTGGCGTCAATGGACACCCAGGCTTCGCCGTGGGACACCGAAACTACGGTGGCCGGAACGACCGTTCGCTCCTGGATCTCCTGCATGTCCTCCAGCAGGGCTTCCATGTTTTGTTCGTTTACATCTGACACTTTTGATATACCTCCCTGATGATCCAGTCCGGAGTTGATGCCCCAGCTGTGATCCCAATTTTCTTAATGTCATGAAACCATTCGTCCTGAAGTTCGGACGCCGTTTCAATATGATGAACTACGGTCTTTTCCGCACAAAGCTGCGCAAGACGCGTGGTGTTCGCACTGTTTTTTCCGCCAATCACAAGCATCATATCGACATCAGCCGCCAGTGAAAGTGCTGCAGACTGTCGCTGATCCGTGGCCGTGCAAATGGTCCGGATAATCCGTATATCGTTAGACTTAGGAATCAATTTGGCGGCAATCGCCTGAAACCGCTTGCCCGAAAACGTTGTCTGCGCGACAATGCCAAGCCGTGCATAGTTTGGAAGTGCTTCCGCTTCTTCTTCCGTCTCAATAACGGCTGCGTCTCCGCCCGCCCATTCCAAAATACTTTTGACCTCAGGATGCTTTTTTTCGCCGATGATGACGACTGCAAAGCCTTCCTCTGCCAATTGATTCGCCGCCATCTGCGCCTTTTTGACATGCGGACACGTCGCATCAATCAGCTTGAGTGAGCGCGCTTCAGCCGCCTCGTAAACCGCAGGGCCGACGCCATGAGACCGAATGATGATTGTCCCTCCGTCTGGCACCTCGTCAAGAGTATCAACTGAGCCAATGCCCTCTTCTTCAAGACGGGCGACCATCTGTGGATTGTGAATAATCGGCCCAAGCGTCGAAGCGTTTTGATCCGCCGCGCTGTCTCGCGCAAGCCGGATAGCACGTTTCACACCGTAACAGAAGCCAAGATATTCCGCCAAAATCACTTCCATAAGATTACCACATCACCCAGTCTTTTACAAGCTATTTTAGAGTATATCACAGAATTACTATTTTTCGCTATGAAAATTTTTCATTTTTATAATTTCTTCGCGAATTTTTTGCGAAAATTCATCCAGTGATTCACGATTTGCCTTTCCCGCAAAAAAAATGGGCTCCCCATAGGCGACCTTCAACCCACTCATTCGATTCGTACCGAGAATTGCCGCCGGAACGACGGGAGCGTTGCTCATGGACGCGAGGAGCGCGACGCCCGCGCCGAAATGATGTACTTCGCCATCTTTGCTTCTCGTCCCCTCGGGAAAAATTCCGACGCATCGCCCCGCGCGAAGCTCCTTGACCGCCGCCTTGACTGCCGAGCGGTCAGCCGCGCCGCGCCGCACGGGAAAGGCGAACAGCCAACGGATGACCGTGCCGAAAATCGGAATTTCAAAGAGCTCCTGCTTCGCCATATAGCTAACCGGACGCTCCAAAAAGCTCGCGAGAAACGGCGGGTCCCAGTTGCTCATGTGATTCGCCGCCACGATCACGCCGCCCTCCGGCGGCACATGCTCCGCGCCGTAATCTTTCGCGCCGAGCAGACGGAAAAACGCGGGAAAAATCACATGAAGGATTCGATACAGTATCATCGCTCGTCACCCGCACAATCCCATTACTTTTTGAACGACTTCATCAATCGTCAGGCCTGTCGTATCCAAAAGTGCCGCTTCCGGAACGCGAACCAGCGGCGAGATGGTACGCGTGCTGTCCGCCTTATCTCTGGCTTCGATTTCAGCGGTGAGCTTGTCCATCGGCTCTTCGTAGCCTTTCGCTTTCATTTCTTTCCAGCGGCGAAGCGCGCGTTCCTCAATCGAAGCCGTCAGGAAAATTTTCACGTCGGCGTTCGGCAGCACATTCGACGCGATATCGCGCCCGTCCATGACCACGCCGCCGTCTTTTGCCATGCTTCGCTGAAGCTCCACCATCTTCTCGCGCACGGGGCCGAGCTGCGCCACTTGCGACACAAGGGCCGTGACCTCCGGCGTGCGGATTGCCTCCGTCACGTCTGTATCACCCGCAAACACGCGAACGGCGTCCCCGACGAAACGAAGCCGCACGTCGATTTTTTTTGCCACATCCACGATATTATCGTCCGTCGGCTCCACGCCGGCGTCGAGCACTTTCCAAGCGACCGCGCGATACATCGCGCCGGTGTCGATATAAATATAGCCGAGCTTTTCCGCGACGAGCTTTGCGATTGTACTTTTGCCCGCGCCCGCAGGCCCGTCGATTGCCACCGTCTTTTTCATAACTTTTTATACCCCCAATTATTTCTGCACAGACGTCAAATTTTGATAGAAAGTCGGATAGGAAATATCCACACATTCCGGATTCTCAATCGTCACGCCGTCTCCCGCCGCACCCGCGATTGCCAGCGACATTGCCATACGGTGATCGTCGTAGGAAAAGCACTCTGCATGACGGATTTTTTTCGCACCGCCATGAATCACGAGACCGTCTTCCGATTCCTCGACGCAGGGCGCAAGTTTGTTGTACTCCACCGCGACGGCATGCAGACGGTCGGTCTCCTTGACTCGAAGCTCCCCTGCATCCGTGATGAACGTATCACCGTCGGCAAAAAGCGCCGCCACCGCAAGAATCGGTATCTCGTCAATCAGGCGCGGGATGATTGCGCCGCCGAAAGAAACGCCGTGCAGCTTTGCCGACCGTACGCGAATGTCCGCAATGGGCTCGCCGCCGCTCTCCCGCTCGTTTAAAAGCTCGATATTCGCGCCCATATCGCCAAGGACATCAAGCACGCCGGTGCGCGTTGGATTGACGCCGACGCCTTTCAGCAACAGGTCGCTCCCCTCGATAATCGACGCCGCCACAAGCCAAAATGCCGCCGAACTGATGTCCCCCGGCACCTCGATTGCCTCCGGCGCGGAAAGTTTCGATACCGCGCGACAGGAAACACGCGTACCGTCCTGCCGTATCTCCGCGCCGAACGCGCGCAGCATGCGCTCCGTGTGGTCACGGGAAGGAAACGGCTCGATGACCGTCGTTTCTCCTTCAGCACGAAGCCCCGCGAGCAAGATTGCCGATTTCACCTGTGCGCTGGCCATCGGCATTTTATATTCGATTCCATGCAAAGTTTTTTCGGCGGGCAAAATCGTTATTGGCAGATATTTTCCACCTGCGCGCCCCGCAATACGCGCGCCCATACGCGAAAGCGGTTCAATCACGCGTCCCATCGGCCTGCGATAAAGCGCCGCGTCGCCAGTAAACGTCGAAAGAAACGGCTGCGGTGCCAAGAGTCCCATCATCAGACGAAGCATCGTGCCGGAATCTCCCGCGTCAAGAATGCCCTGCGGCTCAATCAAACCGTCGAATCCTCTCCCCGTCACATCCAATGTCGTATCATCTGACCAACGTATAGAAACGCCGAGCATCTCCATCGCCGCCGCCGTCGAGAGGCAATCCGCCGCGTGCAGGAAATTCGTGATATGTACCGGCGTATCGCAAAGCCCCGCCAGCATCACGCTTCGATGCGATACGGACTTGTCGCCGGGAATCTCGAGCTCTCCCCGCAGTCCGCCGACAACCCGCGAAATTTCTTTTTTCTCCCCCATCAACTTTCACTCCTTGCCGATTTTGCGGCCCATGTGCCCGCCACCGCGCCCATGGAAAACGCGGCCTGCAGATTGTAGCCGCCCGTAAAGCCGTCCACATCGGCGACCTCGCCGACGAAGTACAAACCTTTGACGAGTTTCGATTCCATCGTTTTCGGATTCATTTCCTTAACCGAAACACCGCCCGCTGTGACAATCGCCTCGTCGATCGGCCTCGTACGAACGATGGTAAGCGGCAAATGCTTCAGCGTGTTCACAATACGGAGTCGTTCCGCTTTCGTAATCTGGTGTACCGGCTTTTCCTCGTCGATATAAGCCAGATCCAGCACCGGTGCGATGAGACGAACGGGCAAAAGGTCGACCGCCGCGTTTTTCACTTGCTTGTTCTTATACTTTTCAAAGTCGCGCTGCACGCGCTTTTCCAATGTTTCCTCGTCCAGCGCGGGCTTTAAGTCGATTTCAGCCGAGATGAACTCGTGCGTGCGAAGATATATGGCCGCCGCGCGGGAAAGCGTAAGGATAATCGGCCCCGTAACGCCGAAATGCGTAAACATCATCTCGCCGAAAGCCTCGCCGATTTTTTCCTGCGGCTCGTCGTCGGAAAAAAGACGAAAACGGACGTTTTTCAACGAAAGCCCCGTAAGCTCCCAAGGCCACTCGTCCTCCGTCTCCAGCGGAACAAGCGCGGGCGTCGGCGTCTCTATCGTATGCCCGAGAGCCTCCGCCATGCGAAAGCCGTCTCCCGTCGAGCCGGTACGCGGATAAGACGCGCCACCCGTCGCAACAATCACCGCATCCGCAAAAATTTCCTCCCCCGAAGAAAGCCGCACCCCCGTCGCGCACCCGTCCTCCACGAGAATATCTTTCGTCGCCGCACGAAGCCGAACCGAAACACCCAGCTCGTGCAAGCGCTGTAAGAGCGCGCCCACCGCATCAGATGCTCGAGAGCTTGCCGGAAATACGCGTCCGCCGCGCTCCGTGACTGTTGGTACGCCCGCAGCCTCAAAAAAAGAAATCACGTCTTCATTATCGAAAAAACGAATCGCGCTGTTCAAAAACGCTCCGTTTCCGGGAATATTTTGGATAATCTCGGGCACGGAGGCTGCGTTTGTCATGTTGCAACGGCCTTTACCCGTAATCGCCATTTTTTTGCCGACACGTTCCATCTTTTCGAGCAGCGTGACCGTCGCGCCGTTTTCCGCCGCCTTGATTGCCGCCATCATACCCGCCGGTCCCGCGCCAATTACAAGAATCTTGCCCATATTGTTCCGTTCAGCCTTTCCGCCGCCCGCCGGAAGCGGGAACTTTTGCAAGCTCGTAGAGATACGCGACTTCGTTCGCCGAAAGAACCCTGTGTTCGCCGCGCTTCACGCCCGAAAGGCTCAGTCCCGCAAATTCCGTACGCTTCAGTGCCTGCACGGAGTGCCCCACCGCTTCGCACATACGCCGCACCTGTCGGTTTTTTCCTTCGTGAATGGAAATTTCAAGCTTCGTTCGCCCGCTCTTCGCGTCCCAGTCAAGCACACGCACTTTTGCCGGAGCGGTAACTCCGTCCTCCAGTGACACGCCGTTTTTGAGCATCTGCAAAGCCTGTTTCGTCGGGTGTCCCTCCACCTGCGCAACGTATGTTTTCCAGACTTCCCGCGCAGGATGCAACAGCCCGTTCATCAGTTCGCCGTCGTTCGTCAGCAGCAAAAGGCCTTCCGTGCCATTGTCCAGCCGCCCCACAGGATAGATTCTCTCTTCGACTTCCGGCAACAAATCGAGAACAGTCTTGCGTCCGCGTTCGTCTTTCGCCGTCGAAATGTACCCTTTCGGTTTGTTCAGCAAAAAATAGACGTGTGCTTCCGCCTTTTGAAGCGGCACACCGTCCACGCAGATTGTCTGCGTGGACGCGTCCGCCTGCGCGCCAAGCGACGCGACGACGCCGTCCACCGTCACGCGCCCTTCTTCAATTAGTTTCTCCGCCGCACGACGCGAAGCAACGCCCGCTTGACTGATGATTTTTTGCAGTCTTTCCATGAAACCCTCTCAATATCTTATGTAAACCATGACGAAATCTTATGCCAAAAACGTGACAAACCGGCAAAAAAAGAATTTTCCCTTCCAACATAGTTTTCCGCTGTCAGCGCAACACTAGCGACTTTTTGTCCCTTATAATAATAAATTACTTCGCCTATCTTTTCACCCCGACGCACCGGAGCCTCCACACTTCGTGGCGCTTTAATCTCTCTCCGATAAACGGACGTATCGTTATTCGGCACAGGTAAACGAAGCATCTTTTCTGCCGACAGCCCCACCGTTTCGCTTTCTCCACCCGCAACGGAAACTCTCGCCACGATTTCCCCTTTTTTCACAAAATCGCGTCCCTCGATATGCCGAAAGCCATAGTCGAGCATCGCAATGGAATCGTTCCACATATAGGCGCCGTCCAGCACCACCGCAATGAGCTGCACGCCGTCCCGTTCCGCCGCCGTCACGACGCACCGCCCTGCGTCATCCGTATAGCCGGTCTTGACGCCGTTCGCTCCAGAGTAAATCCAGAGCAGCATATTTTCATTTTCAAGTTCTCGGGAAAAGGGCGCTTTCATCAGCGGCACACGCCATTCCTTCGTCGAAACGATTTTTCGAAATGTCGGATTCCTGTACCCGTAAGCCGTAATCCGCGCAAGGTCGTGTGCCGTCGTATAGTGGCGCGGATTGTGAAGTCCACAGGAATTAGTGAATTGTGTATTTTCCGCACCAATCTCCCGCGCTTTTTCCGTCATGCGCTTGGCAAACGCTGG
This sequence comes from uncultured Selenomonadaceae bacterium, assembly GCA_902777615.1. Lineage (GTDB taxonomy): Bacteria > Bacillota > Negativicutes > Selenomonadales > Selenomonadaceae > RUG12372. Next base: position 13,742 of record CACYUQ010000018.1, read on the forward strand.
AACGTTGCCCGCGATATGCTCCGCAACAGCCGTTGCGGCATCGTTGCCGGAAACGAGCATCATCCCATATAAAAGATCCTCCAGCCGGTACCGTTCACCGCACTCCAGCCACATCGTCGAACCTTCCATGTCCGCCGCCACAGCGCTGATTTTTACCGCGTCGTCCAAACCGCCCTTATTTGCTTCCAACGCCGTAAGCAGTGTCATAATTTTCGTGGTGCTGGCCGGATAGCGTCGTTCATCCATGCACCGCTGATAGAGCACTTCGCCTGTCAACGCGTCCATGACCACTGCCGAGCGCGCCGTTACTTGCGGCAATGCATCGCCCGGCGGAATGTAAATCGGCGGCTCTTCCGGTTCCGCAGAATTCACCGTCTCCGTGCCGTTCGGTGAAAAAGGCGCCACTTCCGAAACTGTCGCGCCACTTTCCTCGCCCGTCTCCTGTGCTGACAGAACCGCAACAGGAACGATACAAAGTGCCAATGCCAGGACCGTCGACGCAAATTGCCGTTTCAAAGCTCTCCGCCCATATTGCAGACAACCGCCTGCGCGTCTTCCGACTCCGCCTCTGGTACTTGGATTTCTATCGCCGCATCTTCACCGCAAGCGACGGAGCGCGCCCGCGCAAGAAACCCCTCTTTTCCAAGCATTTCACAAATTTTATCTGCCTGCACCTGATCCCCGGCGATATAAATCGCCTTCCACATAATTTGTTCTCCCCCTCTATCGCTCACGTACCGCTCCCGTGCCGAATATCGCCTCAATCGCAGCCGCCGCTTCCGGCGAACCGTCCATCTCAAAATCCTGTCCCAACGGAATATTTTTCCTGCGATCCGTCAGATACAAATACGCCGCATGTTCCCCACGGTGGGCACTTGCGACAGCCCGAAGACGTTCCCGATTCTCTTGCGTCGCCTGGGCGCTCGTCGTCAGGATGAAATATTCAGTCTTGTAGTCCTCTATCGGCCAGACTTTATCGGCAAGCAGCTTCACTCCCTTCTCCGTCACGTCGACGCGCCCCTGAATTACAACAGGACGATCCTCTGTGAAAAGATTCATTGATTCATAAAATAAATTGGAAAAGACAATCGTCTCTATATCTCGCGTATAGTCCTCGAGTGTCACAAAAGCCATTGTATCGCCTTTTTTTGTCGTAATCCGTTTCGCTTTCGCCACCAGTCCCGCCACGCGCACGAGTTGTCTGTCCTTTGCCCCACCATCTAAAATACGTTCCAACGGTACCAGTTTTTGCATTATATCCCGATAAACATCCAACGGATGCCCGGTAATATAAAAACCCGTTATTTCCTTTTCCCACGCAAGCAACTCTGAAAATGGCGTCTCAGGAATATCCGGCAACGGAAGATCCGCTGTCTCGGCCTCATCATCGTCAAACAAACCGATTTGTCCGCTTGCAGCGTCTTTTTGCGCGCGTGCGGCGGCGTCAAGAGTCGGGCCTACTACCGCCAGAAGCTGAGAACGCCGCGCGCCAAACGAATCGAAAGCGCCGCACTTAATCAAACTCTCCACAACCCGTTTATTGATTTGCGTCGAACTGACACGACGACAAAAATCAAACATGGACAGGAACGGCCCTTCGTTCTCTCGTATCGCCTCAATTGCGCTGATAGCTTGCTCCCCGACATTACGAACGGCTGCTAAGCCGAAGCGAACCGCTTCCCCGTCAACGGTAAAGTTTGCCTTGCTCGCATTGATATCCGGAGGCAGAATTGCAATCCCCATACGACGCGCCAGTTCGATATACGTCGCTACCTTATCATTGAAATCTACAACGCTGGTCAACATCGCCGCCATGAATTCCGCCGGATAATGCGCTTTCAAATACGCGGTTTGCCATGCCACCAAAGCGTAGGCAGCGCTATGAGACTTGTTAAAACCATAGTTTGCGAAATGCGTCAACAGTTCAAAAATCTTACCCGCCAAACTATCGTCAATACCGTTTTTTCGCGTCCCGTCAAGAAAAGCCTCCCGCTTCTGCATCAAAAGTTCCGGCTGCTTGTGTCCCATCGCACGGCGCAATATATCCGCTTCGCCAAGAGAAAATCCCGCAAGCACCTGTACAATCTGCATAACCTGCTCTTGATAGAGCACGACACCAAAGGTTTCCTTCAAGATCGGTTCAAGCAACGGATGCAGATACGAAACTATTTTTTTCCCCTTGCGGCCATCAATAAAATCCTGCACCATGCCACTGCCCAATGGGCCGGGGCGATAAAGCGCCACAGTCGGTATCAGATCCTCAAAGGCGTCCGGCGCAAGATCCTTGACGAGCTGCGTCATCCCCGCCGACTCCATCTGAAAGACCGCTCCCGTTCTGCCCTCGCAGAGCATCCGCGCCGTTTTTTCGTCGATGGCAGGGATATCGTGAGTGTCAATTTTTTCTCCGCGAACATCCTCAATATTCTTAATTGCGTCACCAATGACTGTCAATGTCCGAAGGCCAAGGAAGTCCATTTTCAAGAGTCCAAGTTCCTCGACAAGATCTTTGTCATAAGCCGTCACCAGCGTCCCCTCGGACATCTGCACCGGCATATAGGTCGTCAATGGCTCGCGCGCAATCACGACGCCCGCCGCGTGAGTCGACGATTGCCGCGGCAACCCTTCGATTTTTCGCGCAAAATCAATCAGACGCCTTGCACCGGAATCCGCCTCATACAGCTTTCGAAAATCCGCAGAACTGTTCAGCGCTTTGTCCAACGTGATGCCAAGCTCTGTCGGAATTAACTTCGCCACTTTGTCCACTTCGGCGTAAGGCAAGCCGAGAACACGTCCAACGTCGCGCACCGAGCCTCGCGCCGCCATCGTGCCGAAAGTGATGATTTGCGCTACATGATCTTCTCCATAGCGCCGCTTCACATAGTCGATGACTTCCTTACGGCGAATATAGCAAAAGTCCACGTCAATATCGGGCATCGTCACACGCTCCGGATTCAGGAAGCGCTCAAACAGCAACGCATATTTCAGCGGGTCGATGTCCGTAATGCCGAGAACATAAGCAACAATACTGCCCGCCGCCGAGCCCCGCCCCGGCCCAACGGAAATCCCATGTTCCCGTGCATAATTGATAAAATCCCACACGATCAAAAAATAACTGTCGAACCCCATCTGATGAATAACGCCGAGCTCATAATCCATACGCTCACGCACTTCATCCGTGACAGGCGCGTACCGACCGCCAATTTTCTCCTCGCAAAGCTGACGAAGATAAGCCTCATCCGTCAGCCCTTCCGGCAATGGAAATCGCGGCAAGATATGCTCGCCAAACGTGAACTCCACATTACACCGCTCAGCAATTTTCAGCGTGTTCGACATCGCTTCCGGATATTCAGGAAAAAGCTTCGCCATCTCCTCAGAAGACTTTAAATAAAACTCATCGTTCTGAAAACGCATCCGGCCCGGGTCATCCAACGTCTTACTGGTCTGAATGCAAAGAAGCACATCATGAAACTCCGCGTCTTCCTTGTGTGTATAATGGGAGTCGTTCGTCACCACCAGCCCGACGCCATATTTTTTCGCGAGGAAAATCAAGCCCTCCGCTGCTTTTTCCTCCTCGGGAATGCCGTGTTTTTGGAGCTCGATAAAAAAATTGTCTTTACCGAAAATATCAATATACTCAGCAACCAGCTCGTCCGCCTTATCCGGCTGATCCTGGATCAGAGCGCGGGGAATCTCGCCCGCAATGCAAGCGGACAGACAAATAATCCCCTCATGGTATTGGCGCAGAAGCTCTTTGTCCACGCGAGGCTTGTAATACATCCCCTCAATGTTTCCCAAAGAAACGAGCTTCACAAGATTTCGATAGCCTGTCTCGTTTTCCGCGAGCAAAATCAGATGATAATAGCGGACGCCGCCGACCTCGAACATATCTTTTCGGGATGCGGGCGCAAGATAGACCTCGCAACCGATGATTGGCTTGATTCCAGCCTTTTTCGCGGCTTTGTAAAACTCCATCACGCCGTACATCTGCCCGTGATCAGTAATGGCGACGGCGTTCATGCCGAGCCGCTTCACTTCGTCAATCAGTTCACTAATCCGGCTCGCACCATCCAACAGACTGTATTCCGTATGTACATGCAAATGAACGAAATTATCCGCCATGCCATCACCTCCCACCGTAAAATTCTTAATACTTTCTTATTATATCAAAGAACCACCGCGTCGCAAGCCTTTTTTGCCATACAAAAAGCTCCGGCTTTCGTCGGAGCTTTTCATCACTTGTAAAACATTTAATCATCAATCAGTGATTTGCCGGTCATTTCCTTCGGTACATCAATTCCCGCGAGCTGTAAAAGCGTCGGCGAAATGTCGCAGAGTTTTCCTTTGCGGAGCTTATGCGGATGACGCGCATTCACGAGGATGAAGGGCACCGGATTCGTCGTGTGCTGAGTGAACGGCGCGCCCGTTTCTTTGTCCAGCATCTGCTCACAGTTGCCATGGTCGGCGGTGATGCAAACCACGCCGCCCGCTTTTTTTATCGCCTCGACAACGCGCCCGACACAGGTATCCACCGTCTCGACAGCTTTAACCGCCGCCTCCATCACGCCAGTATGACCAACCATATCGCCATTGGCAAAGTTCAGGATGATAAAGTCGTACTTACCCGAGCCGATGGCTTCGACGACTTTATCCGTGACCTCAATCGCGCTCATCTCCGGCTGGAGGTCGTAAGTCGCGACCTTCGGCGACGGGACGAGAATCCGATCCTCATGGTCATAAGGCTTTTCAAGGCCGCCGTTGAAAAAGAACGTGACATGGGCGTATTTTTCCGTCTCGGCGATTCGGAGCTGAGTCAGCCCCGCTTCTTCGATGACCTCTCCCAATGTTTTCGTCAACGATTCCGGCGGATAGGCAATTCTTACGTTCAGTCCCGCCTCATACTGCGTCATCGTGACATAAGCGGGCCGAAGCGCCTCGTCGCGTTTGAAGCCGTCAAAGGTCGCATCGGTGAACGCATGGGTAAGCTCCCGCGCCCGGTCGGGACGGAAGTTGAAGAAAATCACGCCGTCCTCTTTTTTCATACCGTCGTAACCGTCCAACACAGCCGGAATTACGAATTCGTCGGTGACGTCCTGCACGTAAGAGGCAGCAATCGCAGAAGCAGCGTCCTTTTCCTTGACGCCGTCGGCATGGGCAATGGCTTCGTATGCCTTGATCACACGTTCCCATCTCTTGTCGCGGTCCATCGCATAGAAACGGCCCGAGATTGTCGCGATTTTCCCGACGCCAATCTCTGCGAGTTTCTTTTCAAGCGCTGCAAGATAGCCGTCCGCGCTCTTCGGCGCCACATCGCGCCCGTCGAGGAACGCGTGCACCCAGACCTTGGAAAGGCCCTCACGCTTCGCCATCTCAATCAGCGCGTAGAGATGGTCGGTGTGGCTGTGAACACCGCCCGGCGACACCAGACCGAAAAGATGCAGCGCGCCGCCTTTTTCCTTCACCGTCTTCATCACACCGGAAAGCGCCTCGTTCTTGAAGAACGAACCGTCGCGAATCGCGCGGGTAATACGCGTAAGCTCCTGATAGACGACGCGGCCCGCGCCGATATTCGTATGACCAACCTCAGAGTTGCCCATCTGCCCGTCGGGAAGGCCTACAGCTTCCCCCGAGCATAAAAGCTCCGTCACCGGGCATGACTTCAGCAATCCGTCGATGACTGGCGTCTTACCCACTTCCACCGCATTGTCTTTCGCCGCGGGGACGCCGTTGCCCCAGCCGTCCATAATCACGAGCATCACGGGCGCGTTTTTGAGTTTTGCCATAATTACCTCCAACGACAAAGGAGCGGAGTAAATTTCCGTTGCTCCGCCCCCCTTTTTGTATCATTATTTCAGTCCGTCCGGCTGATTTCCTTTTCCTCTGCTTTTACCTTTGCCTTCTCCGGTTTCTTCTGACCGAATTTAACGATTCTGCTGAAATCCTGCGCTTTGAGCGAAGCGCCGCCAACCAGCGCGCCATCCACATCCGGCTTTTCCATCAGACCGTCGATGGTGTCGGGCTTGACGCTGCCGCCATATAGGATACGGACCGCGTCGGCCACTTCCGCGTCGTAAAGGTCTTTCAGCGTCGTGCGAATCATCTCGCAGACCTCCTGCGCCTGCTCAAATGTTGCCGTCTTTCCGGTTCCAATGGCCCAAATCGGCTCATAAGCGACGACGCATTTCGCCGCAGAAAGCGCCCCCATGCCCGCGAAAGCCTTCTTGACTTGTTCCTCGACAAAAGTTTTGTAAGCGTTCGCTTCGCGCGTCTCCAGAGATTCCCCGACACAAATAATCGGAACGAGACCGGCAGCGACAGCCGCCTTTGCGCGTTTATTGACCGTCTCGTCCGTATCGCCGAAATATTCTCGCCGCTCGGAGTGACCGACGATAACGTACTTAACGCCAACGTCCTTCAGCATAGCGGCAGACAGCTCGCCCGTGTAGGCGCCGCTTTCCTCCCAATGTACATTTTGAGCGCCGACACCAATATTCGCGGCGTCCGCCCCAACCTTCTTGACCGCAAGCGTCAAAGCCGTAGCCGGAGGGCAAAGCACGACAGCCCGATCTTTCACGTCCTCCACCAGCGGCAGCAGTTCTTTCAACAGCACCTCCGCCTCGGTGTTTGTCTTGTTCATCTTCCAGTTGCCCGCGATGATGGGCTGACGCTTCCACGGGGACGGCTGCACCGCATCGTCGGAAGAAAATTTCTTGATAATTTCTTCAATCATTACAGTTTACCTCCCTATTATTTATCTGCAATCGCCGCAAGCCCCGGCAATGTCTTTCCTTCTAGATACTCGAGCGTCGCGCCGCCGCCTGTCGAAACATGGGAAATCTTGTCCGACAGCCCGGTCTTTTTCAGCGCCGCAATAGAGTCGCCGCCACCGACGATGCTGACCGCTCCGTTCTCCGTCGCCTCGGCCACCGCGTGTGCCACCGCCTCGGTACCTTTCGCGAACGTGTCAAACTCGAAAACACCCATCGGCCCATTCCATACAATAGTCTTCGCACCCTTCAATGCTTCAGCATAGAGCTTCGCCGTCTCGGGGCCACTGTCAAGAGCCTGCCAGCCGTCCTCGATGTGGTCGACCTTCACCGTCTTGTGGTTCGCGTCCGCCTTGAAGTCGTCGGCAATCTCCACATCCACCGGCAGCACCAACTTCACGTTGTTCGCGTGCGCCTTCGCCGCAAGCTTGCGCGCCAAGTCGTACTTGTCCGGCTCGGTCAGGGACTTGCCGACGTTCAGCCCCTGAGCCGCGAGAAACGTGTTCGCCATGCCGCCGCCAATGACAATCGTATTGACCTTATCAATCATATTGTCGATGACGGCAATCTTATCCGAGACCTTCGCGCCGCCGAGGATTGCCACGAACGGACGTTCCGGCGCTTCGAGCGCCTTGCCGATGAAGTCTAGTTCCTTGCCGATCAGATAGCCCGCCACCGTCTCCTTGTACTTCGTAATGCCCTCGTTTGAGGCGTGGCCGCGATGCGCACAGCCGAAAGCGTCGTCCACCACCACATCCGCGAGGTCGGCCAGCTGCTTCGCGAAACCCGGGTCGTTCTTCTCCTCCTCGGGATGGAAACGCAAATTCTCAAGCAAAAGCACTTCGCCCGGCTGGAGCTTCGACGCCGCCTCCATCGCCGGCGCACCGACGCAATCCGTCGCAAAGGCAACCGGCTTGCCCAGCAGTTCCGAGAGGCGTGCCGCCACCGGCTTCGTAGACATCTCCGGCACGACTTTCCCTTTCGGGCGGCCGAGATGGCTTGCGAGAATGACCGCCGCCCCCTGCTTCAAAAGATACTCAATGGTCGGCAGGGTCGCGCGGATGCGCTTATCGTTCGTGATGTTCTGGTTCTCGTCCAACGGCACGTTGAAATCCGCGCGCACGAATACTTTTTTTCCCTTTACGTCAATGTCCTCTAACGTTTTTTTCGCCATGAAAATCCCCCTCCTGTACAGAAAAGGCCCGGCCCGTGAAACGGCCGGGCCTCCAAAATTACCCGAATCGAAACCTTATCTTATTTCTGCACCAGCGTCTCCAGATACTTGATGGTGCGGACCATCTGACTGGTGTAGCTGTTCTCATTGTCATACCACGAAACGACCTGCACCTGGGTCAACTCTTCGTTAATCGGGTTGACCATCGTCTGCGTCGCGTCAAACAACGAGCCATAGGTCATGCCGACGATGTCGCTGGAAACGATTTCATCCGTATTGTAGCCAAAGGACTCGTTGGAAGCCGCCTTCATTGCCGCGTTGACCTCGTCCACCGTGACCTTTCCCTTGACAACAGCAATCAAAATCGTCGTGGAGCCCGTCGGAGTCGGGACGCGCTGCGCCGCGCCGATCAGCTTGCCCTTGGGGATGACAAGGCCGATAGCCTTTGCCGCGCCCGTGGAATTCGGCACGATATTGATAGCAGCGGCACGGGAACGGCGAAGGTCGCCCTTGCGCTGCGGGCCGTCCAGCGTCATCTGGTCGCCGGTGTAAGCGTGAATCGTCTGCATGATACCGCTCTGAATCGGAGCCAGCTTGTGGAGGGCCGCCGTCATCGGAGCCAAGCAGTTCGTCGTGCAGGACGCCGCCGAAATCACATCATCGGACGGCTTCAGCGTCTCATGGTTGACGTTGTAAACAATCGTTGGCAGGTCGTTGCCCGCCGGAGCGGAAATGACGACCTTCTTCGCGCCTGCCTTGATATGCGCGGAGGCTTTGTCTTTTGAAGTATAGAAGCCCGTGCACTCCAGCACCACGTCCACCTTCAGGTCGCCCCAGGGCAGATTCGCGGCGTCCGCTTCCTTAAAAATTTTGATTGTCTTGCCGTCCACCGTAATGCCATCTTCCTCAGCCTTCACATCATGATTGTAGCGGCCCTGCGTGGAGTCGTACTTCAGAAGATGCGCGAGCATCTTCGGGCTCGTAAGGTCGTTGATCGCGACGATCTCATACCCCTCAGCGGCGAACATCTGACGGAACGCCAGACGACCGATACGTCCAAACCCGTTGATTGCTACTTTTACTGCCATAAGACACAGCCTCCTAAAAAATAAAATTTTGTTTCCCGTATGGGAAATTTGCATTTGTCCGAAAAATCCCGCTTTTTATTATACCGCAAACGAAGCACAAACGCAACGGAAAAGAAAAAACCGGGGCGATACGTCTAAAAATTAATCGCCTCGGTTTTCCATATTTTTGAAATTCGTCAATCTTTACTCAGCTTTATTTTTCCAAAGCCAATTCCGCCTGTACGCGAATTGCGCACTCCAACCGTTTTTTCTGAATCGCACAGCCGACTTCGTAAGGCTCACGAATGTCGCCGTGGAAGAGGTCGGCGTTCGCATGGCAGCCGCCGCTGCAAAAGAAACGTGCCCAGCAATCGTTGCACTTGCTCTTGTTCAGCACATGGCTCTCGCGGAAATACTTCGGCAATTCCTTGTTCGTCACGCCCTCGAAGACCGATCCGAGACGGTACCCCTCGCGCCCGACAAATTGATGACACGGATAAAGGTCGCCGTTCGCCGCGACCGCGTAATACTCATGCCCCGCCCCACAGCCGGACAGCCGCTTCGCGACGCACGGTCCGCCGGACAAATCCATATTGAAATGGAAAAAGAAGAATCCGTCACCCGCACGGTGACGCTCCAGATACGCCTCCGTCAACCGGTCGTATTCCTCATAGACGCGCGGCAAGTCTGCTTCCTCAATCGCGTAGGGCGCGTCCTTCGCCACCACCGGCTCCACCGACAGCACGTCGAAGCCCGCGTCCGCCATCGAAAGCACGTCTTTCGTGAAGTCGAGATTGTACTTCGTGTAAGTACCGCGCAGGAAATAATCTTTACCGTCACGAGAATCCACCATCGAGCGGAAATTTTTCAACACGCGGTCGTAAGTGCCGTTGCCCCCCGCGTCGGGTCGCATCCGGTCGTGCACTTCCCGCCGCCCGTCGAGGGAAAGCACGAGGCTCACGCGATTCTCGTTCAGCCAATTCCGCACATCTTCGCTTAACAGCAAGCCGTTTGTCGTCAACGTTAGCTTGAAGACCTTACCCGTTTCCTTTTCCCGACGACGGACATATTCGGTCACATACTTGACGACAGGCAGGTTGACCAGCGGCTCTCCGCCGAAAAAGTCGATCTCGCAATGCTTGCGCCCTTTGCTGTGGTCGATGATGTACTCCACCGCCGCCTCGCCGACCTCTCGGCTCATCAGTTCTCGTTTGCCGCCGTACTCGCCGGTACCCGCGAAACAGTAGCCGCAACGCAGATTACAGTCGTGCGCGACCATCAGGCACATGGACTTCACGACGCCCTCCGCCGCAAACGTCGGCGGCACGGAAATATCCGGCGCAAAAAGCTGCTGCACGTCCATCAGCTCATGCAGCTCCGAAAGCACCTCGCGAAGCTCCTCCTCCGGATACTTGCCCGAAAGCGCACGCATCGCCTCGTCGTCATTCGTCCCGTCGAAGAAGTCCAACAAGTCATAGGTCATCTTGTCGATAAAATGCACCGCGGCGCTGTTCACGTCCAGTAGGATATACTTGCCGCCCTGCTCGAATTTATGGATTTTGGCACCGCGATGACCTTCATGACAGTCTTGCCCTCGGTGTACTGTTGCACCTTCGGCTGGGCCAGCGCCGCTTTTTCCATGGCCGTCTTGTCCAGCTCCGCCGGGACGACGATGCGATCGCGAACTTTGCCGTTGATTTGCAGCACGATCTCGACCTCGTTCTCCTTCATGGCCTCCTTGTCGTAGGTCGGCCACTTCTGCGCGTGAACGCTTCCCTCGCCGCCAATCTCGCTCCACATTTCCTCCGTGATGTGCGGCGAGAACGGTGCCAGCAGCTTGACGAGCCCCAGCACCACCTCGCGGATCAGGCCCGCGTTCACGTTCTCAACCTCCTGGAACGTGTAAAGCTCGTTGACCAGCTCCATGATCGAGCTGATTGCCGTGTTGAACGTGAAGCGGTTCTCCACATCATCGGTGACCTTAGCGACGGTCTGATGCAGGGCACGTCGCAGCGCCATCTCCTCCTTCGTCAGCTTCGAGACGTCGTAGTCGTCTTTTCCTTCCTTGACCAGAGGCGCGAACTGACCGACGATACGCCAGACACGGTTCAGGAAGCGCCAAGCGCCCTCGACGCCCTGGTCGCTCCACTCCAGGTCGCGCTCAGGCGGCGCAGCGAACAGGATGAAGAGTCGCGCCGTGTCCGCGCCGTACTTCGCAATAATTTCCTCCGGCGAAACGACATTGCCCTTCGACTTCGACATCTTCGAGCCATCCTTGATGACCATGCCCTGAGTCAGAAGGTTCGTGAAGGGCTCGTCGAAATCCACCAGCCCCGCGTCGCGCAAAACTTTCGTGAAGAAGCGCGAATACAGGAGATGCAGGATTGCATGCTCGATGCCGCCGATGTACTGATCCACCGGCCCCCAGTAATTGACCTTGTCTTTCGCGAATGGCTCATTTTCGTTGTGCGGATCGGTATAGCGCAGATAATACCACGACGAGCAGATGAAGGTGTCCATCGTGTCCGTTTCGCGCTTCGCGTCGGCGCCGCACTTCGGACATTTGACGTTGACGAATTCCTCGCACTGCGCCAGCGGCGATACGGCGCCCTGCTCGAATTTCACGTTCTCCGGCAGCTTGACGGGAAGCTCTTCCTCCGGCACCAGCACCTCGCCGCAATGCGGGCAGTGGATAATCGGAATCGGCGCGCCCCAATAGCGCTGGCGGGAAATCAGCCAGTCGCGCAGACGATAATTGACGCGGCGTTTGCCGAAGCCCTTCGCCTCGGCCTCGTCCATGATGGAGCCTAGCGCCGCGTGCATTTCCATGCCGTCGAACTTGTCGGAATTGACCAGCACGCCCTCTTTCTCCACATAGGCGGCGTCCATTTCCGAGAGGTTCAGCGTCTGTCCCTTCGGTTGGATGGTCAGGATTTTCGGGATATCGTATTTCGTCGCGAACATCCAGTCGCGCTGGTCGTGCGCCGGAACGCCCATGACCGCGCCGGTGCCGTACTCTGCCAGCACATAGTTTGTGACCCAGATCTGAACGTCTTTCCCGTTGAAAGGATTCACGCAGCAGAGCCCGGTGAAAATACCCTCCTTCTCCGAAGTCTCGGAGGTGCGCTCCATCTCGGACTGGTTGCGGGCCTTCTCACAGAACGCCTTGATTTCCGCCGCCTTCGGATTGTTCGTGCAGATCTTTTCCACCAGCGGATGCTCGGCGGCCAGCGCCAGGAATGTGACGCCGAAGGCCGTATCCGGACGCGTGGTGTAAACGGGAATCTTTTCGCCGATGGCCGGAAAATCAAAGGCGAACTCCAGGCCCTCGCTGCGGCCGATCCAGTTGTCCTGCATCGTCTTGACGCGCTCCGGCCAGCCTTTCAAAAGCTCGAGGTCCTTCAAGAGCTCGTCGGCGTAATCAGTGATTTTCAGGAACCACTGGGAAAGGCTCTTCTTGTGCACTTCGGAATCGCAGCGCCAGCATTTGCCGTCCACGACCTGCTCGTTGGCCAGCACCGTGCCGCAGGTGTCGCACCAGTTCACCGACGCCGCTTTCTTGTAGGCAAGGCCGCGCTTGTAGAAAAGCTCGAACAGCCACTGCGTCCAGCGGTAATAATCGGGGCGGCAGGTCTCCACCTCGCGGTCCCAGTCGTAGGAAAGCCCCATGGTCTGCTGCTGCCGCGTCATATTTTCGATATTAGAGAAGGTCCAGTCCGACGGGCGCACGCCGTGCTTGATTGCAGCGTTTTCCGCAGGCATACCGAAGGCGTCGTAGCCCATCGGATGGATCACGTTAAAGCCCGCCATGCGCTTGTACCGCGCCAGCACGTCGCCGATGGAATAGTTGCGGACGTGCCCCATGTGGAGATTCCCCGACGGATACGGGAACATTTCAAGAACGTAATATTTTTTTAGCGAAGGGTCAGCCTCCGTCTTGTAAGTTTCCTCATCCGCCCACTTTTTCTGCCATTTCTGCTCGATTTCCTTTGGGTTGTATTTCTCCATTTCGGCTTTCCCTCCAAAATTTATTTCTCTCTTTTTCCATCCGACGGAACATGTTCCAGCAAAACCGTATTTCCCTCGCGTTTGACATTGATACGATAATCCGAAACGCCTTGCTTGTAGAAATCGACTTTGATTTCCAGAAGCAGCTTTTCCATCGTGTCGATAGCATCCTGCGAGAGATACGTCTGATACGCGCTGTCGCGTCTGTCGCTTTGCGAGGCGCGCTTCGGCTGCGAACGTGATAGAGTCGCCGCGCGTTTCGGCTCCGACGCTTGCAGCATCGTTTCCTCGAGGGTCGGCTCCTCCTGCCATCCCTTGAACATATCTTTATCCGATAGATTTCTCGGTATTTTCGGCATCTTCCCCATTTATCCCTTCACCTTGCCCCATGTGTCCTTCAATCCGACAACCTCATTGAATACGAGGTGGTCGGGCGTCGTGTCTTTGTCCACGCAGAAATAGCCCTTCCGCAGGAATTGGTACCGCGTCCCTTCGGCGGTGTAGCGCGCGCTGGGCTCAATCAGCGCGTCCTTCAAGACTCGCAATGACTCAGGATTCAGATGTGCGAGAAAATCGTCGGGGACGTTGCCGTTTTCATCAGTCATCAGCAGATAATCGTAAAGGCGAACCTCCGCCTTGATTGCCGTTTTCGCCTCCACCCAATGGAGCGTACCCTTGACCTTGCGGCCCGCCGTCGCGCCGCCGCTCTTCGAATCTGGATCGTAAGTGCAATGAAGCTCAATGACATTACCAGCATTATCCTTAACGATTTCTTCACATTTAATGATATATGCGTGCTTCAGGCGTACCTCGCCGCCCGGCTTCAGCCGGAAGAATTTCTTCGGCGGGTCCTCCATGAAGTCCTCTTGTTCAATGAAAATCTCCCGGGAGAACGGCACATACCGATGACCGCCGCGGGTCGGATGATTTTCCGCCACGAGATACTCGGTCTGGTTCTCAGGATAATTCGTAATGACGACTTTCAGCGGCTCAAGGACTGCCATCACGCGATCCGCGTTCTCGTTCAAATCTTCGCGCACGCAATGCTCGAGCATTGCCACGTCGACGAGGCTGTTGCTCTTCGCGACGCCGATGCGCTCGCAGAAATCGCGGATTGCCGCCGCCGTGTAGCCGCGACGCCGTAGGCCAGAAATCGTCGGCATCCGAGGGTCGTCCCAGCCGGAGACATAGCCGCCCTCGACGAGCTGACGCAGCTTCCGATTGCTCATCACCGTATTCGTCAGGTTCAGCCGCGCAAACTCGTACTGGTGTGGTCGCTTTTCGTCAAAGCCCAGCGACTCCAGCAGCCAGTCGTAAAGCGGACGGTGATCCTCAAACTCCAACGTGCAAACGGAATGAGTAATCCCCTCTATTGCGTCAGACAACGGATGTGCGAAATCGTACATCGGATAAATGCACCATTCTTCGCCGGTACGGTGATGCGTCGTATGCGCGATTCGGTACAACACCGGGTCGCGCATCGTGATATTCGGCGACAACATATCAATTTTCGCCCGAAGCACATGAGAACCGTCTGGAAATTCTCCAGCCTTCATCCGCGCGAACAAATCGAGATTTTCCTCGACGCTGCGGTTGCGATAGGGGCTTTCCCTCCCCGGCTCGGTCAGCGTTCCACGAGTGGCGCGAATCTCATCGGCGGAAAGGTCACAGACAAACGCCTTGCCGCGCTTTATTAGCTCCACCGCATACTCGTACAGCTTTTCAAAGTAATCGGAAGCGTAAAACTTGCGGTCATCCCAAGTGAAGCCCAGCCATTTGACGTCTTCTTGAATCGAATCCACATATTCGACATCTTCCTTGACCGGATTCGTATCGTCAAAACGCAGATTGCACTTGCCGCTGAACCTCCGTGCGAGACCGAAATTCAGGCAAATCGACTTCGCGTGCCCGATATGCAGGTAGCCGTTCGGCTCGGGCGGAAACCGCGTATGAATTTCCTCCGGCACATATTTCCCGCTTTTCAGGTCGCCGTCGATGATGTTCTCCACAAAATTTGCCGCCATTTTTTCCGCCATGTCTCATTTCTCCCCCATATTTTCGCACGCATGCGAGCTTTGAAATCCGGCGTCATCCTTCTCCGCCAGCTTGCTTTCCACATATCCGCGCAGCCGCGCCACACCCCGCTGGACCTTTTCGCCCTTCGGCAGACAATGAATAAGCTTTTCCAGATACCCACGCTCCTGAATCCGCCGAAGCGTCCACGCGAAATTAATATCATAAGCCCACATCAGCCGGACCAGCTTCTTGTCGTCCTCGGTGCCCACCATCGTATAGTCACACTGCACACCCTCGACGAATTTCTCAATAAAATTCGAGCTGACGCCGCTGCCATCCTCCGACGGTAGGAACGGCTCCAGCACATGATAAATGTCCAGCTTGTCCGCGTCCCTAATCATCTTTGCGAAACCAAGATGGCAAGCGTCAGGCGCGGGGCCGATGGCTTTTTTATTGTGCCACTCGACAGCAAACCGGACAAGCGACTGCTCCCATGGCAAAAGCCCTTCCAACAGCCGATGATCGTCCATCAACCGCACCCCTGCCGCCGCGTGATCCTCCGATAGATGGTCCTTGAACGTCCGATAAACCGTAAACTGCCGGAAACGCCCGACGTCGTGCAAAAGCCCTATCAACTCCGCCAACGCCATATCCTCCTCGGACAGCCCTAGATGAACGGCAAGCTCGCCGATGATTTTTTGCACGCGGCCCGTGTGCGCTTCCTTCAGCAGCATCGCACGCTGTATCTCTTCGTCTTCATTATAATAGGACTTCATATAGTCCCGCATCCAATTCCCGCACCACGCGAGCACGGCCTGCCGCGCCGCGAGACGGGAATTTTCCTCCGTGCCGGGCATCTGCCCTCTCTCCTTCCCACCTTCTATGAGAAAAAGCCGCCCACAAAGAGGCGGCTCTTATATTCTGGTGACGCGTACGGGATTCGAACCCATGAAACCGCCGTGAAAGGGCGGTGTCTTAACCACTTGACCAACGCGCCATGGCTCCTTGAGTAGGACTCGAACCTACGACCGATCGGTTAACAGCCGATTGCTCTACCGACTGAGCTATCAAGGAATTAACGCGATGCTTGTTGCACCGCATGAAATATTATAGGGTATCGCGAGGAAAAAAGCAAGCCTAAAAATTCTCCCGACATGCTTTTAAAATTTCCTTTCTTTACAGAAAACAATTCCCACAGAATTCAATCATAGATGATATAAAAAATCCGGTGAAACTTCCAATTTCGGAAATTCCACCGGATTTTTGTTTACTTTGAAAAATACATTATTCCTCGCCCATATCTTTTCTCATGCAGCAATTCTTATACTTCTTGCCGCTGCCGCAGGGGCACGGGTCGTTCCTGCCGACCTTTGCCTTTTTGCGGCGCGCCGCCTCGAAAGAAATAATCTCTCCGCCCTCGGGGTCAAGCTTGCCCGTGACGATTTCCGTCGGCGTGTGGCCTTTGAGCTTCCACATTCTGAGCGACTGATGAAAACCAATCAAAAGCGGCGACAATACCTCCATGTCCTTCTCATTTTCCGGCGCGCCCAGTTTCTCGATATAGG
>CACYUQ010000019.1 GCA_902777615.1 uncultured Selenomonadaceae bacterium
CAAAAAATCGCGAAAATACCCCGCCGCGGAAAAAAACGCTGCGCGAGAAAAAGCAGCAGCACGATAGCCCCAATGCCCGCCGCCTGCGTCCAATCCATGATGTTCCTCCTCATAGTATGCTCCTTTTATTGTATCATATTCAGTCTCATATTCAATCCCGCTTGAAAACCTGCGCTTCGTTTTTTATAATAGGAAACGGCATCGTCAAGAAACCGATGAAAGGGAGATATTTATAATGAAGCTATCCTTTATGCGCGCGTTTTGGCGCCTGTTCCGGGGCTATTGGCGCTCCGAGGAAAAGACGCGGGCCATTGGGCTGCTCGCCGTCGTCATCGCGATGAATTTCGCGATGGTTTATCTCTTGGTGCAGCTCAACCATTGGTACAATGAATTTTACAACGCGCTGCAAGCCTATGAATACGCTCTATTTTGGCCGCTAATCGGCAAATTTTCTCTGATTGCGTTCCTCTATATCGGCATCGCCGTCTATGCGATTTATCTGCGGCAGCTCCTCGAAATCCGCTGGCGCACATGGATGACGGGACAATACCTGACGTCGTGGCTCAAAGATCAATCCCATTATCGTCTCCAAGTCACAGGCAGCGGCGGCATGGACAACCCGGATCAGCGAATTCAGGAAGATATCGATCTGTTCGTCAGCCTGACGCTCCAGCTTTTGCTTGGACTGTTGAAGCAGATCACCACGATCGCCGCTTTTGCCGTCGTGCTCTGGGATTTGTCCGGCGTACTTTCCGTACCGTTCGGCGGCGGCACCCTCGAAATTCCCGGCTATATGCTTTGGTTCTCCCTGCTGTATTCCATCGTCGGCACCGCGCTCGCACATTTCGTCGGGCGCAAATTGATTTCGCTGAACTACGAGCAGCAGCGCTACGAAGCGGACTTCCGTTTCTCGATGGCGCGTATGCGGGAAAACAGCGAAAGCGTCGCCTTTTATCGCGGCGAGGAGGCGGAGAACGCCGGTTTTCTCGACCGTTTCGGCCTCGTCATCAAAAATTTCCGCGAGCTGATGCGGCAGACAAAATTCTTGAACTTCTACGCCAATTCCTATATGCAGCTGGCAATTATCGCACCGCTGATTCTCGCCGCGCCGCGCTATTTCGCAGGAGAAATCGCGCTGGGTGGGCTGATGCAGACAACCAGTGCCTTCGGTCGCGTACAGGATGGGCTTTCCTACTTCGTCGAAGCTTACGATACCATTGCGAAGCTCGTCTCCGTCATCCACCGACTGTATGGTTTCACCGAACATCTGGAAGACGTCCGCACCTTGACTCCCGCCGTCGCACAGGAAGAAAGCGACATTCTCGAATCGAACGGCGCCGCGGCGGACACGTCCCATGCCCTCGTGATGAGCGACGTGGCGGTCAACCTGCCCAACGGTACACCGCTGCTCTCGTCCTTCTCCCTCGTCTTGCCCGCCGGAAAACGATTGCTGGTTACCGGGCCATCCGGCTGCGGAAAGAGCACGCTGCTCCGCGCTTTGGCAGGGCTCTGGCCCTTTGGCGCCGGACATCTCCAACGCCCATCCGGCAGCCGCGTACTGTTCCTACCTCAAAGGCCGTATCTGCCGCTGGGCACGCTGCGCCGCGCTATCGTCTATCCGCTTCCGGAAGCCGACGCACCGAACGACGCCGAGCTTCGCCGCGTACTTGAACTCGTCGACCTCCCACAGCTCGCAGATCGCATCGGCGAGACCGACGATTGGAGCCGCATCCTGTCCCTCGGCGAGCAACAGCGCATCGCGTTCGCCCGCGTCCTCTTGGTACGCCCCGATTGGATTTTCCTCGACGAAGCGACCAGCGCCCTCGACGAAACAAGAGAAGCTCGACTTTACGACCTCCTGCGAAGCGAACTCCCGAACGCTGGACTCGTCAGCGTCGCACACCGTTCGACGCTTTACGCGCGCCATGACAGCGAATTGTCATTGGCGGACGCCACGCCGGTTTTGCGACCGATTGCCGCTACGCTCTAAGCATATAGAAAAAAGCACCCGCTTCGCGGGTGCTTTTTTTGAACGTATCATGCTTCCTCGGCTCGATAGGCCACCGCGTACATCACCGGCAGCACGAGCAGCGTCAGGAACGTCGCGATAATCAATCCGACGGCGATTGCCACCGCCATCGGCGCCCAGAACGGGCTGGTCATCAGCGGAATCATGCCAAGGATGTCGGTCCCCGCCGTCAACATGATCGGACGGAAGCGCAGCACCGCAGAGTCGATAATCGCATCCCAGAGTGTCTCGCCTTCCGCCAGATGATCCTTGATCTGCTCGATCAGAATGACCGAGTTGCGGATAATCATGCCAACGAGAGCCAATACGCCGAGGTCAGCGACGAAGCCGATCGCTTGGTCAAAAACCAACATACCGATCACGACGCCGATGATACCCAGCGGCGCAGTCAAGAGCGTCATCACGACGCGCTTCCCGCTCCGAAGCTGGAGCATCAAAAGCGTCATAATCAGGAACACCATTGCCGGAACAGGCGTAAGCAAATATTTCATCGACTTCGCACTGTCCTCCATCGAGCCGCCCGCCGTGATGGAATAGCCGAAGGGCAGGTTCTTCCGAAGGTCCGCCGCTTTGTCATAAACCTTTTTCGCGGCGTCATCCGCCGTCCCACGTTGGTTGTTCGCCTGCACCGTAATCGTCGGCATCAAGTCGCGCCGCCAAATCAGCCCTTCCTCGGCGGCGAAAGAGATTTCCGCAACCTGCGACAGCGGCACCGTTCCCGTCGGCAAATACACGGGCAAATCCCCAAGCGCCGAAAGCTCCTTGCGATCCTTTTCCGCGAGGCGAAGCTCAATGTCTATCGTGCGGTCGCCGCGATAATACTGTGCGATGCGCGCGCCGGTCAATTCGGTGTAAAGCGTCTGGGCGACGGCTTGGCTCGACGCGCCGAGGCTTTTCAGCTTGTCCTGATTCAGCGTCAGGCGCACAGCCTTCGCCTTCTCGTTCCAATCGAAATTGATGTCCGTGTAGTTTGGATCTTCCCGCATGATATCGGCGATACCGTTGGCAATCTCGCGCACTTTTTCCTTGTCAAAGCCGGAGACGCGCATCATGACCGGATAATCCGACGGCGGGCCGGTCTGGATGAACTTGATATTGCCGCGGACATTCGGAAAGTCCTCGGCCAGCGCGGCGCGAACAGTCTTCTCAATCGCTTTGCGGCTGTCCACGTCTTTCGCGACAATCACGAACTGCGCGTAATTGTCCGCCGGGAGCACCGGGTTCGTCGTCAGCACGAAGCGCGGCGCACCCTCACCAACGTAATAGGAAAAATTGTCCATTTTGTCCTTTTCGGCGTCCAGCATCGCGGAAAAGCGCGCGGCTTCGACGGCCGTGGCCTTTTTCGATGAGCCTTCGGGCAGGCGCATCTCGACGATGATTTCCGGGCGCAGGGACGGCGGGAAAAATTCCTGGCGCACGAAGCCGAACAACCAAATCGCGCCCGCGAAGATGCCCGCCGTCGCCAGCAGCACCACAGCCCGATGACGCAGGAACCAGGTCAAGATTTCACGGAAGATTTGATAGAACTTCCCTTGGTACATTTCCTCCGGCTCTTTTTCCCCGCCCTCTTTGACGCGAATCAGATAATAGCCGAACATCGGCGTCACGGTCACAGCGGCCACCCACGACAAAAGCAGCGCGATGGCGATAACCGGGAACAGCGCTTCGCAGAACTCAGACGCCATGCCTTTCGAAAAAGCCACGGGGATGAAACCCGCGCAGGTAATCAAAGTACCGGTCAGCATCGGCTTCGCCGCCGACTCGCAAGCATAACAAGCCGCCCGCACTCGCTCCCAGCCCTGTTCCAGCTTCACGCTCATCATCTCGATGGCGATGATCGCGTCATCCACGAGAAGCCCTAGCGAGATAATCAGAGCGCCGAGAGAAACCTTGTGAAGGTCGATGCCCAGCATATACATGAAACAAAACGTCCCGGCCAGGACCAACGGGATGCAGAGCGCAACCACCATGCCCGCCCGCAGGCCAAGGCTCATGAAGCTTGCAATCAAGACGATGATGACCGCCTCGCGCAGCGAACCGACAAACTCATCGATGGAGTCCTTGACGACGGCGGGCTGGTCGGAAACTCGATGAATCTCAAAGCCGACGGGAAGCTCCCGCTGCTCCTCCTCGACAAGCTTCGTCAGGTTTTCGCCGAGCTCCAAGATATTGCCGCCCGGCTGCATCGAAATCGCGACGCCGACAGCAGGTTCTCCGTTGAAAAACATCTGCGTTCCCGGCGGGTCAATCGGGCGACGCTCCACCGTCGCGATGTCGCCGAGACGCAACACACGGCCTCCTGCCACGATCGGCGTCTCGCGGATTGCCTCCACGTCGTCGAACTGTCCCGTCACGCGCAGATAGAGATTGTCCGACTCCGTCTCGATCATGCCACTGGGCGCTTTGTCGTTCTGCGCTTGGACGGCGGCGGACAGAGCCTGCGGCGATATGCCCAGCTCCGCGAGTTTCGCGTTTTCCGCCTCGACGTAAACTTTTTCCGTCTGCACGCCAATCAGCGAAACTTTTTGCACGTTCTCGACCATTGCTGCCCGACGGCGCAGCTTCTCCGCCGCCTGCCGCATTTCCTCGAAAGTGTAGCCGTCGCCGGTAATCGCGTAAATCGAGCCGTAGACGTCGTCGAACCGGTCATTATAATACGGGCCGTACACGCCGGAGGGCAAATCTTTCTTTACATCCTCGCCAAAATTCCGAAGGTCGCGCCAAGTCGGGCGGATCGTCTCCTTCGGCACGTCGTCGCGCAAATTGATATAAATGACGGTCTGCCCGGGCCTCGAATAACTCTTGATGTAGTCGACGCCCGGAATGTCGCGGAACTTGCTCTCCAGCTTGTCCGTGACCTGCTGCTCCATCTCTTCCGCCGTCGCGCCGGGCCACGCCGCCGAAACGACCATCATGCGGATCGTGAAAGCGGGGTCCTCCATGCGGCCCAACCGATAATAAGAGAAAATACCCGCGATGAACGTGACAATGACAAAATACCAGACGAGATCGCGATTTTTCAATGAAAGCTCGGTGATGTTCTTCATGGCTTTTCAGCCTCCGCGCCGAGACGCACTTCCTCGCCCTCATGAAGCTTATGAACGCCCGCCGTCACCACGACGTCGCCGTTCTCCAACCCTTGGACCAACGCGTCGTTCGCGCCAAAGGACTCGACGGAAATCTCGCGCAGCGTGACCTTTCCGTCTTTGACAAGCCAGACGCAAGGCTTATCGCCGGTCTGGTAAATCGCGGACAATGGCAATTTTGCCGCCGTTTTCGCCACGCCGCCCGTCTTCGCGCCCGTCACGCGGACGCTGGCCGTCATGCCGAGAGCCATGCCCGCAGGAGGCGCGGGAACCGAAACGCGCACTTTATAGGTCCGCGTCGATTTGTCCGCCATCGGCGCGATTTCACGGATTACGCCCCGCGTCTTCACGCCCTCCATCGCCCAGAACGAAACTTCAACGTCATTGCCCACGGCAATATCCGGCAACCGATTCTCCGGCACGTTGGTTTCGACTTCAAGCTCTCCCGATTCCACGAAAGTCAGCACCGTCTGTCCGGCGGCGACTACCTGCCCGGCCTCCGCCGTGAGCCCGGACACCACACCGTCGGCATCGGCGGTAAGTTCCGTATAGGACAGCGCGTTATGCGCCTGTACCGCTTGCGCCGCAGCGGTCTGATACGCCGCCAGCGCCGCGTCATAAGATACCTGGTATTGGTCGAGTACTGCCGCCGCAACCGCTTGCGCCGCGTATAGTTCCCGATAACGCGCAAGATTCGTCTCGGCCAGCGAAAGCTGTGCGGCAGCCGATTCCGCCTGCGCGTCCGCAGCGCTGGTCTTCTGCGCCACATCCTTCGGGTCGATGCGCATCATCACCGTGCCAGCCGTCACGCGGTCGCCAAGCTGCACAGCGCGCTCTATGATCTGCCCGCCAACTTGGAACGCCATATTTTTCTCATATCGCCCATGCACGCTGCCCGCGTACTCCGCTGACCGCGCCGCGCCGCCGACGCCCACCGTCTGCGTGCGGACCAAAGGCAATTTTTGCTCCGGCGCCGCTTCCTTGCCGCAACCGGAAAAGAGTGTCGCCGAAACGAGCAACGCCGCGAAGATTTTTTTTCGGTTCATCGAAAAGGCCTCCAAAATATTATCGTCTAAAGAAAAAATTCAAAAACAACGAAAGCAATATACTGACAATTGCACAGGTCGCCAGCGGAAAGTGAACGGACCAATTCTCGCCGCCGAAATGAAAATCTCCCGGCAACTGCCCCAACGGCAAAAGCCGTCCGCCAAAATACAAAAACGCGCCGACTGCCAAAAGCAGCGCGCCGAAAACCATCAACGTGCGGCCAATCTGCTGCGCGTCCATTCGCGCCCCTCCCGTCATATGATACATCGATGTTAAAATACATTATATCACACGACAAATGAAAATCGCCGAAAAGACGAAAAATTCTTTCGCTATCCGCCGCGAGAAATGGTATAATAGAGAATGTAAATATCCGACATCGGGGCGGGTCGCCGCTTCGCGAAAAAGATTGGAGGATTTGGAATGAACTTTGCAGAAATCGTAAACGTCGTTGGCCGCGAAATCATGGACTCCCGCGGCAATCCCACCGTCGAAGCCGAAGTTACCTTGTGCGACGGCAGCGTAGGCCGCGCGGCCAGCCCCAGCGGCGCGTCCACGGGTCAATATGAGGCGCTGGAGCTTCGCGACGGCGACAAGAAACGCTATAACGGAAAAGGCGTGCTGAAGGCCGTCAAGAATGTCAACACGACGCTGGCGAAAGCCGTCATGGGGCTTGAAGCCGCCGACACCTACACGGTCGACCACGCCATGCTGAAAGCCGACGGCACCGAAGGCAAGAAAAAACTCGGTGCGAACGCGATCCTTGCCGTCTCGCTGGCCAGCGCGAAGGCCGCTGCGATTTCCGAAGGCCAGCCGTTTTATCGCTTCCTCGGCGGCGCGCAAGCGCGCGTACTGCCGGTGCCGATGATGAACATCCTGAACGGCGGCGCCCACGCGACGAACAACATCGACGTGCAGGAATTCATGATCATGCCGATCGGTGCGAAGAGCTTCGCCCAGTGCCTCCAATGGTGCGCCGAAGTTTATCACGCATTGGCGGCTCTGCTGAAGAAGAACAAGCTGGCAACCTCCGTCGGCGACGAAGGCGGATTTGCACCGAACCTCAAGAGCGCCGAGGAAGCTCTCGACTACATCATGAAAGCTATCAAAGAAGCGGGCTACAAGCCGGGCAAAGACTTTGCGCTGGCCATCGACGCCGCCGCCAGCGAATGGAAGGGCAAGAAGAAAGGCGAATACGTGCTGCCGAAAGCGGGCACCAAGTACACCACCGCGAAGCTGATTGACTATTGGGAAAAGCTCGTCGCGAAATATCCGATCGTTTCCCTTGAAGACCCGCTGGACGAGGAAGACTGGGAAGGCTGGAAGAAGCTGACCGAGACCATCGAAGCGATCCAGCTCGCCCACAAGAACGGCTTCCGCGCCGTGGTCTCCCACCGTTCCGGCGAGACCGAGGACGCCACGATTGCCGACCTCGTAGTAGCACTGAACGCAGGCCAGATCAAAACCGGCGCCCCGAACCGCAGCGAACGTGTAGCGAAGTACAACCAGCTCCTCCGCATCGAGGAAGAACTGGGCGGAAAAGCCGCCTACGACGCTTCGCCGCTGCTTGACAAACTCGCGAACCGGTAGTTTCCCAAACATATGAAAAGGCTTCTGGATCACGTGTCCAGAAGCCTTTTCATATTACAGAATGATCTGCGCCTGCATCGTAAAAGAAATGAAAATAAAATTGCAAATAGAGTCCTTCGTTCTGCTTGTAGATGAAACTGCAATAGGTACTACGGACTATGTATTATCCCGGACGTGGTCTTCAACTCGCTACTGAATGTTCAACCTGTTTGAGGGCCCTTATCATTCCCTGTGTAACATGGAATTGTGGAGAATTGGCAATTTATCGGCCCTGGCAGTTTCTTGGACAATCTAGAGGACTTATTTCTATTTATTGTCCATACCCGTTGTCCGCTTCATTCTCATAATTCATGATACAATAGTTTAGTCAGGGAAATCTTCAAACAAGTCACTAATTCTAATTCCTAGGGTCTGTGTAATTTTGTAACACAAAAACAATGTCACATGATATTCCCCACGCTCAATCCTTCCATAATATGCTCTGCTAATGCCACATGAATTAGCAAAATCATCTTGAGTATAACCTCGTCTTTCACGATGCTTTCTTATTAGTGAACCAATTTCCTGATCAACATTTATATACTTTTCCATAAATCCTCCAAAAACGTCATATATGACGTTTTAATTATACGATTTTTGATATATAATAGCAACAACAGATGACAGTTGTACTGTGTATCTGAAATATTGAATGCACCTGAGCGTGCAGAAAGGAGCCAACTATGGCAACAACAATTAAATTCAAAGCAGAATCCTTCAGAAAACTCCCGGACCCCTACAAGGACAAAAACGAAGGAGCGCCGCAGATGTACACGGCAATCTGCGACGTCAAGGACATCCCTATTGAATTACTCGAATGGATGGAGACCAATCCCCGTAAGCAGAATTTAAAGGGGAAAGTTGGTAAAAAGATCGCCGCCTCTCTTGTTACCGGTAGTAATTTCCATCTGTTAAACAGGGGGATCTTACTTTCTGCGGCAAACGTAACCTTCAACAATTATGATAATCTCGTATCCGTCACGTTTGAAGACCCTGAATGCCACGGCGATGTCGATGGCGGTCATACATTAAAGGTCATCATCGAACGCCAGAACGAACTGGAACGCGGTCAGCTGCTGATGAACGTCATCTTTGCTAACCTTAAAGATTACTACGAGATGATTAAGGAAACGCTTAAAGACGAATCGTATGTAGGAAGGATCAATTATATGGAGAATGATGAAGGAGATATTGAAATAACTGACCTTCTCGCTATTATGAATATGTTCAACATTGACAGATACAAAGGTATGGATGAGTGCCCTGTAAATTCTTATAGTAGCAAGAGGAAATGCTCTGACCTTTATATTGAAGAATATGAAAAAGTCGCTTCTGGAGATTATAATGAATCTGATAATCCCTATTATAAGATGTTGCCAATCGTAGCAGACTTCTTTAAACTATATGATAAGCTTGAAAGCAATATCGATTCCTATTATAGGAAGAAGGTCCCTCAAGGCAAATACGGCTCCACTATTGGCGTAACTCTTGCAAAAGAGGGTAAGCATTTCGAGACATATTTCTATCATAACACAACCAAGTATTCTACCCCTAAAGGATTCCTCTATCCTATTCTTGGTGCTTTCAGGGCATTACTGGAAGAAGGAGCAGATGGCAGATACAGATGGAAGAAGGATCCCTATGCTGTTATGGATAAGATTGGACCAGAATTGGTCAATTCAACCATCTTGAGTAGCCGTCAGAATGGAAATAACCCTAATAAAACTGGCAAAGACCACACGCTCTGGCCTTCTCTCTATATGAGAGTGATGATGGAATGCGTGATGCCTAACGCATAATATTACTTTCTCTACTACCACAAAAAAATTCATTATTAACAAACTAGCCCCAGGCCATAGACAAAAAGCCACTACTTCTAGTCCACAAGGAGTAGTGGCTTTTCCATTTCCAGTAAAGATTATTTTTAAAATGACGACGAAAATCCCTTCTCGACTCGCTTGAAAATGAATCTGATATCGATAATTCGAGATATGCTTGGTAGTAATTTTCCCACTATAATGAACCGACCTTGTTGTTAAAAGCTTCGTGATCTTTTTCACTACAAAACAATTCCCCCTATCCCCACGGATAATATACCATGGAATAGGGGGAAATTGTCTATTTGTTGAAGTATTAGGCAATTTCGTTACAAAACTGCCCTCTTACTTTTTGAACATCTTCTTGATCGTGTCCATGAAGCTCTTTTGCTCCGGGTTTACGTTTTCCCCGCTGATCTCGCCAAATTCTTTCAGCAGTTCTTTCTGTCGCGCGGAAAGTTTTTGCGGCGTCAGGACCTTGACGCGGACGAGCTGGTCGCCGCGTCCGTTGCCGCGCAGGAACGGGATGCCTCTGCCTTTCAAACGAAGCATCGTGCCGGACTGGATGCCCGCCGGGATTTTCATTTCCACCTTGCCGTCGATGGTCGGCGCCTCGATGGTGTCGCCGAGCGCCGCCTGCACGAAGGAAATCGGCACTTCGCAGAGCACGTCCGAGCCTTCGCGCTCGAACAGCTTGTGACGCTTGACGAAAATATAGACGTAAAGGTCGCCGTTCCCGCCGCCGCGCAGACCTGCCTCACCGCCTCCGGCAACCCGGATGCGAGAGCCTTCGTCGACGCCCGCCGGAATTTTCACGCTGATTTTCTTGCGGACTTTTTTGCGTCCTGTACCGCCGCAGTCCGTGCAAGGCGTCTTGACAATCTTGCCCGTGCCGTGGCATCGGCCGCACGGATGCGAATTCAAAATCTGGCCGAAGGGCGTATTTTGCCGCCGCTGAACCTGACCCGTGCCGTGGCAGTCCGGGCAAGTCTCCGGCGATGTGCCCGCCGCCGCACCCGTGCCGTGACAAGTACTGCAGTTTTCCATACGCGGAACGGTCAGCTCCGCCTCTTTGCCGAAAGCCGCTTCCTCAAAAGTCAGCTCCAAATCGTAGCGAAGGTCGCTGCCCCGCTCCGGTCCCGAACGACGGGAACGGCTCCCGCCGCCGCCGAAGAACGCGTCGAAAATATCGTCGAAGCCGCCGCCTCCACCACCGCCAAAACCGCCGAAGCCTCCAAAACCTCCAAAACCGCCTGCTCCGCCGCCTCCGCCGCCCGGTCCTTCAAAGGCCGCGTGGCCGAATTGGTCGTACTGCGCCTTCTTCTGCGGATCGGAAAGCACGCTGTAGGCCTCGTTGACCTCTTTGAACTTTTCCTCCGCCGCCTTCGGGTCGTCGCGGTTCAAGTCCGGATGATATTTGCGCGCCAGCTTTTTGAAGGCTTTTTTTATGTCGGCGTCGGACGCGCTCTTGTCGACGCCCAACACTTCATAGTAATCGCGTTTGTCGCTCATGTCTTCACTCCTGTGAAAAAGAGTGTGGAGAGTGAATTTTTATCACGCTTCACTCTCCACGTTCATCTCTTCACTCTTACTTATCCTTGACTTCCGTGTACTCGGCGTCAACCACGTTGTCGTCGGCCTTCTTCGGCTCTTCCTGCTCCGCCTGCTGTTGCGCCCCGGCGTCCGCCGCGCCGCCTGCCGCGCCTGCGGCCTGCTGCGCCTGCTGATATGCCGCCGCGCTCATCTCGTAAAGCGGCTTTTGCAATTCCTCGGTGGCCTTCTTGATGGCGTCGTTGTCGCCGCCCTTCAGCGCTTCCTTGACTTTGTCGATGGCTGCCTTGACCTTGTCGACCTGCGCCGCATCGGCCTTGTCGCCCATATCCTTGATCGCCTTTTCCGCCTGATAGACGAGATTGTCGGCGTTATTCTTGATCTCGATGGCTTCCTTCTGCTTCTTGTCCTCGGCAGCGTGGGCCTCGGCCTCCTTGACCATGCGGTCGATATCGTCCTTGCTCATGCCGCTGTCGGACTGGATCGTGATCTTCTGCTCCTTGCCGGTGCCGAGGTCTTTCGCCGAGACGTGCACGATACCGTTTGCGTCGATATCGAACTTGACCTCGATGCGCGGGACTCCGCGCGGCGCAGGCGGGATGTCCGAAAGCTCGAAGCGGCCGAGAGTCTTGTTGCCCGCCGCCATTTCGCGCTCGCCCTGCAGGACGTGGATATCCACCGACGGCTGATTGTCCGCCGCCGTCGAGAAGACCTGGCTCTTCGACGTCGGGATTGTCGTGTTGCGCTCGATGATCTTTGTGCAGACACCGCCCAACGTTTCAATACCGAGAGACAGCGGCGTAACATCGAGCAGCAGCACGTCCTTGACTTCGCCGACAAGGACGCCGCCCTGAATCGCAGCGCCGACGGATACGCACTCGTCCGGGTTCACGCCGTGGCTCGGCTCTTTCGCCAAATACTTCTTGATAGCGTCCTGCACCGCCGGGATGCGGGACGAACCGCCGACGAGGATGACCTTGTTGATGTCGGACGGCGAAAGCTCTGCGTCGGCCATCGCCTTGCGCGTCGGCTCCATCGTCGCCTCGACGAGGTCGTTGGTCAACTCGTCGAACTTCGCACGGGTCAGCGTCAGATCGAGGTGCAGGGGACCGTTCGGGCCAGCCGTGATGAACGGCAAATTGATATTCGTGGAAAGCATGCTGGAAAGCTCGATCTTCGCCTTTTCCGCGGCCTCGACAAGGCGCTGGGCGCTCATCTTGTCCGCCGCGAGATCGATGCCGTTGTCCTTCTTGAACTCGGCAACCATCCAATCGACGATGCGATGATCGAAATCGTCGCCGCCGAGATGCGTATTACCGTTCGTCGCCTTGACCTCGAAGACACCGTCGCCCAGCTCGAGAATCGAGACGTCGAAAGTGCCGCCGCCGAGGTCGAAGACGAGAATCGTCTCGTCATTGTCCTTGTCAAGGCCGTAGGCCAGCGCCGCAGCCGTCGGCTCATTGATGATGCGGAGCACATCGAGACCCGCGATCTTGCCCGCGTCCTTCGTGGCCTGACGCTGGCTGTCATTGAAGTACGCCGGGACCGTGATGACGGCCTGCGTGACCGTCTCGCCGAGATACGCTTCCGCGTCGGCTTTCAGCTTTTGCAGCACCATCGCAGAAATTTCCGGCGGCGTATAGCTCTTGTCGTCAATCGTAACTTTGTAATCCTTCTCGCCCATGTGACGCTTAATCGAAGCGATGGTGCGGTCCGGGTTCGATACGGCCTGTCGCTTCGCGAGCTGGCCGATCAGACGCTGGCCGTCCTTCGTGAAGCCGACAACAGACGGCGTCAGGCGGCTGCCTTCCGGGTTCGTGATGACGGTGGGCTCGCCGCCCTCCATAACGGACACAACCGAATTCGTCGTGCCCAAGTCAATACCGATTACTTTTGCCATGATGATTTCCTCCTGTCAGATATACATTAAAATTTTTGTAATTTCTATATATTGTGCGGCTCATGCCGCGAGTTGCCTTTCAATGCAGGAACTAATTGCCCGCCACTTGTACCATGCTCGGCCTAATGACGCGCCCCTTCACCATATAGCCCTTCTGGAGCTCGGCAACGATTGCGCCGTCTTCCTTGTCGCTGTTTTCGACGCGCATCACCGCCTGATGAAAGTTCGGGTCGAAGGGCTTGTCCTTGGTCTCGATATATTCCAGCCCTTCCTTTTTCAGCGCCTCGACGAGCTGCTTGTACATCATCTCAACGCCCGCCTTCAGGCTGTCCGCGTCGGTCGCCTCCGCCGCCAGCGCGCGCTCGAAATTGTCGAGGAACGGAAGCAAATCTTTCAAGAGATTCTGCGTGACGACCGCGGCAAGCTCCTCTTTCTCCTGCCGCGTGCGGCGGCGGAAATTCTCGAAGTCCGCCTGCAGACGCAAATAACGGTTCTCCTTTTCGGCAAGCTCCGCCTCGAATTTTTCGCGAAGCGCCGCCGCATCCTCCGACGCTTCTTCCGGCTCTCCCGCCTGCGTTTCCGCGCCTTCCGCAGGTGGTGTCCCCTCCTGCGCGCCTTGCGCATCCTGATTGAACGCGCGGCGTTCTGCCATTTCCTCGGCCAACGCCTCGTTGATCTGTTCCTTCATGTCCTCCAAGCTTGCCTCATCCTTTTTCTTCATTTTATCTTTTTCAAACGCCGTCATAACGTTCACCCCTGCCATCCAAGCCGCCTTACCACGTCGGAAAGATGCTCGTTCATATAGCCGAGGAGCGACATCGCCCTGCCGTACTCCATGCGCGTCGGGCCGAGCACCGCGATCGTGCCCAGAAGCTCGCCGTCCAAGTGGTAGGTCGCCGTGACGATGCTGCAATCCTGAATCCCTTTGTAGTCGTTTTCCCTGCCAATCGTGACGCGGAGTCCCTCGCCAAGATGCGCGTGCAGGATTTCCTTCAGCAGCTGTTCTTCTTCCAGCATCAACAGGATTTCCTTGACCCGCTCCACGTCTTGGAATTCCGGCTGGGAAAGCATTTCCCGCGTACCGCCGAGATAGAGCCGGTCGCGGCCCTCTGTGTCGTCCAGCGCGCGGCTAATCACATCCAACGCCGCTTCGTAAAGATTTTCATCAGAAATCTCCGAGCGGATTTTCCGGTATGCGGCCTTCGGAATCGCGTCAAGCGTACAACCCGTCAAGCAATCGTTGATGACCCGCGCCATGCGCTGGAAGTCCTCGAAGGTCGCCCCCGACGGCATCGCGACGATGCGGTTCTCGATGAAACCCGCGTCGGTCATCAGCACCGCCACCGAACGCCGGTCATCCAACGGCAAAAACTGCAAACAGCGGAACGCCGACTTCTTCATCTGCGGTGCGAGCACCAGCGCAACGTTTTTCGTCACGTGGGAAATCAACCGCGCCGTCTCCTGAAAGACTTCCTCGATGCGCTTGACCCGTGCCCGGTACCAATGATCGATCTGCGCCTTTTCCTCCTCGGTCAGCCGCGTCGGCTGCATCAGGCCGTCCACATAAAATCGGTAGCCTTTCGACGACGGGATACGCCCGGAAGACGTGTGGATGTGTTCGAGATAGCCGAGCATTTCGAGATCGGCCATCTCGTTTCGAATCGTCGCGGGACTGACGCCGAGATCGTGCCGCCGCGCGATGGTGCGCGACCCGACCGGCTCCGCCGATTCGATATAGTCCTGCACCACCGCTTGCAGGACGCGCTGCTTCCTCTCGTCCATCACATTCGCCCCTTCTGTTAGCACTCAGGGGCAATGAGTGCTAACCTCTGATAAGACTATAACGCAAATTTGACTTTTTGTCTATATGTTTTTGAAAAGTTTTTTGGAAAAGTTTCCATAAAAAAACAGCGGAAACAAATTCCGCCGTTTTTAAAATTTCAGTTATTGCCGCCCGATTCGTATTCGAAGCTTGTAAACTTCGTGAACTGTTTCGCGAAGAAGAGCTGCACAGTGTCGATCGGGCCGTTTCTGTGCTTCGCGATGATGACGTCAGTGATGTTCTTTCGCTCGGTTTCCGCGTCGTAGTAATCCTCGCGGTACAGGAACATCACGATATCCGCGTCCTGCTCCAGCGAACCGGACTCGCGCAAGTCGGACAACATCGGGCGTTTGATTTGTCGTGCCTCGACACTTCGCGAGAGCTGAGAAAGCGCGATAACGGGAACTCCGAGTTCGCGAGCCAACGCTTTCAGCGAACGGGAAATCTCGGAGATTTCCTGCTGGCGATTGTCGCCGCTCCGGCTCGACCGTCCCTGCATCAGCTGCAAGTAGTCGATGACGACGAGCGAAAGGCCGTGGTCCAGCTTGATGCGCCGCGCCTTCGAGCGAAGCTCCGCGACGGTGATGCCCGGGGTGTCGTCGATGTAAAGCGGAGCTTTGGATACGCGATCCGCCGCCTCAATGAATTTTTGCCACTCGTCGTCGGTCAAATCACCGGAGCGCATCGCCTGCGAATCGATATTTCCCTCCGCGCAGAGAATGCGCTGGACGAGCTGGACGTTCGACATTTCCAAGGAAAAGAACGCGACCGGCTGTTTCAGCCGGACTGCGACATAGGCCGCGATATTCAGCGTAAACGCCGTCTTGCCCATCGACGGACGCGCCGCCACGAGAATCAAGTCCGAAGGCTGGAAGCCTGAAGTGAGCTTGTCAAGATCCCGGAATCCGGAAGCGAGACCCGTCAGCGCGTTTTTCTGCTTCGCGCGCATCTCAGCTTTTGTGAACACGTCGAGGACGAGCTCCCGGATGGACTCAATGTCAAAAGAAGTCCCGCGCCCGGTCACTTCGAGGATGCTCTTTTCCGCCTTTTCCATCAGGGCGCCGATTTCTTCAGTGTCCTCGTATGCCTCGCCCGCAATTTCCGTTGCTCTGTTGATCAGGTTTCGGAGTTGGGCCTTTTCCAGTACGATCTGCGCGTGATATTTGATGTTCGCCGCGGTTGGCACGGCGTTTGCCAGCGAAGTGACGAAGGCGATGCCGCCCGCTTTTTCGAGTTGGTCGTTTTTTTTCAGCTGCTCGGTGACGGTGACGAGATCCGCCGCTTCGTCCCGCTGTGCAAGCTCTTTGATTGCCTCAAAGACGAGCCGATGGGCCTCCCGGTAAAAATCATCGGCGCGCAGGAGCTCCATCGCTTCGCCGATGGCGCGTTTTTCCAGCAGCATCGCGCCGAGCACCGCCTGTTCCGCCTCAATATTCTGCGGCGGAATTCGTTCCGTTATCGGCATCGGTCGCGCCTCCTTCCGTCCAGCCGTCCGCGAACAAGATTTTGAACGCTTCCTCCGCCGTTTCCACCGGATGTACGGAAAGGCCGAGATGCGCCTCGGGAATATCCTTGTCATTTTCCATCGGGATGATGATGGACTTCATGCCCGCCTGTTTCGCGCCGTAAGCTTTTTCAAATACGCCGCCCACGGGCCGCACGCGCCCGTAAAGCGAAATTTCACCTGTAACCGCGACGTCCTGGCGGATTGGCCGCTTCGTCAATGCGCTGGTGATCGCGGCAAGAATCGCCGTACCCGCCGACGGGCCGTCGATATTGCCGCCGCCGACCACGTTGATATGCAGGTCGTAATCGGAAAGCTCGAGACCGGTCATGCGACGCACGACGGACGCGGCGTTGAACACGGAATCCTTCGCCATGCTGCCTGCCGTCTCATTAAAGCGGACCGTGCCCTTGCCCTTTTCATGAGCCGGGAACGCTACCGCCTCGATCTCGATAACGGAACCGAGATAGCCGGAGACACCGAGACCGAAAACATGGCCGATTTCTGGCCGCTCCGACGATTTGTCCTTAATATACTGATAAAGGCGGCTGACCTGCGCCACCTCGTAGATGTCATCTTTGCCGATGACGACGGGAGCCCCTCCCTCGCGCCGCTCCAGCGCGAAGCTGTAAGCGTCGGCGAGAATATTGATTGCCTTGCGGCCCTCGACGGTGTAATCGCTGATCAATGCGGCCACGCCGTCCGCCAGCGCCGCGTCAAGCTTTTTCGCAGCGTTTTCGACGATGCGGACGATATGCGCGGGCGTCAGCGGCTCGAAATAGATTTCCGCGCAACGCGAACGAAGCGCCGGGCTGATATCCCGCGCCTCCCGCGTCGTCGCGCCGATCAATACGAAATCGGCGGGAGCGCCTTCGTCGAACAGTTTCTTGATATACGGCGGCACCTTCGGGTCGGTGGGATCGTAATAGGTCGACTCAAAGAACGCGCGCTTGTCTTCCAAGACCTTCAACAGTTTGTTTTGGAGCATCACGTCCATTTCACCGATTTCGTCAATGAAGAGGACTCCGCCGTGGGCGTCCGTGACGAGGCCGGGCTTCGGCTCGGGGACACCGATGTCGGCAAGATCGCGCCGCGCGCCCTGATAAATTGGATCGTGAACCGAGCCGATAAGCGGATTCGTCATGTCCCGCGGATCCCAGCGCAGCGTCGTACCGTCCGTTTCGACAAAAGGGGCCTCCTCCGCGAACGGCGACGAATCAACGTGCTTCGCTTGTTCCAACACGAGACGCGCAGCCGTCGTCTTGCCGATGCCGGGCGGCCCGTACAAAATCAAATGCTGCGGGTAAGGCGACGAGAGCTTTGCGAGCAGCGAGCGGACAGCGCGAGGCTGCCCGACGATTTCGTCAAGCGTTTTGGGACGCAACAGCTCCATCACGGATTGCGTGAGCTTGACGCCTTCGAGTTTTTCCAGCGCCTCACGCCGTTCTTTCGCTTGCGGGGATTCCTTTTCGGGATTTTCCTCGTCGAGGATTTGCATTCGGATGTCCTTGACGTAATCCTCGTGATTTTCCTCAAGCTTTTCCGCGATTTTCTTTTCAATCTTATCTTCCAGCGAGCGGCGCGCCATCAAATCGGCGATGCGCTCGGACAGTTCCGTCAGGAGTTTCGGGATTTCCGCGTCGGACGGGATGTGCTCGATGGTCGGGTTCTCTAAAATGATGCGCTGCAACGCAAGAATGCGCTCGCCCCGAAGCGGGGAGCGCATGAATCGCATCGCATCCATTTTGCCCGCCTTGATGACGAGCTTGTCCGAGCCGAGGATATCCGCCAGCATACTGTAGAGCGCGTCGATTTCGCGATCCAGCGGATGCTCCGGACCGGTCATGTAGCCGTCCTTTTCCTCCGGTTCGCCCTTCTTCTGAAAAAATTTGAACAGGCTTCCCATCAAGTATCAGCCTTCCGTGATATGGACCGTGACTTTTGCCGTCGCCTCCGGGTGCAGCTTAATCACGGCTTCGTAATCCCCGACGCCGGAGACCTCCTGCGGCAGGGAAATTTTCCGTTTGTCGATTTCGACGCCGTGCTCCTTTTTCAGCGCGTCAGCAACATCCTTGCCGGTAACGGAACCAAAGAGCTTGCCGCCCTCGCCGATTTTCACCGAAATCGAGACTTCCGCTTTCGCCAGCTGCGAAGCAAGGAGTTTCGCCTCGTCTGCCTCCTGCGCCTTCTTGTGCGCCGCCGCGCCTGCCTTCTGCTTTGCGACGTTCACGTTCTGCGCATTGGCGGGAACAGCCAGCTTTTTCGGGAGCAGGAAATTGCGCCCGTAGCCCTCCGAAACTTCGATAATTTCTCCTTTTTTCCCGACGCTCTTGACGTCCTGCTGCAATATGACTTTCATGTTATCCATTCTCCTCTATATATTTCTTTGCGATTTCGACCGCTTTTGCCTCGATTTCGTCGAGGTTGGCGTTTTTGATCTGCGCGCCCGCCACGTTTTGGTGACCGCCGCCGCCGAACTCTTCCATGATGACCTGCACGTTCAGCTCGCCGACGGCGCGGGCGCTGATGCCGACCACGTCCGGCGTGAGCTGGAACACGACGATACTCATGCGGACGCCTTCGATATAGAGCAACGAATCCGCCGCCTGTGCAGCGATGGCTTGGATGTTTGGCTGGGCCTCCCGACAAGCAGCGACAATCAGGCCGCCGTCGTACAGCGTCGAGCTTGCCATGGCTTTCGCCAGCGTCAGATTCGTATCATAGTCCTCGCGGAAGAGCTGACGTACCAGAACGGGGTCGGCGCCCGCTTTGCGAAGGTACGCTGCCGCCTCCAGCGTGCGGACGCCGGTCTGCACACCGAAATGCTTGGTGTCGACGACAATGCCCGCGTAGAGTGCGGTCGCGTCAAAACGCGTCAGCTTTAAATCGTCCGCATAATAAATCGTCAGTTCCGAGACCAATTCGCTGGTCGAAGACGAGGACGGTTCAATATAGGAAAGCTGTGGCGTTTCTATGATTTCCTCGCTGCGCCGATGGTGGTCGATAATAATTCGCCGCGACACCGCCGCCAACAGTCTCGGCGACGCGACCATGTGCGGGATGTGGGTATCCACGACGACCAATAGCGCCTTGGAGCTAGGCGTAATGATTTCCAAATCACTCTCATGAATGAAGATAGATTTGTACTCCGACTTGTCCGCCAAAAGCTCCGTGAACTTGTCGATGCCTTCATTCATGTCGGAAAGCATGATCCTTACAGGCTTTTTCGAGTAGAGCGCCAGCCGGGCCACACCCAGCGCCGCGCCCAGCGCGTCGAAGTCCTCGTTCTTGTGGCCCATGATGAAGACCTCGTCCGAGGCCTCGATCTGTTCGCGCAGGGAATGGGCGACGACGCGGACCTTGACCCGCGTGTGCTTCTCCACCGCGGGCGCCTTGCCGCCGAAGAACTGCGTCTTGCCGTCGATATTGACCGCAGCTTGGTCACCGCCGCGGGCGAGAGCCAGCTCCAGCGTTTTCAGCGCCTGCCGCGCCGCATCGTGAACTGTCTGCTGCTCCACCGCCACGACGCCGAAGGACAGCGTGATCGGCAGCTTGTTCGAGCCTTGCAGCGAATGGACGCGGTCGAGGATGTCGAATTTCGTTTGTATGGCTTGATCGAGCGCGCGCCGCTCCATGACCGCCACATATTTTTCCTCGTTGAGCCGCTGGATCAGGAACCCCAGCTCCTTCGCCCAAGCGTCCAGCATATTCGTGATCGTCGATGCCAGCGTCGAGCGCTCCGCTTCCACGAGGCTTTGCAGCGTCTCGTCGTAGTTGTCGATCTGGATGTAGGCGAGAACCGTCTGACCCGCCGCCAATTCGGCGCGCATCTGCTCCAGCTCCGTCACGTCCGTGACGTAAAACGCCATCAGCATCGAGCCGTCCTTGATCGGTACAGGCCGGTATTCGGCTCGGTACGACGTTTCCCCGTCGCGGAAAATGTATTCGCCCGTCATGCCCCAAATCGGTTTCAAAATCATTTCCGGCCAGAAATCCTTGACGGGCGTCCCGTATTCGGGATGCGGCGCGGGAGCGATATGAGCCGCCAGCTCGGCATTCGACCATTGAAGCTTGCCGTCCTCGTCGACTATCAGGATACAGATTGGCATCCGATCGACGGCATAATTCATGACCGGCTTGATATAGCTGACGACATCGCTAAAATACGCGTCGAGATCGCGGTTGCGCTTAATCTGTCGCTCCCGCACGAAAAACGCGAGGCACAGACACAGGAGCGCCGCGCCGCCGCCGAAATAAGGGTTAAAGGAAAAAAGTGCCGCGGCAAGCAACCCACAGGCCGCCAACAGTATGCAGATGTCAAGCCACGGAGAAGAACTGCGAGGCAAGGAAATTCACCCCCAAATTATTTTTCCGCCCAGTACCGTTTCCGATAGTCGAGCACCATGTCGAACAGGCCGACGAGGCACAACAGACGGAGCAGGAAGCCGTTCAGCATCACGAAGCCGAGGAAAAACATCGAAAGCAACTTCGGCCAATGAAAATGGCGCGACGCATAAGTGTAGACGGAAATCCCCTGCACCATGCCGGCAAAAGTCGCCAGCATCGAAAAGTTCAGTGACGCCTGATAGAGCAATGGAATGTTACGGGTTAACCCCCAATAAATACCTACGAGAGAAAAGCCGAACACGTAAACAAACACAGACGGCAACCGCCATTCGGCGAACGGAGGCAATGTCTTGACGTCGTGCCCGAGACGCCGCAGCACCATACCGCCAACGAGGTAGTTCAGCACCGTGTCCATCAGTCCCATGAAAACGACAATCAGCGGCAGCAACAGTCGAACCATCGAAAGATTTTCCATAAACATGGTCCGGGATTCCTCGATTTGCGCATCGGACATCCCCATGCTCCGATACATTTCCACCGTGCTGTCAAAGGATTGCTCCATCACCTCGAACTGCATCGAGAACGGCTCGACGCCCGTCAACGCGAACATCAGTGCCAGCGCCACCAATTTCGCCGTCATCGAGCAGGCAATGCCCGTCACGAGAGTCCGCACCGACGACCAATCGTTTCGGAATCCGAGGCTGAGAGCGACGCCGCCTGGCGATAAAGCGAGCACGAGCACCAGGGATCTCCCCGGCTCAATCAGCGTCGCCATCAAAACGGCGGAAACAAACACCGCCATCAGGCCCCATTTCATACCGTGCCGCACAATCAAGACGAGAATCGGGAGCGGCCACATCAACACCGCCGCCGTACCGAGCAGCGGCACATAAACGCCAATCAGCGCCATGACGACAGTGATAGCGACGAGCAGGCCGCTTTCCATCATCGAAGTAACGCGAGTTGCCATACAGTCATCCTTTCGGTTGCAAAAATACTTTGGCTATGATATTTGCTTATTATAGCAGAAAAATTTGTTGTCTGCACCTGTCGCGTTTTTTATCCGCGCTTCCCGTCAGGATGACGAAGCACGAAGGCTTCCGGCGGCAATGCGTCCGGCATCTTCCCCTCGGAAAGCATCGCCGTCCGATAAGCGACCTCCGCCAGTTCCTCGATATACGCCGCCTTTAGGAGCGCATCGTCCGGCGACGAGCCGACGGCCAATGCGCCGTGCCGTCCGAGCAGCATCGCATCGCCGGTGCGAAGCGGTTCACGCACAGAGTCGGCCAGCGCTTCCGTACCCTGCGGAGCAAATGGCGCCACAGGAATCGTACCGTTTTCACAATGGAGATGCGCCGCCTCCAACACGAGGCCGGGAATCGGCCGCTTCAGTGCGGCGAAAACCAGCGCGAACGGCGAATGGGTATGCGCTACGGCACAAATATCCGGGCGCGTTTCATAAGCCGCGAGATGCATCAAAAGCTCGCTGGACGGACGACGCCCCTTTGCCGCCTCAATGATTCTCGCCTTCCGATCAATGACGACAATATCCTCCTGCGTCATCGTGCGCCGCTCGACACCGGACGGCGTCAAGCAAATCAGTCCCGTCGCTTCATCCCTTGCGCTGAAATTACCCGAACGCCAACGGCAAAGACCGCTCGCTTCCGCTGCCTGCGCACATCGGACTACGGCCTTTCGGAGCTTTTCGAGCATCATGGGAATCGACTTCCTTTCAATAAATATAGACCCCTAATACTAATCTTCGACTAAAAAACACAAAATTTTTTTGCCGAAGAGAAACAGCCCAGCGGATGTTTCTCCTGCTACACAGGCTACATCCGAGCCTATGGCTCGGATGACGTCTCATGAAGAACCTGTAAAAACCAGATGATTTTAACAGGTCCTAGTATAAATAATATGATTTTATATAATTCGAGCTTCCGTCCGAAAATCCTTGTCACAGAAAAAAATTGCAGAAAAAAACCGCCGAACGGCGGTTTTTGGAAATGCACCCCATATATAGTTTCGTTTATTTTTGCCCGGTCAGCACATGCTCGTGCTGCTTGGAAATGGGGACGGTCAGCCCGAGGATGGCGAGGATCTGGCTCATGGTCGTGTCGAAAGAAATGATGTTCTTGACGACGTGCGTGGAAATCTTCCAGGTATCAAACTCCGCGTTACTCTCGGCGTATTCGATATGATACTTGATTTCGTCGTTAGTATGCTTCATGCGGAGCATCCGCTCGACCAGCGTGACGTAATCGACCATGATATAGATCGACTCAAAGCTGTCCTTCAGGAGCTTGGAGAGCTGCTTGATGCCTTGGGCGTCGGAGACGATGATACTGTTCTGGTGATTTTGCAGGGAACTTAAAATCTCCTGCTTCATCATGCCATAGTATTCACCCTTGTAAGTCAGCTTCACAAGAAAATCCTGCTTGAAGAATTCGATTTTATCAACGAAGCGGTACATCGCCGCGGCGCCGACCGGATTGTTGGCATAGGACTCAGGGGAACGTGTAGTGTACAGCGGGATATAATTGACCCCAAGCCGCATCAGTTCGCGGACGATTGTCGATTTTCCAGAGGCGTGCGGGCCGACAAGGGCAAACAGCTTGTTTTTCATTTTATGTACTCCTTCGTTCTCAACCTAAGATAAAATTCCTTTTTGTAGGTCTAATTTATCATATTGCATTATATCATAAAAAAGAAGGAAAGGAAATAGCAAAAGAAAAGATTTTTCAGATTTGCCAAAATATCAGGAAGGAAATTTTATAAAGGATGTGGAAATAAAAAGCCGGAGGTGAAAGCATGCTGCAAGCGATGATCGACATCGGCTCGAATACCATCCGGATGGCGGTCTATGAAATAAAGGACGGTCACGCGACGCAAGTGATGAAGCGGAAGCATACCATCGGCTTGTCCGCCTATGTGCGGGACGGCGTCATGATGGACGAGGGCATCCGCCGTGCGACGGAAACCGTTGAGGAATACCGGGATTGCCTCGCGGGTATGGGCGTCAAAAATGTCGTAGCCTTTACGACGGCAGCGCTCCGCAACGCGAAAAACAGCGAGGAAGCGGTGGCGACGATTGAGCGACGGGCCAGCGTTCCAATCCGCGTGATTTCCGGTGAAGAGGAAGCTGTCTTTGATTTCGTGGGAGCAATTC
This sequence comes from uncultured Selenomonadaceae bacterium, assembly GCA_902777615.1. GTDB lineage: Bacteria > Bacillota > Negativicutes > Selenomonadales > Selenomonadaceae > RUG12372. The sequence continues at coordinate 23,902 of CACYUQ010000019.1, forward strand.
ACGACCTTTCGGCGGACGACGGCGTAATCCTCGACATCGGCGGCGGCAGCACGGAGATCATCCTCTACCGCGCGCGCCAAGTGATGCGAAAACAAAGCCTGCCCTTTGGCTCGCTGGCCCTGAAGGTAGCCTATGTCCAAGGGCTGCTGCCGACGCCAGAGGAAGCCGAGGCCATCCGAAAAGACGTCGCCAAGTCGATGGACGCCTTGCGCGGCGATCTGCCCGCTTCGGAAAACGGAATCGTCGCTTGCGGCATCGGCGGAACCTTCAAGGGGACTTGCGCTCTTTACCGCTCGATGTACGATTTACCGGAGGACGAGACACGCATGGATCCGAAACGTTTCGGGGAAATTCTCGCACATTACGTTTCCCAAAATCCTCCAAAAGAGGAGGACGCCGTGCGCTTGATGCTGGCCACTCCCGACCGTATCCACACGTTATTGCCGGGATTGATCTTGGCCGACGTACTGGCCGCGGCGCTGAATTGCCGCGAGGTGGTCTACAGCGACTCCGGCGTCCGTGAAGGGTACCTTTACAGCGAAATCTTGCGCAACTGATTTTTCATGTTATTTTCAGGTTATGTTCTATTGTTTCACGTGAAACAATTTGTAAGAAAACTTTCAGGCTATGTTCGTTTGTTTCACATGAAACATTTCATGTTGAAAAGCCAATATCCTTTGCGGGCGCGACAAAGCGGAATTTGCTTTGCCGCGCTTATTATTTTATGGTATAATAAAATGCTTTATGAAATGAAACTTTGCACTCGTAGAATAGCTATGCAACATGAATGAGGGTGAGATTTTGGAGATTGGCAAGGATAAGGTCGTACCGGTAAATCTGGCGGAGGTCATGTCCACTTCGTACATCGACTACGCGATGAGCGTCATCGTGGCACGCGCGCTGCCGGACGTCCGGGACGGACTGAAACCGGTGCATCGCCGTATTCTCTACGCGATGCAGGAAGCGGGCATGGGCTCGACGAAACCCTACAAGAAGTCGGCGCGTATCGTCGGCGAGGTTCTCGGTAAATATCATCCGCACGGCGACAGCTCGGTTTACGACGCGATTGTCCGTATGGCGCAGGATTTTTCCATGCGCTATCTTTTGGCGGACGGCCACGGCAACTTTGGCTCGGTGGACGGCGACCCGGCAGCGGCGATGCGCTATACCGAGGTCCGCATGTCGAAGGTCTCGGAGCTGATGCTTCAGGACATCGACAAAGAAACGGTGGATTTCGTGCCGAACTACGACGAATCGCTGAAGGAGCCGTCGGTGCTTCCGGCGAAGTTCCCGCAGCTTCTCGTCAACGGCACGTCGGGCATCGCGGTCGGTATGGCGACGAACATCCCGCCCCACAATATGCGTGAAGTCATCGACGGCGTGCTAATGCTGATCGACAATCCCGAGGCGACGGTCGAGGAACTGATGACCGTCATCAAGGGGCCGGATTTCCCGACGGGCGGTCTCGTCATGGGCACCGAGGGCATCCAAAGCGCCTACCGCACCGGCCGCGGCGTAATCCAGATGCGCGCCGACGCTCATATCGAGACGATGTCGAACGGCAAGAGCCAGATCATTGTCACCGAGCTTCCTTATCAGGTCAACAAGGCGAAGCTTGTCGAGCGCATTGCCGAACTGGCCCGGGACAAGGTCGTGGACGGCGTCACTGCGCTCCGCGACGAGTCGGACCGCAGCGGTATGCGCGTCGTGGTCGAACTGCGTCGCGACGCGAACGCGAACGTCATTTTGAACCAGCTTTACAAGCACACGCAGATGCAGGACAGCTTCGGCGTGATTATGCTGGCGCTGGTGGACGGACGGCCCCGCGTCTTGAATTTGAAAGAAGTCCTTCATTATTATATAGCGCACCAAAAAGACGTCATTACGCGGCGCACCCGCTACGAGCTGGACAAGGCCGAAGCGCGCGCCCACATCTTGGAAGGTTTGAACATCGCCCTCGACCATCTCGACGCAGTGATCACGACAATCCGGCAGAGCCGTACCGCCGACATTGCTCGCGCCGCCTTGATGGACGGTTTCTCTTTGACAGAGAAGCAGGCGCAAGCCATCCTCGACCTTCGTCTCCAGCGCCTGACCGGCTTGGAGCGCGAGAAAATCGAGGAGGAATACCAAGAAATCTTGAAAACCATCGAATACTTGAAGGGCGTCTTGGCTGACGAAAGCAAGATTTTCGGCATCATCAAGGACGAGCTGACCGAGGTGCGTGCGAAATACGGTGACGACCGCCGCACGCGCATCACCATCGACACCAGCGAGATGAATATCGAGGACCTGATTGCCGAGGAAGACGTGGTCATCACGCTGACCCACGGCGGCTACGTCAAGCGCATCCCGCTGGCCACCTACCGCACGCAAAAGCGCGGTGGGCGCGGCGTCACGGGCATGGGTACGAAGGAGACGGACTTCGTCGAAAATCTCCTGATTACGACGACGCACCATACGATCCTGTTCTTCACGAGCCGCGGACTCGTCTATCGGTTGAAGGGCTATGACATCCCCGAGTCTGCACGGCAGGCGAAAGGCACGGCCATCGTGAACCTATTGCCGCTGTCCGCTGACGAGACCATCACGGCGGTCATCCCGTTGCGCGAGTTCCGCGAAGACCGGTACTTGTTCATGGCGACGAAAAAAGGCGTGGTCAAGAAAACCGTCGTCAAGGAATACGACACTGCGCGGAAAGGCGGCCTGATCGCAATCAACCTCGACGAAGACGATGACCTGATCGGTGTTCGCTTCACCGACGGCGAGAGCCGCATCATCCTCGGCACCCGGGACGGGCAGGCCATCGTGTTCGAGGAGGAAAATGTGCGCTCGATGGGCCGTCAGGCGCGCGGCGTCACCGGAATCCGCTTGCACGACATGGACGAGGTCGTCGGCATGGATAAGCTCTCCGCAGAGAGCGAAATCCTGACCGTCACCGAGCAGGGCTACGGCAAGCGCACGAAAGCCGAGGAATACCGCGTAACCCAACGCGGCGGCAAAGGCATCATCAATATGAAGGTCACCGACAAGACGGGCGCGGTCATCGGCCTGAAGGTCGCACGCCCCGATCAGGAATTGATGCTGATCACCACCGACGGTATCGTCATCCGCACCAGCGTCGGCGAAATCTCGCTGATTAGCCGCAATACGCAGGGCGTAACGCTGATGAAGACCGAGGAAGGCGACCGTGTGTCGTCGCTGGCGGTCATGGACACAAAAAGCGAATAAGGAATGACATAGGAGGAGCATTTCATGATTGCACGCTATACGAACCCCGAGATGGGAAATCTCTGGTCTCTGCGCCACGAGTTCGAGGAAATCCTAGCGGTGGAAATTGCCGCCTGCGAAGCGATGGCGGAGCTCGGCGAGATCCCGAAGGAAGCGGCGAAGAATATCCGCGAGAAGGCGGATTTTGACCTCGATCGCGTTCACGAGATTGAGAAGGTCACGAACCACGACATTATCGCCTTCCTGACGAACGTGGCCGAGTACGTCGGCGACGATTCCAAATATATCCACAAGGGCTTGACCTCCAGCGACGTCAAGGACACCGCCCTCGGCGTGATGATGAAAAAGTCCGCGGACATCATCCTCGACGACCTGAAGAAATTCCGCGCGGTGCTGGCGCGGCGTGCCGTCGAGTTCAAGCACACGCCCTGCATCGGGCGCACCCACGGCATCCATGCCGAGCCGATGACCTTCGGCCTCAAGCTGCTGCTTTGGATGGACGAAGTGGACCGTGATATCGAGCGCGTCGAGCACGCGCAGAAGATTGTCGCGGTGGGCAAGCTGTCCGGCGCGGTGGGGACATATTCGAACATTGACCCGCGCATCGAGAAAATGGTCTGCGAGAAGCTGGGGCTGACGCCCGCGAAGCTCGCGACGCAGGTCATCCAGCGCGACCGTCACGCCGAGTATATGACGACGCTGGCCATCGTCGCCAGCTCCTTTGAGAAGTTCGCGACGGAAGTCCGCAATCTGCAGCGCACCGACATCCGCGAAGCCGAGGAATATTTCAGCCCCGGTCAGAAGGGCTCGTCGGCGATGCCCCACAAACGCAACCCGATCACCTGCGAACGTGTTGCGGGCATGGCGCGCCTCGTGCGCGGCAACGCATTGGCGTCGATGGAGGACATCACGCTTTGGCATGAGCGGGACATTTCCCATTCGTCGGTGGAGCGCGTGATCCTGCCGGACAGCACGATCAACGTTGATTACTGCGTGCGGAAGTTCACGAACATCATGGACAAGCTGCTCGTCTATCCGGACGCGATGCTCGCGAATATGGGGAAGACCGGCGGCCTGATCTACAGCCAGCGCATCCTGCTGGCCATCGTCTCGAAGGGCGTGCTGCGCGAAGATGCCTACGCTTGGGTGCAGCGCAACGCCATGAAGCGCTGGCTCGAAAAAGAGGATTTCAAGACGAACGTCGAAAAGGATCCGGACATCACGAAGTATCTGACGAAAGAGGAAATCGACGAGTGCTTCGATTATCAATGGTTCCTGAGAAACGTCGATATGATTTTCGAGCGCTTCGGACTGTAAAATTGAATATTTATATATAAACAGCAAGAATGTAAGCAGCAAGGAGATGTAAGCCATGTCAGCAGTAGAAGTCATGGGAACCCAGTGGGGCGACGAAGGGAAGGGGAAAATCGTCGATTACCTCGCGCAGCAGGCCGATATCGTCGTCCGATATCAGGGCGGCTCGAACGCCGGTCACACGGTCACGGTGAACGGCGAGGAGTATAAGCTCCGCTTGCTCCCTTCGGGCATCCTTTACAAAGGAACGTATTGCGTCGTCGGCAACGGTGTCGTCGTCGGCTTCAAACGGCACCGCAAGATAATCCGAACCGTTGAGCTCCTCGCTTATTACGCCCGAGCAAAGTGTGTAGCCGTTAAGCCCTATCATCAGGTTGAGCATGGTCGCCCTGTCGGTCGCCTTGATCGTCTTGGGATATTCGCTCGTGCTCAGTATTTCCTCAGCGTAGTAAAACGAGCCCTTGTCGCCCTGCTCAAAGGAAAGGCATGGGTAGTCCTTCAAATCCTCAAAGCGGATTTTGTCCTTTCCGGCAAGCGGATGTCCCTTCCAAAGATATACATAGGCGCTGCATTCCGTCAGCGGCGTAAA
>CACYUQ010000020.1 GCA_902777615.1 uncultured Selenomonadaceae bacterium
TTACCTCCTTTTCTAGTTTTCTCTGTTTTGCCAGTACAGAGTAAAAGTTCGTTGTTTGATATGGTCTTACTGCTTGCTTAATAAACTTGGTGTTGATCATGTGCTTTAGATAAACCTCAAGCGGCATACCCCAAAATACTGCCGCAAAAAAGGCTATGAACCCAAGAGCAGTTTCATTGTCAGTTACTATGGAAAGCGAATCTTCCTTTAATCCCTCTATCCCCTTATAAAAAACCAAAGCTGAAGCAAATGATAGAACAGCCATAACAGACATGTCAAAAATACTTACATATTCATCTACGACAAAGCTCGAAATACCATGTATAACAAATGTTACGCCACCGGTTATAAGTGCCGTAAGAATATTTCTTCCCCTTAATTCGATAGAGTTTTTCAGCGCGAGTATAACAATAAGAAACAGCATGATTGAACCATATTCAAAAAGTCTGTCAAATGATCCAAGGGATGCAATTCCTCCCATAAGGCCGATAAATATAAGCCATATATTTTCGCCCAAAAGTGCCCAGGCCACAAGCGCCCCAATCGCAAATGGATTTAAGTTCATAACAAATGCCCTGCCTATAAAAAATGCAGCTACTGCAAAGCCTATTCCTTTTAGCCTACCTGTTATCTTCATAACATACCTCCTGATCAAACTCTGTATCAGCCTAAAAATTATAGTCCTATACAAAGCATATTGCTGTCTAACTCTGGAAGCTTTGCACATTAATTGTTGACAAAAAAAGACCGCTCCGATTATATCGAAGCGGTAATGCTATCATTTATTCCTGCGGCTTAATCACAATCTCATCCGGATAAACAAGTCCAAGCTTATCCTTTGCCACATCTTCTATGTATTTGTTGGTCTGCATATACTGCTGCTGAGCATGAAGGACTTCATTTTCCTGCCTGGCAGCTTCAATCTTTTGCTCTAAAACAGTCTCGGCATAGGCAAGCTCCTTACCCTGAGCACGAAGTTCTTTAACTCTTAAAGCCGATATGGTACAAACAAATATAACAGCAACCACAATAAGAAAACTTGTAAGTCTAGACTGTCTTCTTGTTGACTTTTTTCTTCCTTTCCTTTTGCTCATCTTTACCCCTGCCGGATGATTGATATACATCCTTTTCCTTCTCATCATTTTTTAAATGTCTAAAAATAGATACTTTCATTTTATACCATTTTTCGCCATTTTTCAACAATTTCTTAGGTTTTTCAACACACTTTTTCACAAAACACAAGATGTAGTTCAGCAAATTGAAAATGCCACTACTTATTGTGTTCTTATAAATCAAAATTCCGGTAATTGCAACGATAAAAATGTAAATTCTGAAGCTTCCATCATTATATTTGAAGATGTTTTCTATAAAAAGCCATGTAAAAAAAAGCCAATACACTATATCCTCTAAACCGACAAGCATATCACCATGATTAAAGGTTTTTCTTATGCTTCGGAGCACATCATATACCGCTCCCATACATATCCCCATTATAAGACTTACAACAAACATATTTCCCTGGAGATAAATTATATAAAACATTTATTTAAACATTCTCCCCAGTATTCCTGCTGCTGTTTTTTTAACATTGTGATTTTCTGAGTAAACCATGCTGTCAATGGTTCCTGCCATCTCCAGCTCACCCTTATCAACATCAAGTCTTATAACGTGCAAATCATCACCTTTAATCGTAAGTACACCTGCCTCAGTAACAAGCACCACCACATCGGTATCAAAGGATTCGACCCTGGTTATTCCATATATAGTAGCTTTTTTTCTATTATCTAAAGAAAGTCTGTGATTTTTTGCATATTGAATTTCTCCCATATAATCCTCCAATTCAGGGAACTTATATAGAATATAATATGCTTTTTTTATTTAAAGTATGTTATACATTTCCTTGGCATCTTCTTTTTTGGTTGTCTCGGTTATCCGTGTCACCTCAGCCTTAACGGTTTTATTGCCGAAACCAATCTCGATTATATCACCTATCTTTACATCATATGAAGCCTTTACAACCTTTCCGTTTACGGAGACTCTTCCGGCATCACAGGCTTCATTGGCAACGGTACGTCTCTTTATAAGTCTTGAAACCTTTAAATATTTATCCAGTCTCATATTAACACCTCTTTCTAAACCTTATGGATATTCGCCGAATGACAATATTTTCGTGCAAGCACGAATATTGTCGCTCGGATCATTATCTACAATCGAGTAAAGGAAAAACCGTCCCCTGCCCGATTCGATAATGATATCCACATCTCGCAACTATCTACACAAAAAGGTCATCATACAAACGCATGATGACCTTTACACAACTTTATTATCTGCTAATTAGTTTACGGAATCCTTTAAAGCCTTACCAGCCTTGAACTTAGGAGCCTTAGAAGCCTTAATCTTCATAGTAGCGCCGGTTCTAGGATTTCTACCCTCTCTTGCAGGTCTCTCAGCTACTTCAAATGTACCAAATCCAACTAACTGGATCTTGTCACCCTTCTTTAACTGCTCTGCAACTGTATCAGTGAAAGCCTTAAGTGCCTTCTCAGCCTCAGTCTTCTTTAAACCAGTCTTCTCTGCAATGCTTGCAACTAATTCGTTCTTGTTCATTTTAATAATTCCTCCTATAAATACAAACGTTGATTGTTTTTTACAATCCCCTATTGTTCGTGGCATACGTTTTAACAAATGCCCTACGCATATTTATACATTGTTAGAGCCGATTTGTCAAGTACATTGATACCAAAAAACGTCCTTTTTTTGCAGTTTTTAGCAAAAACACTATTTTTTTAACCTTCCATCTGTTTTCCAAGGAATTTTGCTGCTATCACTGCTGCCTTTTGCTCTGCTTCACCGATATTTACTCCGTCGTCCTTACTTAAAAGTATAACTGCACCTATAGCATCGCCCTCACTTATAATAGTCTGAACTATCTCTCCGGAGTACTCATTATCGCCATTTCCGAGGATTTTTATAAACTTCTTTTCACCTTTTCTCGCAAGAATCGCTTCCCTGTCATTTATAGCCTCTTCCAAGTCCTTATGGAGACTTTTACCCAGCAGTTCTTTTTTGGGTATACCTGCCACTGCTATAATCTGATCCCTGTCACATACGCACACGCCACAGCCAAGTATCTGAGCAGCAGCCTCCACATACTCCTGCGCAAAACTTGAAAGCTCACCTATCGGGGAATATTTTTTTAAAATAATTTCTCCGTCCTTATCAGTAAAAATCTCAATCGGGTCACCTTCACGGATTCGTAAAACCCTTCTAATCTCCTTTGGAACTACTATACGTCCAAGCTCATCTATTCTACGAATAATACCTGTTGCTTTCATATCTACAAATCTCCTTACATTTACATTAGTCTGTTTCTATTATCTGTAAATTAAGGATTTTTATACATATATTTTATTATTTTTTATTGCATTACATTTATCTGATAACTATTTCCCTGAGTATCCCAGATATTATATACATAAACTTTTTCAATATCAGGATCTATATCTACCATATCAACCGTCAAATCTCCATCCAGATAAAAGCCATAAAATAATCCCGAATAATTTTTCCATTCTTCAAACGGCTTCACGGTACCATCATCATTGAACTCGATAATTCTTCCAAAGGAATACGGTTCTATATAGCAACCCTGTTCAAGCACAACGCTGTTTTTGGGTAAAAGAGAATTGGTATCTTCATCTTCAAGCGGATAGATACCGGTTATTACTCCTCCCGGATTTTCCGCATCAATTCTTATGTGCAAATTATACGGAACATAATATCTGTCCGGATCAAATTCACCATTATCATCCATAAAGCTCACAACTATAGGTGCTTTATAAACTGCATAGCCATCGCCTCTTTCTATCTCAAATGCGCAGCAATCAGCTTCATTTCCCGATGAGTCCCTTAGTACGATACGCTTGTTAAGGATACCCGAAGAGAGTACATTATCAGAAGAAAGATAGACATCTGAGGAATCGATCCAAAGACCATATCCACCATCATCATAGTTCTCATATATCTCCCAGATTTCAAGACTGGCTCCGGCAAAATTTGCTACCTGTTCATCTGTGAGTTGTATAGAAAAGCTTCCCATACTTCCTATATTTCCAACTTCGTATTCACTTGCAGTTGCTCCGGTTACACCACCATCCGGTTCTTCCGATGCTATTTCAACAACCGCATCCTCGCCGTCTAAATCCCATACGGTAAGCGGTGCACCATAAAATGTCTCCGTAAAATTTTTCACAAACTGCATATAAGTCTGACTAAATCCACTTAAGCTATACTCATCTACCCATTCTTCAGCATACATCTTGTTGTTATATGGGAAATAAACTGCCAATCCGTGTGCATTTTCAACATTGGTCTTAGAATAAACAACCATTTCTTCCAATGCATTTTTAAGTGCCGAAGCCTCAGCGGCATGGGTTTCAGACATATTTTCCGCAAGATTATAAACATATACAGTATCATAGCAAAGTTCCTCATCAATTATTCCAAATGCCTTAGTATTGCCTCTTTGTCTGGCTATATTGGAGTACTCTCCATTTATAAGATCATTTTCCGTAACCGATATAAGCGAATTAAAGCTGTTCATTACATCTTCTGTTTTTGATAAATCAAGACAGGCTAATGTATACTCCGGCTTGTACCAGATATAGGAATCATAATAGCTCGCATATGTATCAATTATGGCTGTTCCTGCCGCAACTCCCGAAAAATCAGTTCCGTCAGCTATTTTATTAACAAATTTATAATCCCAGCCATCGCCCGGTATAACTTCCTCCGATGCAATAAGATAGTTCGTATATGGTTCAAACAATTCAGCTATCTCTATCATACCCATAAGGCAGGCATCAAATCCAACCCATTCAAACTTCTTACCTTCCGTCATCATATGGGCAGTCGAAAACGCCTGATCCATCTCGCTCATAGTAAGCGTATCATAGTCATATCTTTCATCTCCTCCGTAACCAAGCACGGCACCACCACCATGATTCCACAAAACAAGGCTGTAGTAATTGGCCTCATAATTGTCATACGCATAATCAAGAAACTCCGTAAGGGTGAGCGGGTCAGCCATATTGTCACCCTGAAGAACATTTAATTTATTAATCTTGTCAGTTCCTGAGTTTACTTCATATATAGCCACTTCATCTGCTGAGATGTCATCATTCCACCAGTAGTTGGAACCTCCGGTACAAATAAGTATCCTGACATTCTCATTGTCAAATCCGCTTTTTTGCATTTCCTCAATATCAAGGCTCGCAAGTCCCGCTTCGGATTCAAGATTCGAACCGACCATATAAACAAGCATAAGCTCACTCGCCTCGCCGGTTGCTACCATCAGATTATTAAAATTATTGTCATATTCCTCTTTTAGCTTTAACCTGTCAGAATAATTATTTGCAAATTTTCTTTTTGTATCCTTGGTATCTCCGTAACCTGAATTGCCACACGCCGCCAATGATAAGCCAAGAACTATAGCTGTAATTAACGCCCCTATTCTTTTTTTCATACGCTTTTCTCCTGTTACAATGATTTTATAGTTAATATTCTTAACATCCGGTTAAGATGTTATCTATCTATTTTATCCCGGATTAAGCAAATTCCAAATTTCGTATCATAAAACCTTTATAAAAATTATATAAGATTTTGCTTAATATTGAAATAGTTATTTTTAATTGATTTAATGGGCAAATTATATATAATGATATTATACTATAAAATCAGGAGAATAATAAATGACTAAAATACTTGTTATCCTTACAGGCGGTACAATCGGCTCATCCTCAGACGGCCGATACATATCCGTCAATTCGGATTCAAAAAAATATAAAATTATAGAAATGTACAGGAAAGCATTTTCCGATGCTGCTTATGATATCAAATTTGACACTTGTGAACCTTATACTATTTTAAGCGAAAATTTAAATGGAAAGTATATTAATAAACTAATCAAATGTTTAAATGAAAATTTGAATAAAGATTACAGTGGGATAATAATAACCCATGGAACCGATACTCTCCAGTACACTGCAGCTGCTCTCGGAATTATTTTTTCCAATATAAGTATTCCCATACTAATGGTTTCAAGTAATTATATACTTGAAGATGAAAGGGCAAACGGCCTTGATAATTTTTCTCAGGCGGTCAGCTATATCAAGTCCGGAAAAAATCCCGGTATATATGTTGCATATGATAAAACCATATATAGCGGATTAAATCTGCTCCCTCATATGGCTTATTCAGATAAACTATATCAGCTCGAAGCAAATTCGTCTTCACATGATAGTTTAATGCATAATATAAAACACACATTGGATAACTATACAGATTTTACCGGGATATCTTTGTCAGATAACTCACCGGTACAATATATAAGAGCCGTTCCCGGACAGATTTACCCTGACCTTTCTGAAACTGATGCAAAAGCAATTCTTATGGAAACCTATCACTCAGGCACACTTAGTACCGACAGTAAAGAGTTTCGTGATTTCTGTCACAGGGCAAAAACGTTTAATATCCCTATATATATAGTCGGTATGGAGGATAGGCTTCAGTACGAAAGTACCTCTTTATATGAAAATCTGGGACTTAAAACACTTGAAAAAATATCCCCTGTGACAGCTTATATGATGCTTTGGATCAAATATAGTTAAACAGATACAATCATATTATTATAACGCAATCGAGTAGGGAAGATGTAATCACCCTACTCGTGCGCGAGCCGCCAGGTAGCTTCAGCCGGCACATTCCTTTCGTCGGCTCTGTGCATTTTAAAGGAGCGTAAGATATCTACGCTCCTTTTGCCTCACAATTATTATTTTTTTAAGCTTAAGCTGTTTTTTAAACTCTCCGCTTTTTATATCATCTATTCTTTGTTGTATAAGCCCCTTAACCATATCGCTTATCTCTTTTTTCTTCATGTGCCCATATTCTTCGTAGTATATAGGTTCAAGGAAATGAACCTGAGTAGTCACCGGTCTTATGGTATTGATATCCATAGATTTCCATGAATCATATAAAACAACCGGAATAATCGGTGTCTTTGATTTTAACGAGCATGTAAAACATCCATGTTTAAATTCCTGAAGGTTGTTTTTGTTGTTAGTATATCCTCCCTCAGGGAATATAAGATATCTTCTGCCATCGGCCACTTCTTCGGCTATCTCATTTAAGACCTTTATCTGCTGTCTCGGATTGTCAAACTCAATAGTCTTGGCACGCAGCAGTCCGCATATCTGTCTTGCCAAAAGTCTGTCTGCGGATTTGGCTTCCCATAAAACCGCACATGTAGGCTTATGCTTTATGAGTATACCCAAAGCATCATACTTTCCCTGATGATTTGAATACATTATATATCCACCCTCTTTGGGTAAATTATCCAATCCATAACATTTTGTTCTGGTCATAGCTTTTAGCTTCATATGACGCATTATTTTAACAGCACGTCTGTGGCACACCTCTTCCGAATACTTTTCCGGGTGTCTGATCATGTAATTGGACTTCGGAATACTTCCAAAACCATATATCAGGCTGGAAGCTACTACAAACTTAAATTTCAACTGTTTCATAATATCACCATTTATCCTGTTCTAACAAATCACAACATCTTCTTTTTTCTTAAAACCCACATTACAATAAAGCAAATAAGTGCCGTAATACCGCATATTATATAAAAGCCATAAGGTGTACTTGAAAGCGGCATCCATCTTCCAGCAACATTCATTCCGTACAAACCGGATATGATAGTAGGTATAGACATGACAATCGTTATCGCAGCAAGGTATTTCATCATATTGTTAAGACGGTTGTCAATAACTGTCGACATAAGTTCCCTTGTACCTTTTATGATGTCACGGTAAATCTGTGTCATCTCTATAGCCTGTAGATTTTCGACAATCACATCATCTAAAAGTTCATGATCCTCCGGAAATTTCTTTATACCACTGTATCTGGTCAATCTGTCTACAATCATACGGTTAGCACGAAGAGATGTATCAAAGTATACAAGGTTGGATTCAAGCTCGTGTAAGATTATGATATCCGAATCCTCCATAACTCCACCCATCTTTTCTTCCATTTCAAGACGCTTTCTGTCAATAACCCTAAGGTATGACTGATACAGCATGCTGGTACGGTAAAGAATCTGATAAGTAAATCTTACCTTCTTTTTGGTGGTAAAATCCTTAAGCTTATTCATTATAAAATGCTTTATAACCGGAGTCTCAACAGAGCATATGGTTATAATTGAATCATCTGTCCATATAATACCAAGAGGTATAGTAGTATATGCTTCCTGATTATGACGTATCTCAACTGTCGGGATGTCAAATATTACAAGCACATAATTGTCATTGATATCCACACGTGAAGATTCTTCTTCGTCAAGAGCTGCTCTTATATCCGGCAAATCTATATCGTAGTGTTTGGATATTTCGATACTTTCCTCCTGAGTGGGGGCTGTAAGATTAATCCACATACCATTTTCATAATCTTCAATTTCTCTAAATTTACCATCATCAGTTATATATCTGCTAATCATGGTGCATCCCCCCGTTTTTTATATTTGATATGGTTATTGCGACATAATCAACCGCCAAACAACCTCATAATATATGATAACACAAATTTGCTTTATTTGTATACTTTTTTGAGGGTATTTTAAATAATATTTTTACTTTTTTTAGATTATTTTATACCTGTAACCTTATAATCCTGATCCTCGACAGCTTTCTTTAAGACATCATCAGATACTTCCTTTGAAAATGTAACAACTGCCTCATTTTTCTCATGGCTTGGTAAAGCCTCAGTTACTCCGTCTATCGCTTCAAGCGCTTTTTTTACTCTTGCCTCACAATGAGCACACATCATTCCTTCGATAGTCATTGTTTTCTGCATATTATTTTCCTCCTTTATTTCATTATTATATAATTTATCTTCGCTTATTATCTTACTTTTTGTTTCCTGATTTATAACTTTTTCATCATATGGATTATTTTTAATCTTTTTCAGATTTAGTCTGAGTGCATTTGTCACCACACATACACTTGACATACTCATGGCCGCAGCTCCAAACATCGGATTTAAAAGCCAGCCAAACAAAGGATACCACACACCGGCAGCAAGTGGAATACCGATGATATTATAGAAAAATGCCCAAAACAGGTTTTCATGTATATTTTTTATAGTCGCTTTACTTAGCCTTACTGCTGCCGTCACATCACTTAGCTCATTTTTCATCAAAACAACATCGGCAGAATCTATAGCTATGTCCGTTCCTGAACCGATTGCAATACCTACATCTGCCTGTGTAAGTGCCGGTGCATCATTTATACCGTCACCGACCATAATGACCTTCTTGCCCTGATTGATATAATCAAGTACAACCTTAGCCTTGCTTTCCGGCATAACCTCTGCAATTATCTCATCAACTCCGGCTTTTTTGCCTATAGCATCAGCAGTCTTTTTGTTATCTCCCGTAACCATAACGACAGTTTTGCCCATAGACTTTAATTCATTTATAGCAGATATGCTGTCATCTTTTAAAACATCCGCAACTGCAATTATTCCAAGCAGCTTATCCCCATCACAAAACAGCATCGGAGTTTTACCCTCAGAAGAAAGTTCATCTAACTTTTTGATGACATCGTTACTTAACTTTATCTTGTCCGATATATATCTGCGATTTCCGGCGTATATATCTTTCCCGGCTATTTTGCCACTTAGTCCGTTGCCTGCGTGGTTTTCAAATTCTTCAATCTCTATATCATTTAAAACAAATGTCCCCTGATCAGATTTTGAGCCGCCTTTTGAAGCTTCATTTGAATCTGCCTTTTTATCTGCTTTAGAATCGTCCGGATTCTCGCAATAAGAAACTATCGCTTTAGCAAGCGGATGCTCACTCTTTTTCTCTAAGGCATAGGCCTTTTCTATGAGTAATCTCTTATCATCATTTATATAGCCACCACTTTTATCAATACTTTTATCAATTATTTTATTATTATAACTATCGCTTCCGGCTATTTCAGTCTTTACTGTTAATTCAGATAATGAAATCACATCCGTTACAACCGGTATGCCCTTAGTTATAGTTCCTGTCTTGTCAAGAAGTATCACATCCGCCTTACCGGCATTTTCAAGTGCAGTTGCATTTTTAAATAAGATGCCGTTTTTAGCTCCCAGACCACTTCCGACCATAATTGCAACAGGTGTAGCGAGTCCGAGTGCACAAGGGCAGCTTATAACCAACACCGAAACCGCTCTTGCCAGTGAAAAACCAACTTCGTATCCGGCTATAGTCCAGACTATATATGTTATAAGCGCGATGCCTATAACTATCGGTACAAATACTCCGGAAACTTTATCTGCAATTTTGGCAATCGGTGCTTTGGTAGCTGCTGCATCACTGACCATCCTTATTATCTGGGACAGGGTTGTATCCTCGCCAACTTTTTTTGCCTCGCATGTTACAAAACCTGAAAGGTTGATCGTCGCGGTCTTAACCTCATTTCCAACCTCTTTATCAACCGGTATACTCTCGCCGGTTAAGGCACTTTCGTCTATACTTGTACTACCCGATACAATCCTTCCATCAACCGGAATTCTCTCACCCGGTCTTACGACAAATGTATCTCCTACCATTACCTCATTGGCAGAAATCGTTACCTCTTTGCCGTCCCGTAAAACCGTCGCAGTATCCGGCGCAAGCTTCATAAGACCTTTTATGGCATCCGTAGTTCTTCCCTTCGAATATGCTTCAAGCATTTTTCCAAGTGTAATAAGCACCAGTATCATCGCCGCAGACTCAAAATAAAGCTCATCCATATAATGCTCTACGGCAGTCATATCTCCACTAACCTGCGCATCCGTCATGGCAAAAAGCGCACACATGCTGTATATAAACGAAGCTCCCGAACCAAGTGCAACAAGGCTGTCCATATTGGGCGCAAGATGTCTGAAGCCTTTAAATCCACTTATAAAAAACTTCTGATTGATAACCATTATAATAACTGCCAAAAGAAGCTGTATAAGCCCCATAGCCACATGATTTCCATCAAAAAATGCCGGCAGTGGAAATCCAAACATCATATGTCCCATCGAAAGATACATCAGCACGGCAAGGAACCCAAGCGACGCGACAAGCCGCCGCAACAGCGCAGGCGTCTCCCGATCCTCCAAAAGCGAAGCATCCGCCGACGCATCGCCGCCCGCGTCTTTCGTCGCCTCACCCTTGACCGCCGCGCCATACCCCGCATCCTCCACGGCGGCAATCACCGCCAACGGATCGGCGGTTCCCTCGACCCCCATAGAATTCGTCAAAAGGCTAACCGCACAATTTTCCACACCCTCGACCTTTTTCACGGCCTTCTCCACGCGAGCGACGCAAGCCGCACAACTCATTCCCGTGACTGTATATTGCTTCATCGATTCACCTCTTTTATAAAACATGAACAAAATACCCTATCGTTTTCATATATTTATATCGCCACATAGATTATTTGTCAATCGTCTCTTTTCTTGCAACTACTATCGGTTGCATTTCCCCTTTCTCCATGGTATAATTTACGAGAAAGAGAGGCGTTACTGTGGGGCAAAAAGAAAAGCTACTACGCAGGTTAAAAGCCAATCCCAAAGATTTTACTTTTGAGGAAGCCGAAACATTGCTTGGCTACTTGGGATACCAACAATCAAACAAAGGGAAAACCAGCGGCTCACGCTCCATGTTCACGAACGGGCATCAGAAACTATTGCTGCATAAGCCACATCCCCGAAAAGAGCTCTTGACGTACCAAGTCAAACAACTGATTGAACAACTCGAACAGGAGGGATTGCTGTGAACAATGTCATGGAATATAAAGGCTATATCGGCAGCGTCGAATTTTCCGAACCCGATGGTCTCTTCTTCGGAAAAGTGCAGGGAATCCGCTCTCTCATTTCGTATGAAGGTTCAACAGCCGCAGAATTGGTCGCCGATTTTCACGGCGCCGTCGATGATTACCTGGCGCTCTGCGAAGAAGAAGGAACGAAGCCTGAAATCGCCTATAAAGGAAGCCTCAATGTCCGTTTCAAAAAACGCGATACGCACCGAAGGGCGGCCATCTATGCCATCACTCACGAGCAAAGTTTAAACAGTTTTATTGAGGAAGCCGTAGAGGAAAAACTTGCTACGGTCACCAGATAAAACCGCTCGATTGTCTGGACACCAAACGCCACCAAGCTCTCGCTTGGTGGCGTTTTTCACTGTAAATGCATATTGTATCAGAAATGACTCCTATCACACCAACATAAAGTAGTCATATGATAGTTTTATTTAATAATCCTCGCAGTGCCCATTTAAATGGTAACAATAACGACCGCATCCTTTCATAACAGGGAATGCAAGTCCGGGTTAACAGACTTATATACGATATAATCCTTTTTTCATTAGTATTTGTTCATAACTATCCCACAAATTGCTATTAATTGGAAAGGTTAATGTTGTTAGCGTCGGGCGATTTTAGCCATATCGGGTCGGGCGATTTTAACCAAATTTAGTCGGAAGATTTTAGCCAATCGAGATTGAACAATAATAGCCAACGGCCCAGCTATCTGCGCCGCAGGCCATGAGATTTTCCTGTTGGGTCTTGAAGATGTACTCCGAGGGCGACAGCCAGCAGATACGGGCGTCGTGATGGCCCTCGCAGAGCTTAAAGACGATGAAGGATTTCCCAGTGCCGGTCGGATGGACACAGCAGCCTTACCCGAATCGGCGAGCATGGTACAGGCGGCGTTGTAGGCAGTCTGGTTATGAGGATAGAGTATAATTGCCATAGTCGCCGCCTCCTTTACTACAAAACATACATCTGTATGTTTTGTTGACGGCTCATTTTGACGGCTTATCCTCCAAATAACAAAAGCGCCGACTGCATATCCGCATATGACAGTCGACGCTTTCGTATTTTTGCTTTGCCGGCTCATCTGACGACTTATCGCCGTTTCATTGCAATTTCGCCATATTGCGGCGCTTCATTTCCATCGTCGGATGCACATAACGGTTGAAGGTGATATTCACATTGGAATGTCCCAAAATGACGCTTAGGCATTTTGCATCAAAGCCCGCCTCTACGCATCGCGTGGCAAAGGTGTGGCGCAACGCATGGAAATTCGCATCCGCGATGCCACATTCTTCCAGCACTCCCTTGAACCGGTTCTGCATTGTCCGAGGCTCGATGAAACGCTCTTGTTCTCCAGTCAAAAGAAACGTCCCACTGCGATAAAACGGCCGCAAGCTGGAGCAAATCTTGTCCGGCAAAGGAATCGTCCGTATGGAACAATCACTCTTCGGGGATGTGATGACAATTTTCGTCCGTGTCTGTGCATTCGCCGCTTCCCGGATTCTCTGCATCGTCCGATGGATATGAAGCTGCTTGCTCGACAGACAAATATCGTCCCAGCGCAGGGCACAAAGCTCCCCTAGACGAATGCCGGTAAAAAGGCAAAGCAGAATCCCTTTATGCCAAGGCATCAATGCAGCGCTCAGATATGACCGCAGTCGCTCCTGTTCCTGCTCGCTGAAAATCCGGATTGGCTTTTCTTTCTGTTTCATGCACAACCCATCCAAAGAAAAGTTGACGGCACATCCTTGCCGGGCGGCATATTTTTGAAGGATTTTCAAAATACAGCGAACCTCGGATACCGTCCGCGCGGAAAGTCCTTTGCATCCTGTTCCACCTTCCGTAAGCAACATACGGAAAAAAGAAGAAACACTTTCCGTGGACAACTCTCCCACAGAAATCTCCCCAAACTTCGGCAAAATGTAGCAGGATAAATAATCCCTGTACTTTGCGATGGTGGATTCCTTCAAGAAGGATTTTGAGTCCTCCAACCACCTTTCGCTGACGGCGTTCAACGTTGCGTTTTTCTGCGCCATTGCTTCACAGCCCGTTTTCCACATCTTTTTTGCTGTCGTCAACTTTTTCTTTGCGGCGGTGTATGTGGCTGCAAAGACATATCCAAACGCTGTTTTTCCGTGCGTGCGTCCCTTGACGTATCTCCCCTCCCAACGTCCGTCTTTCCTTTTGTAAATATTGTCGCCTTGTTTTGACATTTTTCCAACACCTCCTTCCTAAAATATACGCCGTTTATTTGACAAGACGGCATAAGGGTTGTAGAATATTTGCTGAAATTTGGAGTAGGAATATTTTTTCGTGAAATGCATTATTTCACGAAAAAATATTCCTGTTTGCCGTAACGTCATAAAATTTCATATAAAAGAGGAAGCCATCGATTGATCTGTTCAACCGATGGCTTCCTCTTTTATATTGTCGTTCTTGTTTTCTATCCTTCCAGCACAAATCGCCGCACGGCTTTTGCGAAGCCGTTTTCCTCGCAGGGGGGCGCTATTTCGTTTGCCGCTTCCTTGACTGCGGGGATGGCGTTTCCCATCGCTACGCCCAGGCCTGCCGCGCGGATCATTTCTATATCGTTGCCGGAATCGCCGAGGGCCATGATTTCTTCGGAGCAGATTCCGCGCTGTTCGGCGAGAGAGAGCATTGCGCGCGCCTTTGAGACACCGGGGCGCACGATTTCGATATAGGTGGGGCTGGACTGCATGACGTCCGCTTCGTTGCGGAAACGGTTCCGAAGGTCGCGGATGACGTCGTCGATTTTTTCCGCCGGGACGGCGACAAGGAGCTTCGGGACTTCTTTTGTCCGAGAGAGCATTCCACCGCGGCCGATGGCCTTGCCGTACACTTTCGACGCCGACTCGTAAATCCGCGCGTCCTCGGTCTGCTCAACGTAGTAGAGCTCGTCGCCGACATAGCTCTGCACGTACCAGCCGCAGGCGAAAACATAGCCGAGCACACGCTCGACGACCGGCGGCTCCAGATACGAAGACGCCAACAGTTCGCCGCTGGCCTTTTGAATAATAGCACCGTTGTAGCTGATGATTGGCGCGTCGACGCCCAACGCCTCGGCATATTGAACCGCCGAGCGGTGCATCCTGCCCGTGGCGATGACCGTGGGAACGCCTTGCTCCGCCGCCGCCTGAACCGCTTTCTTGTTTTCCTCGGTGATTTTGTAGGCGGCGTTCACCAGCGTTCCGTCGAGGTCGGTCACAATCATGCGGATTTTTTTCTGCTCGCCCATCATGCCGTCTCCATGTCGCGGCTCGCCACGATGTCGACGCCGAGCCCTAGGATGTCCGCCGCGATGACGTCGCCGACGTAAACGGGCGCTTTGACATGAACCGCCCGGAGCGCCTCCGCGCACTCGGCAACGCGCGCTTTAGGCAGTTTTTTCGCCGATACGACCGGAAGCAACGGCAGCCGCCCGCCGTCAATACGCACGGTAGTCGTCAGCATCCGCGTCGGCGCGGTCAGTTCTTCCTTCGCGTACTGTGCTCCGCGCGGGCAAAAGTTCCCGGTCACGTTCGTGACGACGCCGTCCTCCACCGTCGCGGTCAGTTCGCAGCTCAGCGGGCAGTTTATGCAGTTCAGTACTTTCGTTTCCGTTGCCATTGATTATCCCTCCTCCAGCGAAACCGTAAGCCCAGAAGTCAGCGACATGACTTTCGCCTCCGGCAAATCCACCGCGATCATCTCGCTGGGCTTTGCGATCATCAGCGGCTTTGCGAAGACTTCCTCTCCGCCGCTGGTGACTTTCAGTTTCAGCTTGCCGCGCATCGGCTTCGCCACGCGCATAAACAGCCGCACTTTTTCCGCGTCATCGCCGAGACGAAGATGCTGCGGCACGCAGGTTCGAACATTGTCTCCCGTCGCGACCGCGAGATCGCGGGACGCTTTGCCGCCCTCGCCGACGGCCGCTTTCGCCGCGAATTTCCCGGCGATTTCCGCCTCATCGGACACGAAATCGACGAGATCGTGAACATGGACCACATTGCCCGCCGCGAAAATACCCGGCTCGCTGGTCTCGCGCCGCTGGTCGACAATCGGGCCGCCCGTCAGCGGGTGCATCGCAAGACCGAGACCGTTGGACAGCTCATTTTCAGGAATCAAGCCGACGGACAGCAACACTGTATCGCAGTCGATTTCGAACTCCGTGCCGGGAATCGGGCGCATCTTGTCGTCGACTTTCGCCGCCGTGATGCCCGTGACCCGATCCTTGCCGTGAATCGCGACAATCGTATGGGAAAGGTGAAGCGGAATCTCATAGTCATTCAGGCATTGAACGATATTTCGCGTCAGGCCGTTGGAGAACGGGCAGATTTCCAGCACCGCCTGTACCTTACAGCCTTCCAGCGACATTCGGCGCGCCATGATCAGGCCGATGTCGCCGGAGCCGAGAATCACGATTTTCTTGCCGGGGATGTAGCCCTCCATGTTGACCATCCGCTGGGCCGCCCCCGCCGTGTAGACGCCCGCCGGACGCGTACCCGGAATCCGTATCGCGCCGCGGGTGCGCTCCCGGCAGCCCATAGTCAGCACCACCGATTTCCCGCGAAGCTCCATCACGCCGCGCGTCGGATTTATCGCCCGCACCGTCTTGTCTTTCCGAACTTCTAAAACCATCGTATCAACAAGGATTTCCACCTCGGGCAAATCCTTGACCAAATCGTAGCACCGCTGGGCATAGCCGGGACCGGTCAATTCCTCTTTGAAATGATGCAGGCCGAAACCGTTGTGTACGCACTGCTGCAAAATGCCGCCCGGCTCACGGTCACGCTCCAAAACGAGGATTTTTCTTGCCCCGTTCTGCTGTGCGCTGAGCGCCGCGGTCAGGCCCGCCGGGCCGCCGCCGACGATGATGACGTCGTAAATCTCGCTCATTTCCGCCCACCTCCCAGCTTTTCCTCGTACATATAGGAATCCGTACCGTCTTTTCGCACCTTCGGCACTGGAATTTTCAATTCTCTCGACAAAATCTCAATGACGCGCGGCCCGCAGAAGCCGCCTTGGCAACGTCCCATGCCAGCACGGGTGCGTCGCTTCACGCCGTCCACCGTCCGCGCGCCGCAGGGTCTCTGAATCGCGTCGACAATCTCGCCCTCGGTGATGGTCTCACAGCGGCAGATTACGCGTCCATAACGCGCGTCTTTTTTGATCAGCGCCGCCTGTTCTTCGGCGGAAAGCTCACGGAAAATCGGCTGCGGCGGTCTTCCTTTTTTGACGTTCGGCTTTTCCTTTGCCCCCGCGGCTTTCGCTATTTCGCCCGCGAGCTGTCGCGCGATGGCCGGCGCCGAGGTCAGGCCCGGCGATTGGATGCCTGCAGCGTGGTACAATCCCTTTGCCGTTTTCGATTCGCCAATGATGAAGTCGTTCGTATCGGACACCGCGCGAATGCCTGCGAACTCGGTAATGGCCGCGCCCATCGGCAACTCCGGCACCAGTTTTTTCGCGCCCGCGATAATCTCGTCCATGCCTGCCGTCGTCACCGCAGTATCATCCCGGCTGTCCTGCTCCTGCGCGTTCGGCCCGATAAACGTATTGCCATGTGTCGTCGCACAGACGAGAATGCCCTTCGAGTTCTTCGTCGGCGCCGGGAAAATGATTCCCTTGACGAGTTTATCTTGCGCCGTCTTGTCGAACAACACATATTCGCCTTTGCGCGGCTTGATGGAAAAGCTCTTGTCGCCCGCCAATGCCGCGATTTTGTCCACGTAAACGCCCGCCGCGTTCACGACGAACCGTGCGTGAATTTCCCCCTGCGTCGTTTCCAGCGTAAAGGTCTTGTCACCCTCGACGCGGATGCCTTTGACCTCGGCGTCGCGCAAAATCTCCGCGCCGTTTTCCGCCGCGTTTTCCGCGAAGGCTGCCGCCATGCCGAAGGGCCAGCAGATGCCCGCCGTCGGCGCCCAAAGCGCGGAACGGATCGCGGACGAGAGGTTCGGCTCCTTTTCGCGCACTTTGTTGCCGTCCCAGATTTCCAATCCCGGCACGCCGTTCGCCTCGCCGCGCGCTTTCAATTCTTTGATCTGCGCCTCTTCCTCCTCCGTCGTCGCGCAGACGAGAGAACCGGTCCACTGAATGTCCAGATCCAATTCGTCCTGCAATTTATGATACAGCCGGTTGCCCTCAACGTTCATTTTCGCTTTCACACTGCCTGTCGGCGCGTCGAAGCCCGCGTGCAGGATCGCACTGTTCGCCTTCGTCGTACCCGCCGCGATATCCGGCTCCTTTTCCACCAGCACGCAGGACAAATCATAGCGCGCCAGAGCCGCGAGAATCGCCGTTCCCGTGATGCCGCCGCCGATCACGACGACGTCCGCTTTCCTCTCCATTGCGTTCCCTCCCCGTTTGAAACGGTTTCAAAAAACTATCCGTTATTTAATACTGTATACATATTTCGGCGCGGTGAGGAAATTTCCTGCCTCGCCCGAAAATAAAAAACCGTTGCGCTTTCACGATAGCGCAACGGTTTCTTTCACTCCATGACCGTCCCGTAATATTTATCCAGCTTGAACGCGGGACGGTATGCTTCTTTGACTTGACGCAGACCCGGAATGCCCATATCCTCCTCGCGGTTGATATACGCAAACGGGATTGCCGCCTCGGACGCGGCAAAGGCTTGATTGACGGCGGCAAACGCCCCCTCCGCCGCGAAGGCTCCGACCGCTTTTTCAAAATGCACGTCGATGCACTGCGACGAAACTGCGGACGCTATCGTCATAGCTACCGGCGCGCCGCCGACGTACAGCACGCCGCCGAAAAGTCCCAGTGTGTCCCAATACGCGGCAGATTTTCGGATGCGCGCAAGCTCTTCCACATCCGCCTCGGCGCCTTCCTCCGCCTTTTCCTCGAACCACCGCTCCGTCACAGCGAGCGCGTCAGCGATATTTTCCTTCGTAATGGCGCGGTATTCGGCGTCCGGATACAGCCGCCAAAATCGGTTGACAAGATTCTTCTTCGCATGGAGTTTCTTGCCGGAAAGCTGCGCGAGGCTTTCCCGCTTGTAGATGTAGTCGCTGTCGTCGGCGCAAAAACGCCATTCCATGTCGAAAAGCCCATCAAAAAGTTTCCGCTGCCGCTCGTCAAAAAGGCAAAAGGAAAGCGGCACGCCCCGCCGCTCCGCGTCGCGCCGGAGAACGGACAAGACCTTCGCGCCGTCGACTCCACAAGCGGCAAGCGGCGGCGCGTAACCTCTGTGATTTTCAATCTCGCCCGGATAATAACGATACAAAATCCCATCCTGCACCGCAACTTCAATATGGTAGGTATCACCCAGCAAAAAGAGATTGACCGGCGACGTATCGCTGCCCAAGACTTGCGCCCCATGAGACAACATGGGAAGCGCCGTATGCGATAAATGCCATTCCAGCATGAAAAAACCTCATTTTCCTTCTATATTGATTATGATTGAAACATACTAAAATCCTTTGGCACATTGCGGCCAAAGGCGGTGGGTGAGGTGGTCGCCGAGACGATGTAACACCTCATCCGGCAACCCTACGGGTTGCCACCTTCCCCTCAAGGGGAAGGCTTATGGGATTTTATCGTCTACGGGGCGAAGCGTACTACGATTTCCGTCCCTTGCTCCACCACCGTGTTCGGCGCGACGTCTTGGCTAATCGCCACGCCTCGTCCTTCGGCGCGCATTCTGAGTCCTGCGCCCTCCATCTGCTTTTGCGCCTGCGCCGCGTCGAGGCCGACAACGTCCGGCACGGTGGCGCGCGCAACCGCCTGATGGACGGCCACGTTCTGCACATCCGCGGTCGTCACAGGCGTTTTCCCTTCAAACGGATCGCTGGACGGTTCAACGTTCAAGTACCGGAAAAGCTGCCGGAAAATCTTCGACGCCACCGGCGCGGCAATCTGGCCGCCATAGTACGTGCCCAGCGGCTCGTCGATGATGACGAGAAGCGTGACCTCCGGATCTTCGGTGGGCGCAAAACCGCAGAAAGACGCGATATAGCTTCCCTCTTTATAACCGACGGCGTCCGTGTTGATCTTCTGTGCCGTACCGGTCTTGCCGCCGATTCGATAGCCTTTGACCTTCGCCTTTTGGCCGCCGCCCGTGGAAACGACTTGCTCCAGAAGCCCGATCAGCGTCTTGGCCGTTTCCGAGCGGATGACACGGCGCACCTCACGGGGCTTCGTCTCCTCATAAACGGTGCCGTCCTCATTGTAAATCGCCTTCACGATATGCGGCTTCATCAACACGCCGTCGTTGGCAATGGCCGACATAGCCGTGATGAGCTGAAGCGGCGTCACCGCGATACTTTGTCCGATGGACATCGTCGCGATATCGGAGTCGCGCATCTTGTCCGCTTCGAACAGGATGCCTTCTTCCTCCGCCGGAAGCTCGATGCCCGTCAACTCGCCGAAGCCGAAACGCCGCGCGTACTTGTCCAGCCGGTCGGCGCCGAGATCGAGGCCGATGATGGCAAAGCAGGTATTGATAGACTGCTTCATGACGTCGGTGAACGTCACCGTGCCAAAGCTGTCGCCGCTCCAGTTCTCGATGCGCTTCTCGCTGACGATCAAGAAGCCCGGATCCATGAACCAATCATTTGGCGCGACCATCCCTTCCTCCAACGCCGCCGCCGCGACGATGGATTTGAACGTGGAACCCGGCTCGTAAACGCTGGACACCGCGCGGTTTTTCCAAAGCTCCATCGGGTAATCCTCAAAATGGTTCGGATTATACGACGGACGAGAAGCCATCGCGAGGATTTCCCCGGTCTTCGGCTTCATCACGAGCGCCGTCACCGATAGCGGCTGTGTCTCCACCAGCGCCTCCTCCAGCACCTCCTCGACCATGAACTGCACCGTCGAATCAATGGTGAGCTGCACCGTCTTGCACTGGTTCTTCTTTGGCACGCGATGCAAGGACACCGAGCCGAGAATCGGGAGCTCGCTGATATTGTCCATCTGCACGAAGGTCTCCGCCACGGTGCCTTTGATCAGATCGTCATACGCCTGCTCGACGCCGTCGAGGCCGACGTCATCCGTCCCGACGAAGCCGAGAATATTCGCCGCGAGGTCTTCGTTCGGATAGGAGCGTTTCGGTTCGTCCTGGAATCCGAGGCAATTGTACCCTTCCTTGCGAATCAGTTCCCTGACCGCCGCCACCTCGTCCGTCGTCAAAAAACGCTTCACCCAAACGAAGCCGCCGCCCTGCTCGATGTCGCGACGCACCGCTTCCTGCGTCAACCCGATCAGCGGCGCCAGCTTCGCGGCCACCTCGTCCTCTTTTCCCTTTTCCACATTATTCGGATCGATAAACAACGACTTCAACATCAGGCTGACTGCCAGTTCCCGCCCGTTCCTGTCGAGAATCGCGCCGCGCGGCGACTGCATGATCAGTTCCCCGCCGGTCTCATGGCGCACCCGCGCCGCCAGTTCCTCGCCCTGCACGAGCTGTATCCACGCGTAGCGCGCCGCCAAAACCACAAAAAGGAACCAAACGAACAGGAGCGCATACGCAATATGCCCCGCGATGCGTTTCTGCTCCCGCTGCCCAAGTTTTGCCCGTTCCTTTGAATCCAGCTTAAATCGTTTCATAACCCGTCCCTGACACACAAAAAATCATCATGCAATATCTTACATTATACCATCATTGACAAGAGGCGTAAAACTCCATCATCTTTCATATTCTTTTCAGGTTATGTTCTATTGTTTCACGTGAAACATTTTTTCTCTTTTCCGTGAAAATTCCACAGCACACAAAAAATCCCCTTGCGGCCGCGTCTTAGCGACCCAAGGGGATTTTTCATCCTTCGTTCATCCCATAATAAATTTTTCCCAAACGAAAATGCCGATAACACCCGGTATGCCGAACACGCCCGCCAAGAGCGCCTTCAGCACCGTGATCTCGATGCCCGCGCCGAACAGGTCGACGATGAACAACAGGATCGCGCCGCAAACGCTGTTCGAGACGAATTTCAGCAACAGCTCCACCGGCCATTTCAGCAGCTTGACCAAAAGCACGATCGCCAAAAGACCGACGGCAAACGAAATGACAACACTCGATTCCGCCACGCAACTTCCTCCTCATCGGGGAGAATCCCCGTCCTTTTCCTAATGATATGGCTTTTATAATTCCACGCGATTTTCCATCGCTTTCGCCAGCGTCACCTCGTCCGCATATTCGAGATCGCCGCCGACCGGCAGCCCGTGCGCGATACGTGTGACACGGATGCCCATAGGCTTCAATAAACGCGCGATGTACATGGCCGTCGCCTCCCCCTCGACGTTCGGGTTCGTTGCCATGATGACCTCCTGCACCGTCCCGTCCTGAAGGCGCGCCAAAAGTTCCTTCACGTGCAAATTTTCCGGCCCGACGCCCTCCAGCGGTGAAAGCGCGCCGTGCAGGACATGATAGACGCCGTGATAATCGTGCATCCGCTCCACCGCAGCCACGTCCTGTGGCTGCTCGACGACACAGACAATCGCATGGTCGCGCTTCGCCGAGCTGCAAATCGCACAAGGGTCGCGATCGCTCAAATTGCAGCAGATGCCGCAAAAACCGATTTTCTCTTTCGCCTCAAGGATGGCTCCCGCCAACGCTTTCGCCTTCGCCGAGTCCATATCGAGCACATGGTACGCGAGGCGCACGGCGGTTTTCGTGCCGATGCCCGGAAGCGCGCGGAAATGCTCGATCAACTTTGCCAAAGGCTCGATATATTGCACTTAAATCATCCCCGGCGGCAGGCCGAGTCCGCTGGTGAGCTTCGCCATCTCGCTCTGCATCATATCGTCGACCTTCTTGCCGCACTCATTGATTGCCGAAACGATCAAATCCTGAAGCATCTCTACATCTTCGGGATCGACCGCCGCCTTGTCGATAGCAAGGGACTCCACGAGCTTCTCGCCGTTCATCACGACCTTGACGACGCCGCCGCCCACCGAGACTTCCACCGTGCGCTTTTTCAGTTCTTCCTGCATCCGCTGCATCTGCGCCTGCATTTTCTGCACTTTCTTCATCATTCCGGCCATATTGCCGCCCATTCCGCCAAACATCAAACGTCCTCCCTCCGCCGCGTCCACGCGCAGCCTTTTCCAAAATAAAACTGCGTAAGCATTGCATATTTTGCAGCACAAGCAGTTTATAAAAAGAGCACGGAGCGCCCGTGCCCATCTGAACCTTTACAACCATCTCCACGCCGATTGCTGTAAAGCGTATCATTCTTGGTGCGCCCGGCGTGATTCGAACACGCGACCCTCGGTTTAGAAGACCGATGCTCTATCCAGCTGAGCTACGGGTGCAAAATACATTTATATATTATACCGAGATAAGGAAAAGCTGTCAATCAACCGTTTACCTGAAAAAACGCAAAGGTGAAACGGCTTGCAATCGTTCTATGTTATTTTTGTATATTTACTATTCACTTTTTTACATCCTTATGCTATAATATTTGCGGTTCAGTCAGGCAGGAATTTTTTAAATCATAGGCGGGAGGAATAATCATGAAAAAACTTAGCTTCAAAAAGCTCGCCGCACTCTGTGCGCTGCTTATGCTCGCGACAATCGCTTTGGTCGGCTGCGGCGGAGGCGGCGGTGAAAAGAAGAGCGACAGCAAGAAGTTCATCAACATCGCCACGGGCGGCACGGCGGGCACTTACTACCCAATCGGCGGCGCGATGGCGGAAATCCTGAACAAGGCGATTCCCGGCATGAACGCCAGCGCCCAGTCCACGGGTGCGTCGGTGGCGAACATCAATATGCTGAAGGACGGCTCCGTCGATCTCGCCATTGTACAGAACGACCTTACATATTACGCGTCCAACGGCACCGAAATGTTCAAGGATAAAAAGGTAGATAATCTGCGCGGTATCGCGACGCTGTATCCCGAAACCTGCCAGATCGTGACGCTGGCGGACAGCGGCATCGAGACCGTAGCGGACTTCCGCGGTCGTCGCGTGGCTGTCGGCGCAGCGGGCAGCGGCACCGAAGCGAACGCGCGCCAGATCATGGAAGCCTACGGCGTGACCTATGGCGATATTTCGGTGCAGTACCTCTCCTTCGGCGAAGCGGCAAGCGCGCTGAAGGACGGCAATGTGGACGTGGCCTTTGTCACGGCCGGTTATCCGACGGCGGCAATCCAGGACATCGCATCCCAGCGCAAAGTGCGCCTGATTCCGGTAGATGCCGCGCAGGCGGATATGATGATTGCGAAATACCCGTTCTACACGAAGACGAAAATCCCTGCGGGCACTTACGCCGGCTTTGATACAGACGTTCCCGCCGTATCGGTCATGGCGATGCTCGTCACGACGGACAAGATGGACGACGCGCTGGGCGGCGAAATCACCAAGGCGCTCTTCACGAACCTTGACCGCCTGCAAGCCGCACACTCGGTCGGCAAGCTGATCACGAAGGAAGGCGCGACAAACGGCATGTCCGTCAAGATGAACGGCGGCGCGGAGAAGTTCTTCAAGAAATGAGCTTTCCAGAGAAGTTTTGCAAAGAACGGGCGCTGTGCGGCGCCCGCTTCTTTTTGCTCTTGTCGTTTTTCTTGCTTTTAGCGGCACTTCTAGTTTTCCTTTGGGCGATGACGCGTCCCCGCATCGTCGTTCTCAGTGAAAGCGGCGTGCTCACGTCCTGCCCCGCCGACGCGGGAACGGAATTTTCGACGCGCTTCATCCATTCCGTACAGAAAACGCCGGTGGAGGAATTTTTCACGGTGAACGAAACGCTGGACGGCTTTATCCTGCGACGGACGCGCTACCAATCCTTTGGCGTCGGGCTTCCTTTTCTCACGACGGACGGCTCTTTTCGTCGTGAAGGCGACGTGTTCATCATGGACAATATGAACCGCCCGATGCGCGAAATTGACCTGCGGCCCGGCGTATCGACGGAACTGACCCTTTTCCTCCCTCATGAAACGGTTCCTCTTTACGACCATGTCCCCCTCGGAAGTCTCGTCCGCGTCGCGATCATGCCCCGCTGGCGAATCTGGCTGAACCTATAGGATACGAATCTCATTTCCCGGAAAGGTTTGAATTGATATGAATACCGACGACAAACACAAACAGCTCGCGGAAGACGCGCTGAAAAAATACGACAAGGAGTCAAACGCCTTGGAGCATACGGGCTTCATGGCGAAATTCGTCTCCGCGCTGGCCATCGCCTTTTCGATGTTCCAGCTCTACACGGCGATATTCGGCGTGCTCGACGCGCAACTCCAGCGCGCCATTCATCTCGGCTTTGGCCTCGCGCTGGTCTATCTTCTCTATCCGACCCGCCGCGCATGGTCCAAGGGCGGCGTGCATCCGATTGATCTGGCGTTGGCATTTCTCGGTGCGGCGGCGCCTGCCTATCTCGTCATTGAGTACAAAGAACTGGTGCTTCGCGCCGGTACCGTCACGCAAACGGACTTTTTCGTCGGGCTCGTCGGCGTGCTGCTGGTCATCGAAGCGACGCGGCGCGTAGTCGGCATCCCGATGGTCTGCGTCGTTCTGCTGTTCCTCACATACGCGTTCCTTGGGCCGGAAATGCCCGGCGTACTCGCCCATCGCGGCCTAACGCCCCAACAGCTTGTCGGCCACCTGTTCTTCACGACGGAAGGCATTTTTGGCATTCCGCTGGGCGTGTCCTCGACTTTTATTTTCCTGTTTATCCTGTTCGGCGCGTATCTCGAATCCACGGGACTCGGCAAATTCTTTATCGACTTGGCGAACGCGATTGCCGGCTGGGCCAGCGGCGGCCCAGCGAAGGTCGCGGTACTTTCCAGCGGGCTCATGGGCACGGTGTCCGGCAGCTCCGTCGCGAACGTGGCGGGCACGGGCAGCTTCACGATCCCGATGATGAAAAAACTCGGCTAT
This sequence comes from uncultured Selenomonadaceae bacterium, assembly GCA_902777615.1. Taxonomy (GTDB): domain Bacteria; phylum Bacillota; class Negativicutes; order Selenomonadales; family Selenomonadaceae; genus RUG12372. The sequence continues at coordinate 25,719 of CACYUQ010000020.1, forward strand.
GACAAGGAATTCGCGGGCGCAGTCGAGGCGGCAGCCTCCACCGGCGGGCAATTGATGCCGCCGGTCATGGGCGCGGCAGCGTTCCTGATGGCGGAATTTGTCGGCGTTCCTTACGTGGAAATCGTAAAAGCGGCCATCATTCCCGCCGTGCTCTATTTCACCGGTGTCTGGCTCGGCGTCCATTTCGAAGCGAAACGCAAAGGGCTGAAAGGCATTCCCCGGGAAGAACTCCCCAAAGCGTGGGACATTTTCCGTGAGCGCGGCCACCTGGCGCTGCCGTTGGTCGTGATCATCTATCTGTTGGTCTCGGGCTACACGCCAATGCGCGCTGCGCTGTTCGCTATCGTGTTGTCGATTCTCGCGTCGAGCCTGCGCGCTTCCACGCGCATGAAACCGATGGACATCGTGAACGGGCTGGAAAACGGCGCAAAATCCGTACTCGGCGTACTCGTCGCCTGCGCCTCGGCCGGCATCATCATCGGCGTCGTCACGAAGACCGGCGTCGGATTGAAACTCGCTTCCGCGCTTCTCTCTTTCGCGGGCGGCTTGATCCTCCCAACGATGTTCTTCACGATGATCACCGCGTTGCTCCTCGGCATGGGCGTCCCGACAACCGCGAACTATGTCATCACTTCGACGATTGCCGCGCCCGCTTTGGTGCAGATGGGAATCCCGGTACTGGCGGCGCACATGTTCGTATTCTACTTCGGCATCATCGCCGACGTGACGCCCCCCGTTGCCCTCGCCGCCTACGCGGGCGCGGCCATCAGCGGCGGCAACGCGCTAAAGACCGGCGTCAACGCCTCGAAGCTCGCGATTGCCGCGTTCATCATTCCGTACATTTTCGTACTGTCTCCGGTCATCCTGATGATTGATGCGACGCCGCTGGCTCTCATCCAAACGCTTGTCACCGCGATGATTGGCATGATCGCGCTGTCTTCGTCCCTGATCGGTCATCTCGTCACCGACATGAATATTCCGGAGCGCGTCCTGTTATTCGGCGGCGGCCTTCTGATGATTATCCCCGGCGCGGCTACGGATCTCGGCGGTCTTGCGATTTTCGCGCTGTCCGTGCTCCTGCAAAAGCGGCGGCAAAAAAGCGAGCCGTAAAACAGCAGAACGAAAGAACCGCGCCCCTGTTCCGGACACGGGGGCGCGGTTCCTTTATGAAAGAGATGATCAGATTGAAAAAAGAATGGAAAAAAACACTCTTGACCGTCTCCGTGACCGCGGTGATAACCATACTACTGACGACGACGGCACTTTGTGCGGGCGTCGCTTACCTCGTTGGAAGCTTCTTCGTCGATATGGCCCTTCGGCGCGGCACGGCAACGAACCCTGACGCGCCCCCTGCCGTATTTCGCAGCGCTATCGAGGGAAACGGGCAAAACATCCTTTCCGCGTCAAAGCCGGAATTTGCTTCCGAGGATTGGACGATCCAGTCCTTCGACGGACTTTCCCTCTGCGCAACACACCTCAAGCCGAAAAAGAGCAGCCATCGTTGGGTGCTCCTGCTTCACGGATATGGGCTTTCAAAAGAACATGCATGGCATTACTCGAAAGAATACCTGACCCGCGACTACCATGTCGTAACGCCCGATTTGCGTGCCTGCGGCGACAGTGAAGGACAGTACATCACCATGGGAGCGCTGGAGGCGAAAGATGTAGCGGACTGGGCGCGCCGCATCGCGGAAAAAGATCCGCAATCGCGCATCGTACTGCACGGTGTCTCGATGGGCGCGGCAGCGGTCATGCTTGCGGAGGGTGAAGACCTGCCGAAAAACGTCGTTGCCGTCGTCGAGGACAGCGGCTATGCCGACGTATATTCTCTGTTTGCAGTGGAGATCGACAAAATCTTGTCGATGCCGGCCTATCCGCTTCTTGACTTCGTCGACCTGATATGCGAGCACCGCGCCGGCTTTTCCTTCCGCAAGGCAAAACCTTTGGATACTGTCCGCCAATCGAAACTGCCGACACTCTTCATCCACGGCACGGCAGATCGGCTCGTCCCCTTCGACATGATGAAACAGCTCTACGATGCTTCTCCTTCGTTCTCAAAAGAAAAACTCGTCATCGACAAAATCGGCCACGGCGCGCTTTACCAAGCAAAAAACTACTTCCCTACCGTCCTCGCATTCACGGACAAGTGGACGGGAAGCAAATGATTTTGCCTATGGCAAAATTTGAACTACTGCGTTATGACAAGACGCTTTTCGTCTTGTCGAAACGCTTGAAGAAGATTTTGCCTATGGCAAAATTTGAACTACTGCGTTATAATATCCCGCAAGATGGGGGGATTTTTTATGGACACCGTTAAATATGATCCGAAATCATTGCACGCCGAGGAGTTCATCCACCACGGCGAAATCATGGACACCCTCGCCTATGCCGAGGAAAATAAAACGAACCGCGCGCTGATCGAGGGACTCCTGGATCGCGCTGTCGACTGCAAAGGACTGACGCACCGCGAAGCAGCGGTACTGCTTGCCTGCGAATTACCCGATCTGAACGAGAAAATGTTCTCGCTGGCGAAAAAAATCAAGGAAGAGCTGTACGGGCAGCGCATCGTACTGTTCGCGCCGCTGTATCTGTCGAACTATTGTATCAACAGCTGCGTCTATTGCCCGTACCACGCGAAAAACAAGAACATTCGCCGAAAAAAACTGACGCAGGAGGAAATCCGCCGCGAGGTCATCGCGCTCCAGGATATGGGGCACAAGCGGCTTGCGCTGGAAACCGGCGAGGACCCGGTGAACAATCCGATTGAATACGTGCTGGAAAGCATCAAGACGATTTACTCCATCAAGCACAAAAACGGCGCGATTCGCCGCGTGAACGTCAACATCGCCGCGACGACCGTGGAAAATTACCGCCGCCTGAAGGAAGCGGGCATCGGCACCTATATCCTCTTTCAGGAAACGTACCACAAAGAGAACTACGAAAAGCTGCACCCGGCGGGGCCGAAGCACGACTACGCATGGCACACCGAGGCGATGGACCGCGCGATGGAAGGCGGCATCGACGACGTGGGCTGCGGCGTACTGTTCGGACTGAATCTCTACCGCTACGACTTCGTCGGACTGCTGATGCACGCCGAGCACCTCGAAGCCGTGCATGGCGTTGGGCCGCACACGATCAGCGTGCCGCGCATCCGCCCCGCCGACGACATCGACCCCGCCTCATTCTCCAATGCCATCGACGACGACACCTTCGCGAAACTCGTCGCAGTCATCCGCATCGCCGTGCCGTACACGGGCATGATCGTCTCGACCCGTGAATCCCAAGAAAGCCGCGAGCGCGTGCTTGACCTTGGCATCTCGCAGATTTCCGGCGCGTCCTGCACCAGCGTTGGCGGCTATGAGAAAAAGGAGCGGCCCGAGGAAAATTCTGCGCAATTCGACGTGAACGACACGCGGACACTGGACGAAGTCGTAGAGTGGCTCTTGGATCTCGGCTATGTGCCGAGCTTCTGCACGGCCTGCTACCGTGCGGGACGCACCGGCGACCGCTTCATGGCGCTCTGCAAGAGCGGGCAGATCAAAAACTGCTGCCTGCCCAACGCGCTGATGACGCTGAAAGAATATCTGGAAGATTACGCCAGCGAAGAGACGCAGAAAAAAGGCGAAGCGGTCATCAAGGCGCAGATGGAAGAAATCCCCAGCCCCGCCGTTCGAGCGAAAGCCGCTGAATACTTAAAAGAACTTCACGACGGCATGAGGGATTTCCGGTTTTAAAAAATTCTGCGGTAAGAAAATCCAGAAATCAAAAATCTGATTTCCTGATTTTCTTACCGCAACTTTTTCTTTGTGCGAAAGAAAAACAGAAAAAAGGAGTTGGTTCGTTGACCGTCGAGGAATATACGGAAATCTGCCTGCGCTTTGCCGAAGACACGAAAAACGACGGCACGCTGGACGACGGACGATTTTTCGTCACCTACCGCGGTGGCTGGATGTCAAGCTGCGACAACGCGCATGGCGGCATAGGCGTGCGCTGGGCATTCGGCAAAAGCGAATCGGAAATCCGCCGCCTCGCGCCGCAGAAATATCGGGAATGGATGGGAATGAACAAGAAGCAATGACAGCAAGACGCCCCGCGCAACCATAGCGCGGGGCGTCTTGCTTATTTTCACCATATAAAGGATGGCGCAACGCGCGTCACGCCTTCATTTCCTGCAATTATTTTCCATGCCTCGATTGTCTTTCCCTTGACGACAAGCCCGGGGGCGATTTCCGCCATCGGTACGAGAACGAATGCCCGCTCCAGCATGTACGGATGCGGCAACGTAAGCGTTGGAGTGTTGCGCTCAACGCCTTCGATATGCACAATGTCAATGTCGATGGTACGAGCGCCCCAATGTTCGTGACGCACGCGCCCCAGATCATTTTCCACCGTTTGTGCCAACTCCAAAAGCGCCTCCGGCGAAAGCGTCGTGCGCAAAGAGACGGCAATATTCAAGAATCTCGGTTGATCCGTTTTCCCCCAAGGCTCTGTCTCGTAAAGCGGCGAAACAGCGCACAGCTCCACGCCGTCCTCCGCCGCCAAACGCTTCACTGCCTCGCGAAGCGTTTCCTCACGGTTCCCGAGATTCGCGCCGAGGCTCAAATAAGCGGTGCGAGATTCATCCACGTTATTCACTTTTGGGACGCGTCCGACGGATCGTCACCGCCGCGTCGGCGAATTTTCCGGGAATCGGCGCATAAGGTTTATGCACGGTAATCCGCAGCCGCTCAATGATCGGATGCCGGGTGAACAGCACTTCGGCGATGCGCTCCGCCACCGCCTCCAGCAGCGTGAACGGTTCCCCCTCAACGATAGCGCGCGTCTCGGAAAAAACGTCCGCGTAATTCACCGTCTTGTTCAGGTCGTCAGACTTGCCCGCCGGGCCAAGGTCCAGGTACATTGCCACATCGACGTAGAATCGCTGCCCGATCGCGCGTTCCTCCTTCTGGCAACCGTGATACCCGAAAAACTCCATGCCCACCAATTCCACTTTGTCCACCATGATACCGCTCCTTTCCGTTTTACGAATCCAATATTGCATCCGCCATGCGGCACATTCGCACCATCGGCTTCACATCATGCACACGCACGATGCCCGCCCCCGACGCAATGCCCAGCACCGTCGCCGCGCCCGTGGCCTCCATCCGCTCCTCGACGGGAAGCCCCAGTGCCGCGCCGATGAAGCTCTTGCGGCTCGCGCCGAGCAAAATCGGCCATTCCGCATCATCCCACGATGAAAGCTCTGCCAATCGGCGCAATACGACGAGATTGTCCTCCGCCGTCTTGCCGAACCCGATGCCCGGGTCGAGAATCAATTTCTCCGGCCCCACGCCTGCCGCCTGTGCGATGCGTCGACTCTCGTGAAAAAAACGCTTCATCGTCTCGATGATGTCTTTTTCGTAGACCGTACCTGCTTGATTGTGCATCACGACCACGGGCAAATCATATCTTGCCGCGACCTTCGCCATCTCTCCCGGTTCCTCGGCGTATTGCAGCCCCCAAATATCATTGAGAAGATGGACGCCCATTGCCGCCGCCATCCCCGCCGTCTCCGCCTTGAACGTATCGACGGACACGGGCACAGAAATCTCCGGCAGCAGCGCTTCGAGAAACGGCCGCAGCCGCTCCATCTCTTCCGCCGCCGACATCGGCACGAATCCAGGCCGGGACGATTCCGCGCCGACATCAATGATATCCGCGCCGTCCGCAATCATCTGCTTCGCATGGCGCAGCGCTTTGTCCGGCGTGTTCCAAGAGCCGCCGTCGGAAAACGAATCCGGCGTCACGTTCAGAATTCCCATCACCAGCGTCCGTTCCCCAAGAACAAGACTCTTTCCGTCCCGAAAATGGTATTCGCGCCGTGCTCGCTCCATTTTATATCCCATCCTTATCGTATCATTTCATACTTATCTTCGACCAATATTTAAATAAAAATTTTGACCGAAGATACGCCTGCTTCGCAGGCTATACCCCATTCGGGGCACAGGCAGCCGCACCTGCGGCGCGTCTGACGTCTCATGACTCTCTGTAAAAATTCAATAATCTTAACAGAGAGTAGTATCGCACAACCAAAGTATAACAAAAAAAATACGGCAAAGAAAGAATATTCCCGCCGCCATTATGACAAAAAATAAGAGCGTCGTTTAGTCCACGACGCTCCACACCTTGACGGTTCCCACAGTCTGCTGACGCTCTTCCGGGTCGCGCTGACGCGCGTCCTTGTCCGTGCCCTGCATCCGCATCTCGCTGATCAGCCCTTGCTGCAACGGAAGCTGGCGACCGCCCCGCAGATTCTTGCCTGTCTTCTCCATATTCTCCCTCCCTTCTAAAAATTTCCGTCATTTTACCACATTAAAAAATTCTTTGCAAGCGACAAAAAAATATATATTTTCACCTCGCTAAAACGCTATGGCGGAAGATTTTGTCTGTCGACAAAATCTAAAAATTTGCGTTATAATGGAAAAGAATTTTCTTTTCTTCGGAGGTTTTCATGCATCAATTTCTTTTCTATATCGGCGACTTCCCGATTCGCGCCTACGGACTTGTTTTGAGCCTGTCCATCGTGTTGGCCACCGGCGTTGCCTATTTCCTCGCGAAGCAGGACGGGCGGTGGCACGGCCATATCGCCGACATGGGTATTTACTGTGGGCTGGCAGGCATTCTCGGCTCGCGGCTTTGGGACGTATTTTTCTTCGACTGGGACTACTACCGCGACCATCTGACGGAAATCCTGAACGTCTGGCAGGGCGGCATGGCAATCCAGGGCGGCATCGTGCTTGGCGCCATTGTCGGCATCCTCTACACGAAGCGGCACGGCATCGACAGTTGGGCGATGGCGGACATCGTCTGCCCCGCCGTGATCCTCGGTCAAGCTCTGGGACGCTGTGCGAACCTTTTGAACGGCGACGCCTTCGGCGCGCCGACGGGCGGCGACTTTGGCATCCTCTACCCGTCCACCACCCTCGCCTATCGGACATACGGCAGCCAACCGCTTTGGCCCGCCGAAATCTGGGAAGGTCAGCTTGACATGGCGATTTTCGCGCTGCTGCTGATGTACCGTACTACCGCCCACGCGAAAGGACAGGCATTTTCTCTGTATGTCATCCTGTATTCGACAGCTCGTTTTTTCCTCGAATATTTCCGCGGCGATTACACCGATCCGGTGCTGGGGCTGTTTACCTCGGCGCAGACCACCAGCCTCGCCGCCGTCCTCCTCGGCGCCGCCGCTTGGGTATGGTTCGGCGTCCGGGAAAAACGGGAGAAAAAATCCGCCCCGCCGCCTGTCAGTCATTGACACGGCTCCGCGTTCCCGCTTATAATGTTCTCAGAAGAAGAAAACCTCAAGGAGTAATGTGCTTATGGACAAGATTATCGCCCGCCACCTGACGGCAGATTTGTACGGATGCAAGGCAAGCTGTCTGATCGATGAAGACAGTCTGCCCATAAAAGTTTCCTCACTGTTCGAGGAGCACGGGTTCCACATCCTGTCCTCCACGGTGCAGGATGTCGACGAGAATCATGCGGCGCTTTTGATGCTTTTCGCCGAGGGGCATTTTGCCATCCATTTGTACAAAAACCTTTCCTATGTCGCCGCCGACTTGTTCCTCTGCGAATTCGCCGCCGCACCGGAAGACCTCCTGCAAAAAATCAAGAACATCTTCAAGCCGGAAAAATTCCGCACGACCTATCTGAAGCGCGGCGATTTCAGCGTCAGCGGCGCGGACATGAAGCCCCAGACGACGACGCGCGTCGCACCGCTCCGCCGCATCCACAACACCGGCGCAAAGGTCATTCGGTTGCTCGCGCACCGCAAACACTAAAAGTTTAACGTCTTTTTGCAAAAAAGGCTTGCATTTTCGCGAAACATAGCGTATAATCATTCTGTCGTCGGGATGTGGCGCAGTTTGGTAGCGCGCATCGTTCGGGACGATGAGGCCGCAGGTTCGAACCCTGTCATCCCGACCACTTTTGAAAGCAAGACCGTCTGCATCAGCAGGCGGTTTTTTGTTGCCCGAAAGCACATATAAAAGCCCCGGCTTTTCGCCGGGGCTTCATTTTTTCTTATCTTATATCCTGCATTTCCGTGTCGTTGATGACCCGGCCTAGCCGCAGGCCGAACAGGAAATTCCAGAACCATTTGTAAGCGACCGTCAGGTTCGTATAGGTGCCCGCGAGACGCATCAAATGCACGACCATCCACGCCACCCACGCGAAAAAGCCCCGCATCTTCATGCTGCCCATCGCGACGACGGCATGACCGCGGCAAATCGTCGCCATCGCGCCCACGTCCTTATAAGTGAACTCGGAAAGCTTCGCGTTCGGATCCTTCAGCAGCTTCTTGATATTTTGGACGCAGACCTCGGCCTGCTGCGTCGCCACCGGCGCCACCGTTGCCAACGGGCGGCCGTCCTGCATGAAATTCGCACAGTCGCCGATCGCGAAAATCTCGGGATGCTCTTTGACCTGAAGCGTCTTTTCCACTACGACGCGTCCCGCCCGGTCCGTCTCCGCGCCAAGCTTCTTGACGAATGAAACCGCCTTGACGCCAGCCGCCCAGATCACCGTCTTTGTCGGAATCGAGCTGCCATCCTTCAGCTTCAGTTCTTCGCCGTCGTAATCCATGACCTGCGTCGAAATCCGAACGTCAACCTTGCGGATGTCGTGCAACACACGAATCGTCTCCTGCTGAAGCTCGTCGGGCATCATCGCCAACACATGATCCATCGCCTCGACCAGCACGACCTTCGCCTCGGAAAAATCAAGGTCATGGTACTCGTGCGCCATGACGCCATAAATCAATTCGGACAACGCGCCCGCACACTCGACGCCCGTCGGGCCGCCGCCGACGCAAACGAAAGTCAGCATCCGACGACGTTCCTCCGCGTCCTCGCACTTCGTGGCGTTCTCAAACATCCGCAATACATGGTTGCGAATCGCCACCGCTTCCTGCAGAGTCTTCATACCGAAAGAATGCTTCGCGACGCTCTCCATGCCGAAGAAATTCGTCATCGCGCCCGCCGCCAATACCAGATAATCGTAATGCACATCACCATGGTCGGTAATCAGGACTTTATTCTCGGTATCAAAATCCTCCGCGTGCGCCATGAAAAAGCGAACGTTCTTCGTATTGCGGAAAAACGCGCGGATCGGATACGCAATCTCGTTCTCGTCCAGCTCCGAAGTCGAAAGCTGGTAGAGGAGCGGCTGAAATACGTGAAAATTATTCCTGTCGATGATCGTAACGTCGACGGGAAGTTCCGCCAATCCCTTCGCCACTTTGACGCCGCCGAAGCCCGCGCCGACGACGACAATATGCGGCCGTTTCGTGTCTGCCATGAAAATCCCTTGTCCTTTCCAATATACCTATCCAAAAAATATCTGCCATTATACCACATTCCCTGAAAAAAGCAAGCGTCGCCGACGAAAGGACAAAATGCATCCTTCTGGCAAAAAAATGATTCGCAGCGAATATTTTCCGCTGCGAACCGTTTTCTTTCCAAAAATACGTCCTTACCCCTCGATCATCGCTGCGGCGATGGCGGCGCCGAGGGAAGCGCCGCCGGTAACGTGCAGGACTTGCACATACTTCGCTTCGTCCTTCAATATCTCTTGGAGCGCGTCGCGGAGCGCTACGCGTGCGATGCCCATGTGCGTGAAGAACGAACCCTCGACAGCGATGTTTTGCACACCGAGAGCGGCGTTGCCCAAGATATGACGGAACGTCCCCACATAAACAGCGGCGGCGATACGCGCCGAGCGACGCACGATTGCTTCCGCCAGCGCCACACATTCCCCGATCTGTTCGTCCGTCAGCGGAATGCCAGCCATGCGTCGAAGCAGCGCCGCACCCTCGCCTTGGATAATACGGCAGAGATCTTCGCCGGACACAGCGGGGAACGTCTCGCCGAGAATATCGCCGAACGCCCGCGAAAACAGCGCGCCCAGGTATCGTCCCGACACCATCTTTTCCAGCGTCTGCTCGCCCTTCTTCTCCGATGCCGCATCCAGCGCCAAGTCGTATTCGTTTTGATCGAGCCATCCGAAATTGCCCGCTTCGAGATTCATGACCATCGGCTGCTTTTCCCCGCCAAATTCCTCCAAATAACAGGCGTTGAAACCCGTCGCGTAAATCGAGCCGATGGCGACGCCGTCCCACTGGTAAGCCGCTGCCAAGAGCACGGCGACCGTATCGTTCAAGATGGCCGTAGGACGAACATTGGAAAGGCCGCGGCTCAGGAGGGCCTCGTTCAGCCGTTCATTGACCCAGCGCCCTTCGACATCGGGAACCGCCAGTTCTTTCGTCCACGAAAGAAGCTTTGCGTCCCGAGGCGAATCCTGCGCCGACGGAAATGAAAAGGTATGGCCCAGCCGATACGGCGTCTCATGATCGCCGCCGAGCACCGCGTCAATGATCTCGGCGAGGAAGCCGAACAGTCCCGCCGCCGAGGCGCCGCGCCCCGCATGGTTATAACGCCCCGGCACGATCAAGGGCTTCGCCACCCGCGCCGCTTGCACATACTTTCCGCCGCCGAAGAGCCGCACATGCTCCGCCCGCACATTGGTTCCGCCAAAGTCCAGAGTGATGAACTCGCCCTGCTCCTCGCCCGTCGGAAGCCCAAGATACGACGGAAGCGGCTTCAGCGTCGACTCGGCGTCCCCCGCCAGCCCTTTGCCAATCTCGCTCTTGAACACCTCGACGGCGGCGATCAGTTCCTCGGGGCCGAACGCAAACGCTTCGATGGCTTCCCGCGCTTTTTGCCCGTTCCATTCCATATTTTCATCTCCTTTTCCTATCTATCGCAAATCTCAAATCTCATCCTTTTCGTCTTATTCGTTGTCCTCTGTATCTCCTTGGATTTCCTCGTGTTCCTCGGCCAGCTCTTTCTTGAGCCGGACCAGGACGCGGGTGATGCGCACGCCTTCCACTTCCTCGACGAAAAACGCATTGCCGTCCAGCCACGCGAACTGCCCAACCTTCGGCGGCGTCTCGCCCTGCGCGTAAACCCAGCCGCCGATAGTGTCGACGTTCTCGACGTCGAGGGAAAGCTCCAAAATGTCGTTGATCTCGTCGATGGGCAGCTACGCGTCCACGGAATAAATCAGCGGCGCGCGACGCTCGACCACCGGGCGCTCCTCGTCAAACTCGTCCTGGATGTCGCCGACGATTTCCTCGACGATATCCTCGATTGTCACCATGCCCGCGGTGCCGCCATATTCGTCCACGACGATGGCAAGCTGGGCGCGGTTCTTTTGCAGCGTTTTGAGTAATCTGGAGACCGCCATTGTCTCCGGAACGACAATCGCCTCCCGTGCCAAAAGACGCAAGTTCGGCATTTTCCCATGTCGGAGCGGCTCCATCATATCCTTGATATGCAG
>CACYUQ010000021.1 GCA_902777615.1 uncultured Selenomonadaceae bacterium
GCTGGCGCTGAAGAAGGGCTCTCGGCTCAAGGAGAATCTTTCCGAGACGGAGCTGCCGGACGATGCGACGGCGCGGGAAATGTTCGCGGTTGCGATGGACGCCACGAAGCGGATGGGGCTTCGCCCGTATTATCTTTACCGGCAGGGTTATCAAAGCGGTCAGTTGGAAAATGTCGGTTGTTGCCGTTCCGGCGCGGAGAGTATGTACAATATCCAGATTATGGGCGAGCGGCAGACGATTTTAGGCATCGGCGGCGCGGCGACCTCGAAGATTGTCAGCCCGACGGCGCGATATTTGAAAACGTCGTTTCATCCCAAAGAAATTACCGTCTATCTGGACAAGGTGGACGATTATATTGAAAAAAGAGCGCGGCTTCTTCGGGAAGTGTATGGAGAACAGGAGGCTTTTTGATGTTGACGCAGGCCCCTCGGGGGACGAAGGACATTCTGCCGGACAGCGTAGAGCGCTGGCGGTATGTGGAGGAAAAGATCAGGGATATTTGCGATCGATTCGGCTATCGTGAGATACGGACGCCGGTATTTGAGCATACCGAGCTGTTTCAGCGCGGAATTGGCGATACGACGGACGTGGTCGAGAAGGAAATGTACACGTTCATGGACCGCGGGGGGCGCAGTATCACACTTCGCCCGGAAAATACGGCGGCGGCTGTGCGCGCCTATCTCGAACATAAACTATACGCGGAAGACGCGTTGACGAAGCTCTTTTATATTGGTTCAATGTTCCGTTTCGACCGTCCGCAGAAGGGGCGGTTCCGCGAGTTTCATCAGTTCGGCGTCGAGGCGCTGGGCGAAGCGAGTCCGGCGGTGGACGCGGAGATTATTTTGCTTGCGGTGCGCTTTTTGCAGTCGCTTGGGCTCAAGGAGCTTTCGCTTTCGATCAATTCCGTTGGCGATCCGGCGTGTCGCCCCGTCTATCGGCAAAAGCTGAAAGAGTTTTTCGGCGCGAAACTGGATGGGCTTTGCGAGGACTGCCGTTCGCGATACGACAGAAATCCGATGCGACTTCTGGACTGCAAGAATCCGAAATGTCAGGAGCTTTCCGTCGGTGCGCCGGAGATTACGGACTGCCTCTGCGATGAATGCGCCGACCATTTTGAGAAAGTCAAGTCGTATCTGACGGCGGCGGGCGTAGAATTTACCTGCGATCCGCGGCTGGTGCGCGGCCTGGATTACTATACGAAGACTGCTTTCGAAATCAAGTACGAGCCGCTGGGCGCGCAAAGCGCGGTGGCGGGCGGCGGTCGCTACGACGGGTTGGTCGAGGAAATCGGCGGCAATCCGACACCGGCGGTGGGATTCGCCGTCGGGCTGGAACGTGTGATGCTGGCGATGGAGATGCAAGGCCTTTTCCCGGAAAGGTCGGAGAGCGCGGACGCTTTTGTCGTCGCGATGGGCGACGAAACGAAGGAAGCGGCGTTCCGATTGCTGGCGGAGCTTCGAGACGCAGGGGTTTCGGCGCGCATGGACTACGCTGGTCGCAGTATGAAGTCGCAGATGAAGCAGGCGGACAAAGCAAAGGTGCGGTACGCGTTGATCTTGGGCGAGGACGAGCTCGCGAAGGGCGTCGTGACGCTCAGGGATATGGAAACCAGCGCGCAAGAACAAGTTGCGCGGGATGAGATTATCAATAAGCTGTTGGGGTGAAGAAAGAATGGAAACTTTAGAAGGTATGAAGCGGACGCATCACTGCGGAGAACTTCGCGAGAGCGAGGTCGGGCAGGAGGTCGTCGTCTGCGGCTGGGTGTCGCGTCGCCGTGATCATGGCGGGCTGATTTTTGTCGATTTGCGCGACCGTTCTGGTTATGTGCAGGTGGTTTATGACGAAGCAAAAATGAATGACGGCACGTTCCACAAGGCGGAGTCGCTCCGTTCGGAGTTCGTCATTGCGGTGCGCGGCTCGGTGCGCGCGCGTTCTGAGGACACCGTGAACCCGAAGATGGAGACGGGCAAGATTGAGATCGTGTGCAGCGAGCTTCGTATTTTGAACAAGGCGAAGACGCCGCCGTTCTATATTCAGGACGATCTTGACGTGGACGAGATGCTGCGGCTCAAGTATCGCTATCTCGACCTGCGCCGTCCCGAGATGCAGAAGAATATCATGCTGCGTCATCGCGTGGCGAAAATCATGCGCGACTATTTCGATCGTCTCGGTTTCCTCGAAATCGAGACGCCGATGCTCTGCAAGAGCACGCCGGAGGGCGCCCGGGACTTCCTCGTGCCGAGCCGTCTGAACCCCGGTAATTTCTATGCGCTGCCGCAGTCGCCGCAGATTTACAAGCAGATTTTGATGGTGGCTGGCTTCGAGAAGTATTTCCAGATCGTTCGTTGCTTCCGCGACGAAGATTTGCGCGCTGACCGTCAGCCGGAATTCACCCAGCTCGATATTGAAATGTCCTTCACCGATCAGGAGACGATCCTGACGATGATGGAAGGTATGATGGGCGAGCTGTTTGAAAAAGCTCTCGGCACGAAGCTTGAAACGCCGTTCTTGCGTATGACGTGGGATGACGCGATGGAGCGCTTTGGTTCGGACAAGCCGGATCTGCGCTTCGGCATGGAGCTGCTCGACATTTCCGAAGAGGTCAAAGGCTCGACCTTCAAGGTGTTCTCCTCCGTCCTCGAAGCAGGCGGCAAGGTCAAGGCTATCAAGGTCGACGACTACGCCGACATTCCGCGCCGCGAACTCGACGGCCTCGTTGAGTATGTGCAGGGCTATGGTGCGAAGGGCATGGCATGGATTCAGTATTCGACGGAAGGCGTCAAGTCGCCGTTCAAGAAATTCTATTCCGACGAAGTCTTTGAGAAAATCAAGGAAAAGTGCGGCGCGAAGACCGGCGACCTCTTGCTGATCGTCGCGGACAAGCCGTTGGCTGTCGCGCAGTCTCTCGGCGCGTTGCGTCTTGAAATGGGACGTCGCCGGAACCTGATCGATCCGAACAAGCTCTGCTTCCTCTGGGTCGTCGATTTCCCGATGTTCGAATACAGCGAAGAGGAAAAGCGCTGGAAGGCGATGCACCATCCGTTCACCGCGCCGCGCGACGAAGATGTGCAGTATCTTTTGACCGATCCGGGCCGCGTCAAGGCCATTGCCTACGATATGGTATTGAACGGTGTCGAGATTGGCGGCGGCAGTCTCCGTATTTACAACAGCGAGTTGCAGGAAAAAGTATTCGAGGCTATCGGTTTGACGCTGGAAGAGGCGCGGCAGAAGTTCGGCTTTATGCTCGACGCGTTCCAGTACGGCACGCCGCCGCACGGCGGACTGGCCTTCGGTCTTGACCGTCTCGTGATGCTGATGGCGAAGCGTCCGTCGATTCGCGACGTCATCCCGTTCCCGAAGACGCAGAGCGCGTCCGACGTGATGGCGCAGGCGCCGTCGGAGGTTGATGAAAAGCAGCTCCGCGAGCTGTCCATCCGTACTGCTGTAAAGAAAAAAGCGGAATAAGATGTAGAAAAAGCTCTGGACTTCGTGAATTACGAAGTTCGGAGCTTTTTTGCGCGATTCATGATTTTCCCGTTTGTGTCGTTGACAGCGCAAGGCAAAGTACGGTACAATGCGATTGACAGATAATCATATGAATGACAAAGAAAGAGGTGCGCGCATGGCTTCGGAAAAAGACAAACCGATGGATGAAGAGAAGATGGAGGACGACGAGGTTATCGTTGTGATGACCGACGACGAGGGGAACGAGTATTACTATGCGCAGGAACTGGTCCTGCAGGTAGAAGGGGAAAAGTACGCGCTCTTGGTGCCGACCTGTGCAGACGATGAAGAGGGACACTGCCATTGTCATGAGCATGACCACGAGGACGATGAGGACGAGGATTCGGCGTTCTTTGCGAAGGTCGTGCTCGATGAGAGCGGCGAGGAAGCGTATATCGAGCCGACGGACGAAGAATTTGAGGCGGTAGTCGCCGCTTACGACGCATTGATGGAAGAGGAAGACGAATAATATAATGTGACTAAGAGAAAGCGAGGGGATTTTCATGAAGTTTGAGCCGAAATTCTTGCGTTGCCGTACTTGCGGGCGCTTGGTGATGGCCCTGCCGGGAGGAAAAGACCACGCGGACTGCTGTGGCGAGGGCACGGCAGAGCTTTTGACGGCAAATACGACGGACGCCGCCAAAGAAAAGCATGTGCCTGTCATCGAAAAACAGGGCAGCCAAGTTACGGTCAAAGTTGGCAGCGCGCCGCATCCGATGATCGAGGCGCACTATATTCAGTGGGTTTACCTCCAGACGAAAAACGGCGGCCAGTTCCACTTCTTCGCGCCGGGCGACGCGCCGGAAGCGACATTCACGCTGGCAGAAGGCGACGCGCCTGTCGCGGCTTACGAATATTGCAATCTGCATGGGCTTTGGAAAGCGGAAGCGTAAGTTCGGGCGGGAAAAATATATAATCATCTTGCCAAGTTTGACTTTTTGATGTATTATAAGTCTGGCACTCGGAGAGTGAGAGTGCCAGACTTTTTATTTGCAAAGGAGATTGTTCTTTCATGGCGAAGGAAATGCACGAATTTCAAGCGGAGACGAAGCAACTGCTCGATTTGATGGTTAATTCCATCTACACGAACAAGGAGATTTTTTTGCGGGAGCTGATCTCGAACGCATCGGACGCAATCGACAAGCTGCACTTTGAGTCGCTGACGAACCGCGAGATTTTGGAAGGGGACGAGGACTATGAGATTTACCTCGTGCCCGATAAGGACAGCCATACGCTGACGATTTCGGACAACGGTATCGGCATGACGAAAGAAGAAGTCATCGAGAATATCGGTACGATCGCGAAATCCGGCACGAAGGCGTTCCTCGAAAAGCTGAAGGAGGCAAAAGAGGGCGGCAACGACGTTACGGATAAGGATATGATCGGCCAGTTCGGCGTGGGCTTTTACTCGGCGTTCATGGTGGCGGAAAAAGTCACGATTACAACGCGCAAGGCCGGGACGCAGGAGGCCGTGCGCTGGGAGTCCGACGGCAGCGGTTCGTTCAGCATTGAGCCCTGCGAGAAGGAGAAGCGTGGTACGACGATTACGCTTTCCCTGAAAAAAGAATTCTACGGCGACGAGGCCGAGGAGAATTTCACCGAGACGTATAAGTTAGAGCGCCTCGTGAAGAAATACTCGGACTATGTGCGTTACCCGATCAAGATGGATTTCGTGACCGAGGAAAAGCCGAAGGATAAGGACGGCAAAGTCATCGAGGATGCGAAGCCAGAGAAAAAGGTCGAGGTCCGCACGCTGAACTCCATGCAGCCGCTCTGGACAAAGAACAAGAGCGACATCAAACAGGAGGAGTACAACGAGTTTTACAAGAATCAGTTCCACGAGTGGGAAGACCCGATGGAGGTTTTCCACACGAAAGCCGAAGGCACGGTGGAATACACGGCGTTGATGTACATTCCGTCGAAAGCGCCGTTCAACCTGTATCATACGGATTTCGAGCCGGGTATGCAGCTCTATTCGCGGCACGTCTTCATCATGGAGAAGTGCAAAGACCTCTTGCCGGATTATCTGCGTTTCGTCAAGGGCCTCGTGGATTCGCCAGACCTCTCGCTGAACATTTCCCGCGAGCTTTTGCAGCAGAGCCGTGAGCTGAAAGTCATCGGCAAGAATCTCGAAAAGACGATCCTGAAATCTCTCGAAAAAACGCTGGAAAAAGACCGCGAAAAGTACGAGAAGTTCTGGGCCGAGTTCGGAAAGTCGCTGAAAATCGGCATCTACAACACGATCTACACGGCGGGGGACGCGAAGGAGAAGCTGAAGGACCTGGTGCTGTTCCCCAGCTCGAAGGAAGAGAAGCTCGTCACGCTGAAGGAATACAAGGATCGCATGCCGGAGAGCCAGAAGAAGATTTACTACGCGACCGGCAAGGACAAGGCCATCATCGAGGCGCTGCCGCAGATGGAGCTGTTGCGCGAGAAAGGGCTCGAAGTGCTGTTCTGCACCGACCCGGTGGACGAGTTTGCCATCGAAGCGCTGCATGATTACGACGGCAAGGAATTCCAGTCCATCGCCCGCGGCGATCTCGACCTCGGCGACGCGGAGTCCGAGACGGCGAAAAAAGAAACCGAGGACATCGCAAAGAAGAATGACGACCTCATCAAAGATATCAAGGAAACGCTGGGCGACAAGGTCGCGGACGTCAAGGTTTCGCAGCGTCTCAAGACCAGCGCCGTCTGCCTCGTAGCCGACGAGATGGGCCCGAGCCTTTCGATGGAGCAGACCTTCGCCGACATGGACAATCCGCTGTTCAAGGCGAAGCGCATTCTTGAGCTGAATCCGCACCACGACCTTTTCGGGCGTCTGCAAAAGCTCCACGAGGCGGGCAAGGACAGCCAGGATTTCAAGGATTACTGCGATTTGCTCTACACGCAGGCGCTCTTGATTGAAGGCATCCTGCCGGAGAATCCGGTGGACTTCGCGAATAAAGTCGCGAAATTGATGGCAAAGTAAGATAAAAGGAACAGCGAAAACGCCGACAGACGAAACACGAAGTTTCAGCCTGTCGGCGTTTTCGCTTGTTTTTGGGACGTTCTTTTGATATAGTAGGCATGTAATTACAAACGTGTATCGTGGAAAACAAAGATCGGAGGGGTTTCAATGAAAAAGTGGCAGAAAGTTCTTCTTGTCCCGTTGATGGCAGGCGCGGCGTTTTTCGGCACGCAGGCGCAGACGGTGGAAGCGAGTTCCTTTGCGTTGCTCAAGTATCAGGCAAACCTGACCGCGCAAATCAGCAAGACCGAGGCGTGGAAGGAATCCTTTACCACGCCGGACGGTAAGATTACCGTGCAAATCCGCAGCATTCTCGCGGCGAATGACGCGGGACGTTATCATGTGATCATGTGGCGCGATCAGGAGCGCGTTTATGAGGAATATTTGCCGGAGGTGACCTACGGCTATTGGTTCCGCGCCGTGCGTGACGAGGAGAACGACAAGACCTTTTTCGTCATCGCCAGCCGCGCGCAGGCGAAGCTGTACGGATATGACGCAGCGGCAGGGAAAATGCAGATTTACGTCGACAGCAGGAATTTCCATTCCGGCGTACCGTCCGGCGAGGCGAACATCACGCCGCTGAACGGCGGAACGCTGGTGCTGTCCTTTGAGAATTTCGGCAACGTCGAGCCGCAGTCTCATCGCTATGATCTCGAATGGGACCCGGAAGCGAATTGGATGACGTACACCGATTTAGGGACGGGCTATCGGCCGGTCATGCGGGATATGCAGTATTGATACTATAGAAACGTCGACAAACATTATATTGCGGTTAAATTTTGTTTTTTCATTGCAATTTCTGCGGCGTTGTGCTATCCTACCATCGGAATGGAGATAATATCCTTTTGGAATTATACTTTATATTTTCTCGTTCAATTTGGTAAACGTCTGCTTAGATCTTTTTCGGACTGAGACAGAGAGGCTTTTCGCACAGGAAATTCCTGCGCCTTTCGGTCTTTGCCGGAAGGCGCTTTTTTCATAGCCGTGTTCCTTGGTTCTATTATGGGAGGGGTTCTGATGAAAAAGTTTTGTAACCTTTTTGTGGACAACATGGCGATTCTGATTATTTTGATCTCAATCTTAGGCGCGACAGTTCCAGCTTCCTTGACATGGGTTGGGCCGCATGTGCCGTGGATGTTGGGCGTTGTGATGTTTGGCATGGGTATGACGCTGAAGTTTGAGGATTTCCACATGCTTGCGAAGCGGCCTTGGGAGGTCGGTATCGGCGCGCTGGCGCAATTTACGTTGATGCCGTTGATTGCTTGGGTATTGGTCAAAGTTTTTGCGCTGCCGCCGGAAATCGCCATCGGCGTCGTGCTGGTCGGCACTTGCCCGGGTGGTACCGCGTCGAACGTTATCACGTATCTTGCAAAGGGTGACGTGGCGCTGTCCGTTGCGATGACGATGACGACGACGCTTTTGGCGCCGCTGGTGACGCCGTTTTTGACCTGGGTGCTCGCGGGCGCATGGGTGGATATTTCCCTCGTTGCGATGATGAAGTCCATCGCGATGATGGTATTGTGCCCGGTGATTGCCGGCCTCTTGGTCAATCATTTCGCCGGAAAGTTTGTTGAGAAATTCCTGCCGGTGCTGCCGCTGATTTCGGTTATCGCGATTGCCCTTCTGGTAGGCGGCGTGGTCGCGCTGTCGGCGGAGAAGCTCTTCGCGCATGGGCTCTTGATTTTCCTCGTCGTGATCTTGCACAATGGCTTCGGCCTTTTGTGCGGCTACACGTTAGCGAAGGTATTCCACCTGACGCCGGCGAAGGCGCGGGCTGTCGCTATCGAGGTCGGTATGCAAAATTCCGGTTTGGCCGCGTCGTTGGCGGTCATGTATTTCAATCCGTTGGCGGCTGTGCCGGGCGCGATTTTCAGCCTCTGGCACAATGTTTCCGGCTCGTTCCTCGCGAATTATTTCGTGCGGAAGGACGCGCGCGGGGACGGAGAAGTGATGGACGCGCATTCTGCGGCGTAGACAATAAAGGATAAAGGAGAACAAATGATGAAGGTATTGCGTACTGTACAGGAAATACAGTCGTTTTCCAAGGCGGCGAAGGATGCGGGCAAGAGTGTCGGGCTGGTGCCGACGATGGGGGCGCTCCATGAGGGGCACCTGACGCTGATGCGCCGCGCGCGGCAGGAGAACGACGTGGTGATTGCGTCGGTGTTCGTGAATCCGACGCAGTTCGGCCCGAACGAGGATTTCGACGCGTATCCACGCCGTTTTGAGGAAGACTGCAAGAAGCTGGAAACGGTGCCAGTGGACGCGGTGTTCCATCCGGAGCCGAAAGAGATGTACCCTGAAGGCTACTGCACTTATGTGAACGTCGAGGGCGACATCACGAAGAAGCTTTGCGGTGCTCAGCGGCCCGGTCATTTCCGCGGCGTTGCGACGGTGGTGACGAAGCTGATGAATCTTTCTCGTGCCGACCGCGCGTATTTTGGCCAGAAGGATGCGCAGCAGGTCGTCGTGGTCAAGCGGTTCGTTTCCGATTTGAATATTCCCACCGAGGTCGTCATGGTGCCGATCGTGCGCGAGGAGAGCGGCCTTGCTCGGAGCTCGCGGAACCAATATCTTTCTGCCGCGGAGAAGGAAGCGGCGTTGGTGCTTTCCCGCAGTTTGAAAAAGGGTAAAGCGGCTTTTGAAGGCGGCGAGAAGGACGTGGAGACGCTGAAGAAGATTGTCCGCGAGGAGATCGGCACGGAGCCGACGGCGGTCATCGACTATGTGGATATTTATTCGTTTCCGGCGCTTTTGCCAATCAAGAACGTGACGGAACCGGTGCTTCTGGCGATTGCGGTGAAGATCGGGAAGACGCGGCTGATCGATAATATGATTTTGGGGGAGTGAGCGCGATGTTTTTGAACCTTTTTAAGTCCAAAATTCACCGTGCGACGGTCACGGAAGCAAACCTCAATTACATGGGCAGCATCACCATCGACGAGGCGCTGATGGAAAAAGCGCATATCCTGCCGAACGAGCGCGTACAGGTGGTGGACAATAACAACGGCGCGCGGCTCGAGACGTATGTGATTCCCGGGCCGAAAGGCTCCGGAGTCATTTGTCTGAACGGCGCGGCGGCGCGTTGCGCCCAGCCCGGCGATACGGTCATCATCATGGCCTACGCTTGGATGGACGAGGCGGAGGCGAGAAGCTGGAAGCCCACGGTGGTCATGGTGGACGAGAAAAACCGTGCGGTGGAAGTCCGCGACGTAGAATATCACGGGCAAACGGAATAAAACGAAAAACAGGAAGGAAAATCCCTCTTTTTTGGCGAATACAAGCCGAAAAGAGGGATTTTTGTTTGTATGAAAGGAGAACACTTTTATGGATTTTGCAAAACTTAGCCGGGAGCGGTATTCGCTTCGGAAATTCAGCGACAGACCTTTAGAACAGGATAAGCTCGATTTGATTCTCGAAGCGGGACATAATGCGCCGACGGCGAAAAATTATCAGCCCCAGCGTATTTTTGTCGCGAATACGCCGGAAGCACTGGAAAAAGCGGATAAATGCACGGAATGTCATTTCCACCCGCCGGTCATTTTGATTGTCGGATATGACGCAAATATTTCCGCCAAGCATACGATCGGTAAATTCGATTTCGGCATGATGGACGCGACGATTGCGATTACCCAGATGATGCTGCAGGCGACGGATCTGGGTGTCGGCAATATCTGCATCGGCTTGTTCCACCCGAGGAAAATTTATGAGGAATTTCCGGAGACGAGAGAAACGACGGTGATTTCACTGCTGTATCTCGGTTATCCCGCCGAGGGGGCGAAGCCTGCGTATTTGCACGACGAGCGCATTCCGCTCGGAGACATGGTGAAATATTTGTAATCGCAGGAGAGAGGCGTAGTTGGGGCGGGGGTATGATTTCCTCCGCTTTTTCATTGCATGGTGGCCTCCGTTCGTGTAAAATACTGTATAGATTTTAAATTTGATTGTTGGAATTCGGGAGAGAATAATGACGGGGAAGAAAACAGGCGCTGGCAATACGTCGGCAGGGGATTTGGGCGAAAAGAAATTGCAGAATATCCTGCATTCCATGGTGGCAAACATCGAAAGCAGTAAGTCGCAGCTTTTTGACGTCTATGAGGCGGCGCGGCGCGAGGTGGAGACGAGCAAGGCGAATCTCGAGGAAATCCGCCGTCAGACGCAGGACGTTATCGAAGAAGTGGACGAACTGACGCAGGAAGAGCAGAAAGAGAAGCAGAAGCTTGTCCATGTCAGCGCGAATTATTCGGAGGAGCAAATCCAGGCGGCCTATGAAGCAGTGAAAGATGTGCAGGTTCGTCTTGGTGTGGCGCGGGAACGGGAGCAGCAGCTGCGGCGTATGAGAAACCGCTTGGAGACGCAGCTCATGCATTTTCAGAAAACATTGCAGGGCGCGGAGCGGCTCGCGATGCGAATCAGCTCGATGCTTAATTTCCTGAGTTCGTCGCTCAGTGACGTGGTTTCGCAGATGGAGGCGGCGTCGAAAAACAAGTTCTTGAGCGCGGCAATTATCCGGGCGCAGGAGGAGGAACGTCTGCGCGTATCACGGGAAATTCATGATGGGCCCGCGCAGGATATTGCCAATGTGATTTTGGAAGCGTCAATTTGCGACCGGTTGATGGATGTGGACCGGGATGAGGCAAGGGAGAGCTTGCAGACGCTTCGCAGGCATCTGAAAGATTGCTTGACCGATGTTCGACAGATTATTTTCAATTTACGGCCGATGGCGCTGGACGATCTCGGTCTTGTGGCGGCGGTAGCGCAGTTCGTGCATCAGCTTCACGAGCGCGGACTCGTGTCCGTCTCGATGACGGTGGAAGGCATCGAAGTTTCTTTGGACGCGCATGTGAAGGCGGCATTGTTCCGTATTATCCAGGAATCATTGAGCAATATTGCGCATCATGCACAGGCTAAGAGCGCCACGCTTCGGATGCTCTACACGGACGCGGCGGTGTCGATTTTGATTGAAGACAACGGCGTGGGCTTTGATGTGGAAAGCGCAATGGAACAGGACTCTTCCGGGGACGGGCATTTCGGATTGCTTGGGATGCGGGAGCGGGCTATGATTGTTGGCGCGCAGTTTGTAGTCGTATCGAGAAAGGGACAGGGGACGCGCGTTCATTTGCGGTTCCCGTTGAAGCCGGAGGAAGCACCGGCGGAATCGCCCAAGGAGGCAGCAAAGCGCAAGCGGCTGCCGAGAAAGCGCGTATTGCACGAGGTGCCTCAGCAGCCGGAGGAGGACGAACTGACGGCGGAGGTCATGGCGGCAGGTAAAGAAGCGGCGAGCGCAGCGGAGAGCGAAGCCGTAGAGACGCCTTTCGGTGAAGAAGGGCAAAACGTATGAACGACGCGAATAGGGCGCCACTTGCGGCGGCGATGAAAGCGTATGCGGCAAGCGGCGTTCTCGCTTTTCATACGCCAGGGCATAAGCAGGGGCTTGGCGCGCATCCGTTGCTTCGCGATTTTGTGACGGCGGAGGGCTTGCGAGCTGAAGTTTCGCTGGCGGACGAACTGGACGATTTGCATCGTCCGGAGAGCTGCCTTAAAGAGGCGCAGGAAAAAGCGGCGCGGCTTTGGGGTGCGGATGAAGCTTTTTTCGCGGTGAATGGGACGACGGGCGCGATTCACGCGATGCTTTTGGCTGCGCTTTCTCTGGGAGACGAGGTCATCGTGCCGCGAAATATCCATCGCTCCGTCGTTGGCGGATTGGTGCTTTGCGGCGCGCGTCCTGTCTATATCGTGCCGGAGCGGGACGAGATGCTGGGGATTGCCCACGGCGTAACGGCGTCGTCGGTGCGGCGCGCGTTGGAAAAGCATCCGGCGGCACGCGCTGTCTTGGCGGTTTATCCGACATATTATGGTGTGGCGTCGGAGCTGGAGGAGATTGCGGCGGCGGCTCATGAAAAAGGCGTGCCGCTCTTGGTGGACGAGGCCCACGGTGCTCATTTGCGATTTTCAGATGCGTTGCCAACCGACGCGATTTCCTGCGGAGCCGACCTCGTCGCGCAGAGCACGCACAAACTGTTGGGCGCGATGACGCAGGCGTCGATGCTTTTCCGAAAGGACAGGCGCGTCCCGGCGGAGCGGGTGCGCCGTGCGGCGTCGTTGCTTGCTACGACGAGTCCGAATTACCTTCTGATGGCGTCTCTAGATATTGCTCGTTTACAGATGGAGGAGAACGGGGAGCAGCTCGTTGCTCGCGCGGTTCGGCTTTCGGAGGAATTGCGCGCGGCGGTCAACGAATTACCGGGGCTTTGGTGTTTCGGACGGGAGCGTATGGGACGCGCCGGCGCAGCGGCGCTGGACTTGACAAAACTGACGGTGAACGTTTCGGGACTTGGGCTTTCAGGTGAGGAAGCCATGCGTCTTCTGCGGGAGAAAAATATTCAAGCGGAACTGGCGGATGAGCGCAATGTGCTCTTCATCGTTTCGATGGCGGATACGGAGCGCGAAACGCGGCGGCTTTTCGACGCGCTTTCAGCGCTTTCAAGGGAAAATGCGGGCAGGCAATCATTAGCGATTCCGTCAGTGTTGACACCGCCGGATTTGGTCGCGGAGCTTACACCGCGAGAGACGTTTTACGCGGCTCGGCAGTCCGTGCCCTTGGCGCAGGCGGCAGGGTGCATCGCGGCGGAGGAGGTCACGTTTTATCCTCCGGGAATCCCTGCGATTGTGCCGGGAGAACGAATTTCGACAGAGGCCGTCGAGTACCTGCGCGAAATGATGCTTCTCGGACTGAAGGTCACGGGTGCGCGGGATCCATCACTCCAATGGATTGACGTCGTACAATAGAAAAAACGGGTGAATAGAGATGGAAGCGAAAGGCAAATTGATTATATTGGAGGCGGGGGACGCCTCGGGGAAGGAGACGCAGACGCGGCTCCTCTACGAGCGGCTTTTGGCTGAAGGGCGCGACGTGATGCGGGTCTCGTTTCCCGATTACGATTCGGATTCGTCGGCGTTGGTCAAGATGTATTTGCGCGGGGATTTCGGCGCGCAGGCGGCGGATGTGGACGCTTACGCGGCGTCGGCGTTTTTCGCGGTGGATCGTTACGCATCGTTTCATACGAAATGGGGAGCGGCGTACCGTCGGGGCTCCGTCGTCCTTTCCGACCGTTACGTGACTTCAAATATGGCACATCAAGCGGTAAAGCTTACCGACACAAAAGCACGTCAGGAATATTTTACGTGGCTGGAGGATTTTGAATACGTACGATTGGGGTTGCCTCGTCCAGACCTCGTTGTGTTTCTCGATATGCCTCCCGAAGCCAGTGATCGTTTATTGGCTGTACGGGCGAAGGAAACGGGAGCGGTGGACATTCACGAAAAGGATTGTAATTATTTGCATCGCGTTCATGATGCTTACGCGGAGGCGGCGAAACAATTTGGATGGGCGCGTGTCGTTTGTGGTGAGGGCGCGGTGCCAAGGACGCCGGAGACTATAGCCGAGGACGTTTATGCGGCAGTATTGCCTGTGCTCGGCGAGAAGGAGACGGATGTTCATGATTAAAGAAGTTCTCGTTGTCGAGGGGAAAATGGATGTGCTCGCCGTCAACCGGGCTGTGGAAGCAGACTGTATTATTACGGACGGCTTTCGCCTTTCGCCGAGGACGGTGGCTAGCATTGGCGACGCGTACAAACGACGCGGCATCATCATATTGACGGATCCGGACCCCGCGGGCGAACGTATTCGGCGCTTTCTGTCGAAAAAATTTCCGGAGGCAAAACATGCGTTCATTCCGAAAGAGGATGCGACGGCGAATGACGACATCGGCGTCGAGCAGGCGTCACCGGAGGCAATCCGCATCGCGTTGGAAAAAGTGCGGACGCTGAATTGGCAGCCGACGACGCTGTTTTCCGCCGCCGATTTGATTGGAGCGGGTCTTTCGGGCGGAACGATGGCGGCGGAGCGCCGTGCGAGACTTGGAGCGAAGCTCGGCGTCGGCTTTGCGAACGCTAAGACGTTTTTGAAGCGGCTCAATCATTACGGCGTGACGCGGGCAGAATTTTCCGCGGCGCTGGCGGGATTGAACGGAGAAACAAGGGAGGAAACGGGATGCTGACCCCGCAAATTGCCGACAAGGGCGTGACGAAACATATATTACGGGCCTTTGACTTGCACGCGTCGCGTCGGCTTGGGCAGAATTTCTTGATTTCGCCCGCTGTTGTACGCGCCGTTGTTGAGGCGGCGGAAATAAAAGAGGGCGACCATGTGCTGGAAATCGGGCCGGGCATAGGGACGCTGACCCAGGGCCTTTTAGAGGCGGGGGCAGAGGTCACGGCGGTGGAGCTGGATAAAAAGTTGCCTGCTGTCCTTGCCGAGACACTTCATGGCTACGAGCATTTTTCTCTCGTGCAGGGAGACATCTTAAAAACGGATATTTCTGCGCTGATGGGAACGGAGCCGTTTAAGGTCGCTGCAAATTTGCCCTATTACATCACGACGCCGATTTTGCTTGCGCTTTTAGAGCAAAAGCTGCCGATCACGCAGATTGTTACGATGGTGCAAAAGGAGGTCGCCGAGCGCATGACGGCGAGCCCAGGTGGCAAGAATTACGGCGCGCTGTCCGTGGCGGTGCAGTACTATACGGAGCCGGAAATCGTACTCGACGTATCGCCGAATTGCTTTTTACCGGCGCCGGAGGTCGACTCGGCGGTCATCGCTTGCGCAATACGGAAAACGCCCGCCGTCACCGTGAAGGACGAAAAGCTGTTTTTCCGCGTAGTAAAAGCGGCTTTCGGGCAGAGGCGGAAAACGCTTTCCAACGCGTTGAAGCCGCTCGGCGTTTCAAAGGACATGATTGAAAAAGCGCTCGGCGAGGCGAAGGTAGACCCAGGCAGACGAGGCGAAACTCTGTCGTTGAAAGAATTCGCGTCTATCGCGGACGGGTTTGCAGAGTGATCATACAGTAGGTTGGTGGAAGATTTGCAGTTGAAGCGGTTGGAAGCATACGGCTTCAAATCCTTTGCGGATAAGATTGAAATCGAATTTGACCACGGTGTGACGGCCATCGTCGGACCAAACGGCAGCGGCAAGAGCAATATCACGGACGCAATCCGATGGGTGCTCGGAGAGCGGAATGTGCGAAATCTTCGCGGTACGAAAACCGAAGACATCATTTTCGCGGGCAGTTCGGAGCGGCGTGCATTAGGCGGGGCGGAAGTCTCGCTGACGCTGCTCAATCAGGGGGATTTACCCGGAAATTTTGATGAGATTGTCATCACGCGGCGGATTTTTCGCACTGGGGATAGTGAATTTTTGCTGAACAACACGAAATGTCATTTGAAGGACATTTACGAGACTCTTGCCGATACGGGGCTTGGACGCGATGGCCTTAGCGTTATCAGCCAGAACAAGATGGATTTGGTGTTGAACAGCCGACCAGAGGAGCGCCGATTGTTCTTCGAGGAGACGGCGGGCATCACAAAGTTCCGTGACCGTAAGGTTTCGGCGATGCGAAAGTTGGAGGAGACGGAGAAAAATCTTGTCAGGCTCGGGGACATCCAGCAGGGGCTTTTGAACCAGCTTGGACCGTTGGCAGAAGCGGCAGAGAAGACGAGAAGGTTCAACGAATGGAACGGCGAATTTCGGCGATGCAAAATTACGGAGCTCTACCGCGCACAGGATGAGCTCGGCACGAGAGAGCGGGAAAGCCGCGAGCGATTCGAGACGTGTCGTCAGGAGGAAGCGGCGGCAGTCGCGGAACTGGCGAAGTTGGAGGCCGCGAAGGAGACGCTGGCCAAGACGCGTATCGACTTGGAGCAGGAAGGACGACGAAAGGCTGAGGAACGGGACGCCCAACAGGAAAAAATCAATACAAAGGAAACGGAAATCAAAGTTTTGGAGGAACGTCGCCAAAACAGCGACGCGAATCAACGGGCGTTGAAGGAAAAGCGGGAAGCATTGGAGAAAAGACTCACGGAGGCAGAGGAGACCATCGCGAGACTTCGCATAAACGAGCAGGAAGCGCTCGCCGTGCAGGAGGAAGCGGAGCAAAAACTCGCCGAAGCGCAAGAGAAGGTCAGTCGGATTTTCGAGGATTTGAAGGCGAAAAAACAGACGCGAGAGGCGCTTTTCGCCCGTTTTTCGGAAGTCCAGGGGACATATGTGACAAAGCGAAGCGAGTTGGATTCCCTGAACCAGCACTTGATTGTCAACGGCGAGAATCGCGAACGACAGGAAAGGGAGATCGCGGCGGGAGAGAAATCCCTCGGCGACAATAAAGAGAAACTGTCCGTCATGTCTGAGAAGCTGGATGCGCTGGTAAAGGAGCAGGAAACGCTGCTCGCAGCGCTAAAGGCAGGCGAGGCGAAACGGCGTGGGATTGAAAAACTGCAACGGGAGCGCCGCAGCAATATCGCCATTGCAAGGACGTTTATCGACCAGACGGAAGGAAAAATCGAGATATTGCAGCAAGCGTTGCAATCCTACGAGGGCTTTGGCAATGCAGCGAAAGTGGTGTTGACGGCAAGCGAGCCTTGGAAGGGCGGCATTTGCGGCGCGGTGGCCGAGCTGATTGAAGTGCCGAAACAATATTTGACGGCGGCGGAGGCGGCGCTGGGCGGCGCGCAACAGAATATTGTGACGCGGGATGCGGAGGCTGCAAAGGGCGCCATAGAATATTTGAAACGCAGAAAAGCCGGACGGGCAACGTTCTTACCGTTGTCTACGTTGACGGTGCGGAGCGGGCAGGATGAGACGGCGCGGCGGCTGCCGGGTGTAATCGGTTATATGAATGAGGTGGTCGGTGCGGCTGAGGAATACCGAAAGGTCGTCGATTTCCTGCTTTCTCGGACACTTTTGGTCGATACGATGGACCATGCGCTTTCCGTGGCGAAACGTCAAGACTATCGCATTCGGATTGTAACGCTGACCGGTGAGCTTTTGAACCCCGGCGGTTCTATTTCCGGCGGTAGCATGCGGAGCAGCGAGACAGGATTTTTGAACCGGCGTGAGGAATTGGAAGCGCGACGGCGCGAATTGGAGGAAAAACGGGCCTCCATTGAGACGGCGCAACGCGAGTGCGAGGGCGCCGACAAGGAATTGAAGGTATTGGATGAACAGACCGCGACGGAGAAAAAACGGCTGGAGGACGCGCGCGTTGAAATGAGCGGAACGCGTGGTGAAAGGGATACATTGGCGAAACAGGTGGAAGGAGATGAGCTCCGCCTGTCCGAGTTGAAAGAGATTGTGAAGCACGCGGCGGCCACTTTTGCGGAGGCACAGGAAAATCGTGTGAAGCTGGTACAGACTGTGCGTGCTCTTCACGGCGAAGTTGAAGAGCTCCAACGTCAGCTCGACGAAGCGCGGGAAGCCGTGAGCGATTTGGAACAGGATTCCGAGGATTACGGGCAGAGCCGTGACCAGCGTCAACGGGAGCTGGAAGGAGTCAAGGCAGAAGCGCAGAATCGTCATACCGCCGTGTTGATTAAGGAACGCGACATCAGCGGATTGCGAAAAGAAATCGAAGCGAACCGCGAGGAAGCGGAGCGATTGCTTTCCGGCCTGACGGATGGAGCGGAGCAGATGGCGGCTTTGAAGGCGGAAAAAGAGGCGTTACTCTCGGATTTCGCGGTCTTCAACGAAGCGTACAAGGCTGTCGACGAAAAGCGGATGCAGTGCATGGCGGAGGAAAACGAAACGGAGGGAGCGCTTCATGACATCCGGCGCAAACAGAGTGAGCTTGCCGAGCGGCTGCATGAAATCGACAAAGAAACAGAAAAAATCGGACTCCAACGCGAGCAAAGCCTGAAAAAGCTAGAAGAAGATTATTCGCTGTCCGTGGAGGAAGCTGCGGAGCAGATTGTGGAATTGTCGTCCAATGAGTTGCGGTCGCGAATTCGCACGCTCGACCGCGACATCATGGCACTCGGTCCCGTGAATCCGAACGCGGTGGAGGAACATCAACGGGTATCGGAGCAATACGAGACGTACCAAAAGCAAATCAAGGACGTCGAGGATGCAAAGAAGAATTTCCAGCAGTTAATCCAGACATTGGACGCGAATATGGCGAAGACCTTTAAAGAGGCTTTCGTGGAAATTCAAAAGGCGTTCCACGACATTTTCATCGAGTTGTTCGGCGGGCGAGAGGACGGCGACGCGCAGCTCATTCTGACGGATGAGGAGAATGTTCTTGAGGCTGGCGTCGAGATTGTCGTACAGATTCCGGGGAAAAAGCAACAGAATCTTTCGGTGCTTTCCGGCGGCGAACGTGCACTGACGGTCATCGCACTGCTGTTCGCGTTCTTGCAGGTGCGGCCAGCGCCGTTTTCGGTGCTGGATGAGATCGACGCGCCGCTGGACGAGACGAACATCGCGAATTTC